>NZ_JAAFKF010000071.1 GCF_013299175.1 Sphaerotilus sp.
GCGATGGCCGAGATGCCGGCGCACCAGACGCTGTCCCAGGCGACGGGTGCAACGCACGCGGCGGCGTGGTGCGGGCTGGACGGCGCCGTGCGGCTGGTGCGCGAGGACGTGGGCCGCCACAACGCGCTCGACAAGCTCATCGGTGCCATGGCGCTGGCCGAGGTCGATCCGGCCGATGGCTTCATCGCCGTGACCAGCCGGGCCAGTTACGAGATGGTCTTCAAGACGGCGAGCGCGGGCGTGGGCTTGCTCGCGGCCGTGTCAGCGCCGACCGGGCTGGCGGTGCGCACGGCCGAGGCGGCGGGCATGACGCTGGCCGGCTTCGTGCGCGGCGATCGGGCGACGGTCTATACCCACGTGGAGCGGGTGCGGTGACTGGTCCCCTGAAAGAACCCGCGCATGGCTCCCTCCCCCCAGCGGGGGGAGGGTTGGGGAGGGGGGCGACCGGTACCGAAATGTCCGTTGACTCCGAAGCCCCCCTCCCAACCTCCCCCCGCTGGGGGGAGGAGTTCACGCCCAGGTGACTTCGCTGGCGAACAGGTAGCCCGCGCCATAGACGGTGCGGATCAGCTTCGGGTTCTGGGCATCGACTTCGAGCTTGCGCCGCAGGCGCGAGATCCGCACGTCGATGCTGCGGTCCAGCGGCGAGAGGTCCGGATCGCCGCAGATCTGCTCGCGGGCCAGGATGCGGTTCGGGCGCTGCAGGAAGGTGCAGAGCAGCTTGGCCTCGCCGGAGCTGAGGGTCCATTCCTGCTGGCCGTGGCCGCGCAGGGTGTTGGTGTCGGGGTGGAAGACCCAGCCGCTGAAATGCGCTTCGGCGGGGCGGCGTTCGTCGTGGGGGAGGCTGCCCGTGCCCCCGCGCCGCCGCAGGATGCTGCGCACGCGGGCCACCAGCTCGCGCGGCTCGAAGGGCTTGGTCACATAGTCGTCCGCGCCCAGCTCCAGCCCCATCACCCGGTCGCCCAGGTAGGCGCGGCCCGTGAGGATCAGCAGCCCGCAGTCGTGGCGGCGCTGGAGTTCCTGCACCAGGTCCATGCCGTCGGCGTCGGGCAGGCCGAGGTCGATGATGCACAGGTCCGGCTTGCCGACGCGCAGTTGCTGGCGCAGCTCCGCCGCGTTGCGGCAGACGGTGGTGTCGAAGCCGAAGTCGTGCAGCACGGTGTGGAGCAGCCGGGCGACCTCCGGGTTGTCTTCGACGATGAAGATCCGTGCGCTCATGGCCGCTTGTTCACCGGGGTGTCGAGCTGGTCGAGCGCATCGCCCAGCTCGCTGCTCGAAAACGGTTTGCGCAGCAACGGCCACGGCGCCGGCCGCTCGTCGGCATAACCGCTGATGAGCAGCTTGTGCAGGCCAGGGTGGCTCAGGCTGGTGCGCTGGCACAGCTCGCGGCCGTCGATCGGGCCGGGCATGACGATGTCGGAAATCAGCAGGCCGATGTCGGGCACGGTCTGCAGCAGCTTGAGCGCCTCGCCGCCGCTGCCGGCTTCGATCACCGGGTAGCCCATGCCGACGAGCTGCAGCCGGATGACGCGGCGCAGCTCGCCGTTGTCCTCGACCAGCAGCACCAGCGGCCGGCGTGGCGTGGGGGCGACGAGATCCGGTGGGTCGGCGAGTCGGTGCGCGGGGGTGGCGCTGCCGGTCTGGGGCAGGACCAGACGGACGACGGTGCCCTGGCCAGGGCGGCTGTGCAGGGCCACACCGCCACCGGATTGTTTGGCAAACCCGTAGACCATCGACAAGCCCAGCCCGCTGCCACTGCCGAAGCGTTTGGTGGTGAAGAAGGGTTCGAACACCCGGACCTGGGTGCTGCTGTCCATGCCGATGCCGGTGTCCGACACGGTGATCTGCACGTAGTCGCCCGGTGCGACCTCGACGGCGGCGGCGGCCCATGCGTCGAGCCGGACGGGCCGGGCCTCGATGCGCAGCTCGCCCCCATCGGGCATCGCGTCCCGGGCGTTGAGGGCCAGATTGACCAGGGCATTCTCCAACTGGTGGGCATCGGTCCAGGCCAGCACCGGGGCGCCGCCGGCTGCCGCCGTGACCACGCGCACGGTGTCCGGCAACGAGCGGCGCAGCAGTTGCACCGCGTCGCTGATGAGGGTGTCCACCTCGACCGGAGCCGCCACGAGTGGCTGCTGGCGCGCGAAGGCCAGCAGGCGGCGGATCAGGGTCGCACCGCTGTGGGCCGCCTTCAGGGCCGGGGTGAGGAATTCGGCCAGATCCGGATCGCCGGGGTGGCGGTCGCGCAGGGCGGCCAGATTGCCGATCATCACCGCGAGCATGTTGTTGAAGTCGTGCGCGAGACCGCCGGTGAGCTGGACCACGGCCTCCATCTTCTGGGTGTGGGCGTGGGTGGCCTGCGCGGCCTGGAGCTGGTCGTTGCTGCGCTGCAGTTCGGCCGTGCGTTCGGCGACACGGTGCTCCAGCTCGGTGTTCTGCTCGCGGATGAGCTGCTCGTAGCGGCGCTGGGCGGTGATGTCGGTGTAGAGCGTGACGAAGCCGTCGTGCGGCAGTGGCTCGCCGCGCACCGCCAGGATCTGGCCGTTGGGCCGGTGGCGCTCGGTGGCGTGCGACTGGAAAGCACGGGCCTGGTGCAGCCGCTCGGCCACCAGCCCATCGACCGCGCCGGGGCCGTATTCCCCCCGCTCGGCGTTGAAGCGGATGAACGACTCGAAGGGCGAGCCGACATGGGCCAGCGCGGGCGGGAAGTCCAGCAGGCGCAGGAACGCCTGGTTCCAGGCCACCATGCGCAGGTCGGCGTCGAACACCGTGATGCCCTGGTCGAGCAGGTCCAGCCCCGCCTGGAGCAGCTCGTGGCGCTGCTGTTCGCGCAGGGACTCGGGGGTGTCGGCAGGGTGCATGCGGACCATTCTAGGAGCCACCATCCGCCCGGCGTCAGGACGCAAACATTCGATACATTCGCTCCGAGGTGCTGCAAAAGTCACGGCCGATCATCGGATTCCGACCGATGGAGACGCCGAGACATGCACATGCGAGCGAACGCCTATGACCAGGGCCTGGAGCGCAACAGCGCCAACCACGTCGCCCTGAGCCCGCTGAGTTTTCTGGAACGCACGGCGCACGTCTATCCGAACCGGGTCGCCGTGGTCCATGGCGCGCTGCGCCAGACCTGGGGCCAGACCTACACCCGCTGCCGCCAGCTCGCGAGTGCCTTGCAGCGCCGCGGCGTGCAGGTCGGCGACACGGTGGCGGCGATGCTGCCGAACACGCCAGCGATGGTCGAATGCCACTTCGGCGTGCCGATGTCCGGCGCCGTGCTCAACACGCTCAACACCCGGCTCGACCCGGAAGCCATCGCCTTCCAGCTCGACCACGCCGAAGCCAAGGTGCTGTTCACCGACCGCGAGTTTTCGTCCACGGTCAAGCGGGCGCTGGCGCTGATGACCGGCCCCCGACCGCTGGTGATCGACGTGGCGGACGCCGAATACGACGCAGGCGTGTTCCTCGGCGAGAAGGAATACGACGAATTCCTGAAAGAAGGCGACCCCGAATTTGTCTGGGCGCTGCCCGGCGACGAGTGGGACGCCATCGCGCTGAACTACACCAGCGGCACCACCGGCAACCCGAAGGGCGTCGTCACGCACCACCGCGGCGCCTACCTGAACGCGGTGTCGAACGTGGTGACCTGGGCCATGCCGCGCCATGCGGTCTACCTGTGGACGCTGCCGATGTTCCACTGCAACGGCTGGTGCTTCCCGTGGACGATGGCGTTGCAGGCCGGCACCAGCGTCTGCCTGCGCCGGATCGATCCGACGCTGATCTTCCCGCTGATCCGCGCGCACCACGTCACCCACCTGTGCGGCGCGCCGATCGTCTACGGGCTGCTGATCAATGCATCGGAGTCGCTGCGCGCCGGCATCACGCACACGGTGAACGGCCTGATCGCCGGGGCCGCACCGCCGGCCGCGATCATCGAAGGCTGCGAGCGCATCGGCTTCGACATCACCCACGTCTACGGCCTGACCGAGGTCTACGGCCCGGCGGCGGTTTGCGCCAAGCAGGAAGAATGGGCGGAGCTGCCGATCGGCGAACGCGCCCGGCTGAATGCGCGCCAGGGCGTGGCGCACGCGATGCAGGAAGCCATCGCCGTGCTCGACCCCGAGACGCTGCTGCCCGTGCCGGCCGACGGCGAGACGATGGGCGAGATCTTCTTCCGCGGCAACGTGGTGATGAAGGGCTACCTGAAGAACCCCGACGCGACGGCTGAAGCCTTCCGCGGCGGCTGGTTCCACACCGGCGATCTCGCCGTGATGGACCCGGACGGCTACGTCAAGATCAAGGACCGCAGCAAGGACATCATCATCTCCGGCGGCGAGAACATCTCCAGCGTCGAGGTCGAGGAGGTGCTGTACCGCCACCCGGCCGTGCTGGTCGCCGCCGTCGTCGCCGCGCCGGACCCGAAGTGGGGCGAGGTGCCGTGTGCCTTCCTGGAGGTCCGGGAGGGTGCGGATGTCACGGAAGCCGATATCATCGAGCACTGCCGGCTGGGCATGGCGCGCTTCAAAGTTCCCAAGCGGGTGCTCTTCGGGGTGCTGCCGAAAACGTCCACCGGCAAGATCCAGAAATTCATGCTGCGCGAGCAGATGCGCTCGGCCTCGGCGATCGGCTGAAGGAACCCCATGACATCGAACACCTCCGAGTTCATCCTGCAGACCGTCGGTCTGACCAAGGAGTTCAAGGGCTTCGCCGCCGTGCAAGACGTGAACCTGAACGTCCAGCGCGGCCACATCCATGCGTTGATCGGCCCCAACGGCGCCGGCAAGACGACGGTCTTCAACCTGCTGACCAAGTTCCTGCAGCCCACCCGCGGCACCATCACCTTCAACGGCACCGACATCTCCCGCGAGGAGCCGGCGCAGATCGCCCGGCGCGGCGTGATCCGCTCGTTCCAGATCTCGGCGACGTTTCCGCACCTGACCGTGCTGGAAAACGTGCGCGTGGCGCTGCAGCGCAAGGTGGGCAACTCCTTCCACTTCTGGAAGTCCGAGAACACGCTGAACTCGCTCAACGACCGGGCGGTCGAGCTGCTGGAGTCGGTGGACCTGGGCGAGTACGTCAACACCGTCACCGCCGAGATGCCCTACGGCCGCAAGCGGGCGCTGGAGATCGCCACCACGCTGGCGCTGGACCCGGAGCTGATGCTGCTGGACGAGCCGACGCAGGGCATGGGCCACGAGGACGTGGACCGCATCGCCGCGCTGATCCGCAAGGTCTCGAAGAGCCGCACCATCCTGATGGTCGAGCACAACCTGTCGGTGGTCGAGACGCTGTGCGACCGCATCACCGTGCTGCAGCGCGGGCAGATCCTGGCGGAGGGGCCGTATGCGGTGGTGTCGAAAGACCCGCGTGTCCTCGAAGCCTATGTCGGAGTCGAAGCATGACGGCCATCCCCTCGGGCGCCAGCGCCTCCCAGCCCGGCGGCGAGCTGCTGCGCATCACCGACCTGCACGCCTTCTACGGCGAGTCGCACATCCTGCACGGCATCGACCTGACGGTCCACAAGGGTGAACTCGTCACGCTGCTCGGCCGCAACGGCGCCGGCCGCAGCACGACGATGAAGTCCATCCTCGGACTCGTCGGCCGCCGCACCGGCAAGATCATGTTCAACGGCACCGACATCACCGCGATGGCGCCGCACCGCATCGCGCGGCTGGGCATCGGCTTCTGCCCCGAAGAGCGCGGCATCTTCTCCGGCCTGACCACCGAGGAAAACCTGATGCTGCCGCCGCAGGTCGCCTCCGGCGGCATGACGCTGGACGAGATCTACGCGCTGTTCCCCAACCTGCACGAGCGCCGCCACAGTCCCGGCATGCGGCTGTCGGGTGGCGAGCAGCAGATGCTGGCGATGGCGCGGATTCTCAGGACCGGCGCCAAGCTGCTGCTGCTCGACGAGATCACCGAAGGTCTCGCGCCCGTGATCGTCAAGAAGCTTGGCGAGGTGCTGCGGCTGCTGAAGTCACGCGGCTACACGATCCTGCTGATCGAACAGAACTTCCGCTTCGCCGCGCCGCTGGCCGACCGCCACATCGTGCTCGAACACGGCGCCATCGTCGCGACCGTGACCAAGGAAGCGCTGCCGTCGCAGACCGAGATGCTGCACCAGATGCTCGGCGTCTGAGTCGCTGTCCGAATTTCCCGTACCCCGAAACCACACCGCGATCCCCTCAGGAGACAACCATGACCTTCCAACCTGCACTCAAAACCCTGTTCCAGGCCGTCGGCCTCGCCCTCGTCACCATGGGCGCCGCCTCGGCCCAGGTCTCTGACGGCGTTGTCAAGATCGGCGTGCTGACCGACCTGTCGGGCACCTACTCGGACGTGGCTGGCAAGGGCACCGTCATCGCCACCCAGATGGCGATCGACGACTTCAACGCCAAGGAAAAGCCCTCGTTCAAGATCGAGATCGTCTCCGCCGACCACCAGAACAAGGGCGACATCGCCGCCAACAAGGCCCGCGAGTGGTTCGAGCAAGGCAAGGTGGACGTGGTCTCCGAGCTGGTGACGACCTCGGTCGCGCTGGCCGTGCAGAAGATCGCCAAGGAAAAGAACAAGATCGCGCTGGTCTCGGGCGCTGCCTCGACCCGCATCACCAACGAAGACTGCAACGATGTCACCGTCCACTGGACCTATGACACCTACGCGGTGGCCAACGGCACGGCCAAGGCAGTGACCAAGGGCGGCGGCAAGAAGTGGTTCTTCCTGACCGCCGACTACGCCTTCGGCCATTCGCTGGAGAAGGACGCGACCGACGTGGTCAAGGCCAACGGCGGCGAGGTCGTCGGCGCCGTGCGCCACCCGTTCCCCGGCTCGGACTTCTCGTCGTTCCTGCTGAAGGCCCAATCGTCGGGCGCGCAGATCATTGGTCTTGCCAACGCGGGCGGCGACACGATCAACTCGATCAAGCAGGCCGCCGAGTTCGGCATCACCCCGAAGCAGCAGCTCGCCGGCCTGCTGATGTTCATCACCGACGTGCATTCGCTCGGCCTGAAGGCCACGCAGTCGATGTACCTGACCGAAGGCTTCTACTGGAACCTCAACGACGAGACCCGCGCCTGGTCCAAGCGGTTCTTCGAAGCGCACAAGCGCATGCCGACGATGATCCAGGCGGGCCAGTATTCGTCCGTCATGCACTACCTGAAGGCGGTCAAGGCCGCGGGCACCGACGACACCGCCAAGGTCATGGCCCAGATGAAGAAGACGCCGATCAACGACTTCTTCGCCAAGAACGGCACCATCCGCGAAGACGGCCGCATGGTCCACGACATGTACCTGCTGCAGGTCAAGAAGCCGGCCGAGTCCACCACGCCGTGGGACTACTACAACGTGCGCGCCACGATCCCGGCGGCCGAGGCGTTCCAGCCGCTGTCGGCGTCGAAGTGCCCGCTGATCGCCAAGAAGTAAGCCCGGGCGATCACAGGAAAGGCAGGCCACGATGGAACTCTTCGGCATCTCCTCCCAGGCGCTGTTCGGCCAGTTGCTGCTCGGGCTGATCAACGGCTCGTTCTACGCCGTGCTCAGCCTGGGGCTGGCGGTCATCTTCGGCCTGCTCAACATCATCAACTTCTCGCACGGCGCGCTGTACATGATCGGCGCCTTCGTCGCGTGGCTCGGGCTGGAATACGTCGGCCTGAACTACTGGGCGGCGCTGGTCGTGTCGCCGCTGGTGGTCGGCGCGCTGGGCATCCTGATCGAGCGGCTGCTGCTCAAGCACCTCTACAAGCTGGATCACCTCTACGGCCTGCTGCTGACCTTCGGGCTGGCGCTGATCGGCGAGGGCGTGTTCCGCAACCTCTACGGCAGTTCGGGCCAGAGCTACCCGGTGCCGGAACTCCTGCAGGGCGGCGTGGACCTGGGCTTCATGTTCATGCCGCTGTACCGCGGCTGGGTCGTGGTCGCGGCGCTCAGCGTGTGCGCCATCACCTGGTACCTGATCGAGCGCACCCGGCTCGGCGCCACGCTGCGTGCCGCCACCGAGCGGCCCGAGCTGGTGCAGGCGCTCGGCATCAACGTGCCGGTGCTGGTCACCTTGACCTACGGCGCCGGGGTCGCGCTGGCGGCGTTTGCCGGGGTGCTGGCCGCGCCGGTGGTGCAGGTCAATCCGCTGATGGGCTCGAACCTGATCATCGTCGTGTTCGCGGTGGTGGTGATCGGCGGCATGGGGTCGATCCTCGGCTCCATCGTCACCGGGCTGGGGCTGGGCGTCATCGAAGGGCTGACCAAGGTGGTCTACCCCGAGGCGTCGGCGGTGGTGATCTTCGTGATCATGGTCGTGGTGCTGCTGCTGCGCCCGGCGGGTCTGTTTGGCAAGCAGGCGTGAAGCCACAGAGTCGCAAAGGCACCAACCCCATGAAACCCGTTGTCTCCTCCTCGAAATCCCAGGCCGGTCTGATGTTCGGCCTGCTCCTGGCGGTCGGTCTGGTCGCGCCCTTCGTGGCGTACCCGACCTTCCTGATGAAGTTGCTGTGCTTCGCGCTGTTCGCCAGTGCCTTCAACCTGCTGCTGGGCTTTGCCGGGCTGCTGTCGTTCGGCCACGCCGCCTTCTTCGGCGGCGCGGCGTATGTCTGCGCCTGGCTGGTCAAGGAAGCGGGCTGGCCGCCTGAACTCGGGCTGCTGGCCGGCACGCTGGTCGGCGCGGGTCTGGGCGCCGTGTTCGGCTGGGTGGCGATCCGCCGCGCCGGCATCTACTTCGCGATGATCACGCTGGCGCTGGCGCAGCTCGTGTTCTTCCTCGCGCTGCAACTGCCGTTCACGGGCGGCGAGGACGGGCTGCAGGGCGTGCCGCGCGGCAAGCTGTTCGGCCTGATTGACCTGAGCGACAACCTGGCGATGTACTACTTCGTCTTCGCCGTGTTCTTCGCCGGTTTCGCGCTGATCTACCGCACGGTGCATTCACCGTTCGGGCAGGTGCTCAAGGCCATCCGCGAGAACGAGCCGCGCGCCATCTCGCTGGGCTACCAGGTCGAGCGGTACAAGCTGGTCGCCTTCGTGCTCTCGGCGGCGATGACCGGGCTGGCGGGGTCGATGAAGGCGCTGGTGTTCCAGCTCGCGTCGCTGACCGACGTGCATTGGCACATGTCCGGCGAGGTGGTCCTGATGACGCTGCTGGGCGGGCTGGGCACCATCCTCGGCCCCGGCGTCGGTGCGGCCGTCATCGTGACGCTGGAGAACGAGCTGGCGGACAAGGTCGGCTCCTGGGTCACGGTGATCATGGGCGCGATCTTCGTGGTCTGCGTGCTGGCGTTCCGGCGCGGCATCGTCGGCGAACTCAAGGCGCTGCGCGAGCGGATCCGTTGAATTCGAAGGCATCGCCCGATGGTGGTCACGGCGCCATCCTGGTGGCCAGTTCCTGCAAGCGCATGCGCGCCCGGTGCAGGCTGGGTGAGCTTTCGGCCGCCCGGGTGGGTTCCCAGTCGTTCTGCACCCACCGGATCAACCGGGCGTTGTAGCCGATGCCCTGACTGGCCATGGCACCGCTCTGCTGGACCAGATCGGCACGTACATCGCGTGGCGCGTATCGGGCGGCGAATTGCAGCAAGGTCGCCTTCGGGTCCGGCAGCGCGTCTGGTTCGACGGGGAGCTTGCCTCGCGCGCCCAGCAACAGGCGCATGGCCGGCTGATCCGCTAGCAGCCAGGCTTCCACTTCCCGGACGGCGACCCGCACCAGCAAATCAGCCGGAATCGCCAGTGCGCCTTGCCACTGCCGCAGCAGTTCGACCGGACAGGCGACCCGGTCCAGATCCGTCAGCAGGAAGACCGGCTGGTACCGGGCCAGTTCGCACCAGTTGGACATGCGGGAGCGCAGATAGCCGAATCCGTTGCGGCGCAGCGTCTGGGTCACCTCCAGTGTTGGCCGCACGTCCGCGACCAGCCGCTGCACCACCGCTTCACTCAGTTCGTCCTCGGTCGCAATCGCAATCCCGACCATCAGAACAGTCCCAATTGATCCACGGCTGTCGGCCTTGTCTTGGGCAGGACGACCTCGGCCACGGAAAAGCCTTGCATGATCAGGCGGCTCTCGTCCTCATCAAGCGTACGGGCCTTCGAACCGTCAGGACTGCTCTGCAGCAGGATCACGCCACGGCCGTCGATGCCCGGGTTGCTCAGCAGCGCCTCGCTGTGCGTGCTGACGAAGATTTGGCCGCGCACCTTCTTGTCGCGTTGCAGGCGGCTCAGCATCAGCGGAATCTGCTTGACGATGGCATCGTTCAGCGAGATCTCCGGCTCTTCCAGCAGCAACAGCGCATGGCTTTCCATCAGGGACCACAGCAGGCCCAGCAAGCGCAGCGTGCCGTCGGAAAACTGCTCTTCCGATTGCCAGCCGGCGTTGGGCCGGTGGTGCGCATACAGGGCTTCGAGATGGGGGTGTCCCATCTCGTCCTTCTTGAAGCGAAGTTCCTTGAACTGAGGAACGGCCAGTGCCAGGGCCTTGCTGATCTTCGTCAGCCGGGCGGTGCGGGTTCGTTCGTTGGTCTTGGCCAGGTGTTCCAGGAAACCCTGGCCGAAGGGGTCGTCCTCCAGCCGCTGGCCGCCAATCCTGTCGGAGAACTTCAGCAGTTGCGGGACCAGATGCAGATAGACAGTGGCGCCGAAGAAGTCCGCCAGTTCACGGAACTGGGCATTGGCGCCGATCTGCTCCAGCCGTGTCTGCGTCAGCAGCATGGCGTCGAGGCGATCGGTCTTGTCGGGTCGGCTGAACAGGCGGGTCTCGCCCTGCCAGACCTCTTCGCTGGAGATCAGGATGCGCTGCGCGCCCTTGCCCTCGGGTTTGAAGCCGAGCACGTAGCGCCACTGGCAGGGCGCGTCCGGTGACGTTCCCAGCTCGACGTCGATCAGGACTTCGTTGTCATTGCGGGCGTGCAGGCAGCGCAGCTTGCTGATGCCACCTCGATCCGCCACAGCGGTCTGCAATCCACCCCCCTTGGCCTTGCCGATGTCGCGCAGGAAACGGAATACATCGAGCAGATTGGACTTGCCCGACGCATTGGGGCCGAGCAGGTAGGTCACATCCCGCAGTGGAATGTCCAGGGTCCGGAAGTTGCGCCAGTTCTTCAGCCTCAGGCGGGTGATCTGCATTTCGTTTTGCCGTTTGATCAGGGGAGGGTGGCGTGTGAGCCGGGTGAAACCTATTTTCAACGAGTTCGTGTGCGATCCCGAGAGGCATTCACGGCATGCCGACCGGTAGTTCAATGGTGAATACCGCACCCCAGCCACCGTTCGCCGCCCGGTTCACTACGTGCAGCGCGCCCCCATACCGCTCCAGCAGGCCCTGGCTGATCCACAGCCCCAGCCCGTTCCCATCCCGCTTGGTGGTGAAGAAGGGCTGGAACAGCGCCGCCCGCGCCGCCTCGTCCAGCCCCGGCCCGGTGTCGGCCACGTCGATGCAGACTGCGCCATCGCCCGTGTCGCGCATCGCCAGCGTCAGCACCCGCTCCCGGTCGGCCCTGCCATGGTCCCCTGCCATCGCCTGCACGGCATTCACCATCAGGTTGATGAGCACCTGCTGCAGTTCCTGCCGGTTGATCGCCACCGCCGCCGTGGTCCCCGGCACGCAGCGGTTGTCCAGCCGCACCCGCTCGCGCTCCAGCAGGTGCCGCACCAGCACCAGGCTGTCGCGCACCACCTCGGCCGCGTCCAGCCGCTCGACATAACCGGCGTACTCGTTCGGCCGTGCGTACTGCAGCAGTTGCGTGACGATCAGCCGCATCCGCTCCACCTGTGCGTCGATCAGGCGGATCTCGTCGCGCACCGGTGCTGCGCCGTCGCCCAGCGTCAGGCGCAGCAGGTCGAGGTTGCCCTGGATCACCGCGATCGGGTTGTTGATCTCGTGGGCGATGCTGGCGGTGAGCTGGCCGATGGCGGCGAGCTTTTCGCTGCGCACGAGCTGCTGCTGCGCGGACTCCAGCTCGGCAGTGCGTGCGGCCACCTTGTGGTCCAGCGCGTCGCCCCAGTGCTGCAGGGCGCGGGTCTTGTCGTCCACCACGTCGAGCAGGTGGTCCAGCGTCGTCGCCAGCCGGCCGATCTCGTCTGCGGGCGTGACCTGGCCGACGCGGGCGGTGGCCTCGCCGGATTCGACCCGGCGCATCGTCTCGGTCATGCGCTCCAGCGGCCGGAAAATGCGCCCCGCTGCCCGCAGCGACCACCACGCCGCCAGCAGCATCACCGCGAAGAACACCGCCCCGATGCCCGCCAGCACCGCGTATTTCACCGCCACGAACGGTTTTTCCAGGAAGCCGACATACAGCATCCCGACCCGCCGCCCGCCCGCGTCCGCCAGCGGCAGGTAGCCCGAGACATACCAGTCCTTGACCACAAACGCCCGGTCCAGCCACGTCTCGCCACGCCCGAGCACCGCTTCACGCACCACCGCCGACACGCGCGTGCCGATCGCCCGCTCCGCCGCCGGGTCGCCGAACAGCCGCACGTTGGTGCTGACGCGCACGTCGTCGAGGAAGAGCGTGGCCGTGCCCTGGCTGCCGAAGGCGAGCGAGCCGGTGGGGTAGACGATCTCGTTGATGTGGTCGATGAAGCCGAGGTTGCGGTTCAGCAGCACGCCGCCGCGCAGCCAGCCGACCGTCTCGCCCGCCGCGCCGGTGACGCGCGCGTGGGCGACGAGGACGAGGCCGCGGTCTTCGGTGGTGCGGTCGGTGGTGGCCGCGCCTTCGGTGGCCACCAGCGTGATGCGGGATTGTTCGGCCAGCCCTGGCGACAGCGCGTCCAACTGCGCCGCGGGCAGCACGGCCACCGAGGTGCTGTTGCCCGCCACCCCGACCGCGTCCGGCGGCAGCAGTTGCAGGAAATCCAGGCCGTGCTCCTGCTGCGCCTGGGTCAGCAGGCCGTCGAGTGCGGCGCCGCGTTCGGGCGGCGCCGTGGCCAGGGCGCGCTGCAGCCGGTAGGACGCGGCCACCGCCTGCGTGCCACTGCCGACCTCGGCCAGCACACGGTCGAAGTAGCCCTGCGCGACGGCCAGATCGCTGCGGATCTTGCTGATCAGCAGGCCGTCGATCGCCGTGTTGCCCCACAGCAGCAGGATCAGCCCGAGCAGCGGCAACACGCCCAGCAGCGGCACCAGCGTGAGCGCGAGCAGCCGGTTGCGGATCGAGTGCGTCATCACCGTTTCAGGCGGCTGTGGCCCATTCCGCCACGCGCCGCTCCAGCGTGCGCCGCGAGATGCCCAGCAGCTCCGCCGCGCGCCCCTTGTCGCCGTCCACCGAGGCGAGCACGCGCAGGATGTGCTGCTTCTCCAGCGTCTGCAGGTCGGTCGTCGTGGCGGGCGAGTCCGTGCTGCCGTGACCTGGTTCCGGCTGCACGGCCGGTTCGGGTGCCTGGTAGAGGGCCGTGACATTGAGCTTGCCAAGGATCAGCGAGCGTTCGACGAAGTTGCGCAGCTCGCGCACGTTGCCGGGCCAGTCGTACTGGCGCAGGTAGGCGAGTTCCTCGTCGCTCAGGGCCAGCGGCGCGGCGCCGAGTTGTGGCGCGAGCAGCCGCACGAAATGCGCAAACAGCAGCCCGAGGTCGTGCTTGTGTGCGCGCAGCGGGGGCAGGGCGATCTCCACCACCTGCAGCCGGTAGTACAGATCGGCGCGAAAACGGCCGGCGGCGACCTCCTGGGCGAGGTCGCGCTGGCTGGCCGCGACGATGCGGACATCGACCGGGCATTTCTGCTGGCTGCCCACCGGCCGCACCTGGCGTTCCTCCAGCACCCGCAGCAGGCTGGCCTGTACCGACAGCGGCAGCTCCGCGACTTCGTCGAGGAAGAGCGTGCCCCCTTGCGCGTAGTGGAACAGGCCGTCGCGGGCCTGTGCCGCGCCGGGGACGCCGGGGAATGCGCCGGGCGCGTGGCCGAACAGCTCGCTCTCCAGCCGCTCGGGGGACAGGCCGCTGCAGTGCATGTGGACGAATGGCCCGGCGGCGCGGGGGCTGCGGTCGTGGAGGGCCTGCGCGGCGAGTTCCTTGCCGGTGCCGGACTCGCCCAGCAGCAGCACCGGGCTGTGGACCTGCGCCACCCGCGCCAGCGCATCGCCCAGCCGGCGCATCGCCAGCGACTGGCCGACCAGCGGCAGCTCGGCCGGTTGTGGCGACTGCAGCGAGCGGCGCAGCAGGTAGTTCTCGCGGGTCAGGCGCGAGCGTTCCATGCTCTGCTGCACGGCGTTGAGGATCTGCGCCAGCCGGAACGGCTTGAGGATGAAGTCGGACGCCCCGGCCCGCAGCGCCTCGATCGCCACGTCCAGATCGGCGAACGCGGTGATCAGCACCACCTCGCCGCCGTAGCCCTGTTCGCGCAGCTCGCGCAGCCAGACCAGGCCGCTCTTGCCGGGCAGGGTGATGTCGAGGATGACGAGGTCGTAGCGGTGGGCGCGGACGAGGGTCTGGCCGTCTTCGGCGCTGCCGGCGGTGTGGACCTGGCCGAAGCGCGGGGCCAGCGCCTTGTCGAGGAAGTGGCGCATGCCGGGTTCGTCATCGACGATCAGCGCGGCGCCGTGGGGCCAGTGGGTGTCGTGCATGGGGGGTCTCGTGTCGCGGGCGACTGTAGCAGCGTGGCCCTGTCCCCCCGGCTTCCGGGGCGCTGCCTGTCCACCACCCTGCCGATCCGGCAATCCCCGGCGCAACCGGCAAAACCACCGCCCGTCCCCTTCCGAATGAACGGTTGCCGCGCCGGAGCCGGCTCTGCATCCTGCGCTCCAGTTCGTGAACCAAGGCCGTGCTTTCTTGCACGGATGCAGCCGGGAGTGCAGAGAAATGAAACCGATCGGGTGGCTGGTGGGGGTGGGCAGCGTGCTGGTGCTGATGGCCTGTGGTGGCGGGGGATCGGCGCAGAGCAGCGCCGGTGTGGTCGAACCCGCCGTGCCGGTGCGGATCAGCGGCGTCGTGGCGCGGGGCGCGGCGCTGGTGGAGGCCAAGGTGCTGGCCCGCTGCGGGTCGGGTCCGCTCGTGTCGGCGACGAGCGGGTCCAGCGGTGCCTACACGCTGGAGGTGGAGGCCAGCGCCTTGCCCTGCGTGCTGCAAGCCGTGTCGGCCGATGGGATCTGGACCTTGCATTCGGTCGCCCGTGGCGGCGCCGACACGCCGGCCGTGACCGCGCACATCACGACCCTGACCGAGCTGCTCGTGGCCCAACTGGCCGGCACCGCGCCATCGGTCTTCATGGCCCAGGCGACCGCCCGCACGCTGGGTGCCACGGTCACTCCGGCCAACATCGCCAAGGCCCAGGTGTCGGTGGCCGGCGTGCTCCAGCGGATGGGCGTGAACCCGGCGCCGATCAGCGACGTGCTGGGCCAGCCGCTGGTTGCTGCCTCGGCCGTGCAGCGGGGCAACGCCCACGACAAGGTGCTGGACGCGCTGGCCGAGTCCATGCGCAGTTCCGGCGCGAAGCTGGCGGACCTGATTGCGCTGGTGGGCAGCCGCGCCCGGACGCTGTAGCGTTGAAGCGTTGAACAGCGGCCAGAGCGTGGCGGTTCTGTGTAGAAAGGTTTCCGCCGTGGGCGGTGATAGTCACGGACACCCCCCACTTTGGATTCCGCCATGCCCCCACTCCGTCTGCTTTCTGCTTCCATCGTCCTCGCACTGGGCCTGTCTGCCTGTGGTGGCGGCGGCGACACCACTCCCTCCACGGCCCCGGACGCCGGCACGCCCACCCCTTCCGCCAACGCCCTGAGCGGCGTGCTGGTGGACGACCTGATCGTCGGCGGCACGGTGTTCTGCGATGGCAACGAGAACGGCGTGCTCGACGCCGGTGAATCCAGCGCCACCACCGATGCCAGCGGCCAGTACACCTTCGACAAGGCGTGCTTTGCCTCGATCGTGTCGGTGGCGGGCACCGGCTATGACCTGTCCACGCTCAAGGCACCGAAAGGCCAGTACCGCGCCAAGGCGGGCAGTGCGGTGGTGTCGCCGTTCACGACCATGCAGGCGCTCAGCGGCCTGAGCGATGCGGAGTTCCAGGCCGTGCTGGCCAAGCTGGGCCTGGCGGGCATCGATGTCACCACCTTCGATCCGACCAAGGACAGCACCCGCGCCACGACCGCCGCGGCCATCGCCAAGATCCTCAACGACATCTCGGACATCGTCGCTGCGGCTGGCGGCGATGCGTCGGCCGCCTTCAAGGCATCGGCCATGGCGATGGCCAGGCACATGCACACCCGTGCCAGCACCAGTACCGCGTTCGGGACCGACACCGAGCTGTCCGAGCTGATCGCCGCCACGGCCGATGCGGGCCTTGTGGCCGGCAACAGGAACAGCACCGGCGGCGCGGTCTGGACCGACAAGGCGCTGGGCAATGCCAAGGCACTGGCCACGACGGGCATCACCACGCTGGCGGGCAACATCAAGAAACGCACGTCGCTGGCCGATGCACGCGACGACCTGGGCAACAGTGCCGCCGTCCACATCGTGGGCGACACGGACCTGGACAATGACACCCAGGTCAGCGAAGGCAGCGCCAAGGTCCGCAACACGGTCGAGCTGAGCAAGGCGCAGTACGTCTCCATCCAGGGCGATGCCGTCACCGTCGCACCGGTGACGGGCGAGCCGTTCCATGACACGCTGGCACAGTTCGCCAGCGGGATGCGCCTGCAGGGCCAGACCCTCGCGACGCTGGGCCATGTCCTGCTGCCGCTGGAGAGCACGGTGCTGGGGCTGCCGCGCAACGGCGCCGTGGTCGCGCTGGCGCTGGAGATCGAGAACACCAGCACGGGCGGCATGATGCAGGGCGCCATCGACAAGGTGGTGCTCACCCGCAACACCAATGGCACGGTGAGCGCAGCCATCCGCAGCGATGCCAAGCTGCACCTGTACCTGCACACCGCCTCCGGCATCGAGATTGGCACGGGCAGCGCGCCGCTGCAGGGCGTCGGCACGCCGCTGCTCGCCAACACCGCCGGCGGTCTGGGCATCGACCTGCAAAAGCTCGCCAGCGGGATGCACAAGCACTTCCCGGACAACGCCTCCCTGATCGACAAGGTGCTCCACGAGACGGGCACCTTCCGGATGCGGGTCGTTGTCTCGGAGATGGACTTCCGCCACGCCGACGGCACCCGCCTGGCGTTGGGCAAGGTGGCCGTCAAGGTGCCGGGCAGCGATGCGGTGGCCAAGAAGGTGAGTGGCGTGGCCGTCTCTGGTCTTGTCACGTTCTGACCCATGCGGGCGCTCACCTTGGCTGTCGCCACCGCGCTCGGCGGCATGGCCGGACTCGCGGGTGCAGCGCCACTCGATGCCTTGCTCGATGTCGGTGACAAGGCACCGGGCGCTGCGCGGTGGACCGCCGAGGTCACGGCCGACATGACCCAGCCCCTGCTCGACGCCATCGGACTCGACCGCCACGTCGGGCAGACCTCGGCCGCTCGCATCGGCCTGGTCACGGGGCCATGGTCGTTCGAGCTGGGGGGTGACGTGCGCGCGCTGCACGACCCGCGCGGCGACTACCGGGTGCAGAGCTGGCACACGGCGGTGCAGCTCGCGCTCGGCACCCTCGGCGCAGGCGACACCACGCGCTGGGCGATCCGGCTGGGTGCCTGGGGCGACCAGTCAGACCATCTGCTGCAGAGCACGAACAGCACGCTCAAGGTCAGCGGACTCAAGGCCCGGCTCACCGAGATGGAGCTGGTCCAGCCGCGCGACCTGCAGTGGCAGATGGACCTCATCGGGCGTACGGCGCTGGCCGATCCCCGCTGGGCGGTCAGCGGTTTTGCCGGGGTCGGCACCAGCGCGGTCACGCGCTCGGTGGTCAGCGGCAAGGCGGTGATCTCGGGCTGTGCTTACCAGCTCCAGTTCGGTGAGCAGCGCCTGACCGCGCAGCCGATGGCGGGCTGCCCCGATGCCCTCCTCGTCAGCGTGCCCCGGCAACTCCTGGCGGTCGATGTGCTCCAGGAAACGCGCTACCACGCTGTCTACGGCCACGCGGGCGCCGCCCTGCACTGGGCGGCGGCACCCTGGCGGCTGGCGCTGGGCGGCGAGCTGCAGCAGTGGCAACGCAGCGGGCAGGACGAGTCCCGCACCCGCAGCGTCCGCCTGGCCAGCGAGCTGGTCCGCAGCCTGACTCCGGCGCTGTCGGTGGTGCTGCGCGGGCAATACCTGCACCGGCAGATGCTGGGCGAAGTGCCCATGCTCCACAACACGCGCTCCAGCAGCGCCGGGCGCCGTGTCGTGTCGGTGTCGGCGGGGTTGCAGGCGCAGTTCTGATCAGACCAGCGCGTGCGTGATCGCCGCGAGCAGGGCATCGGCCCGGAAGGGCTTGTGCAGCACCTGCAAGCCGCTGGCTGCCATCAGCGCCAGATCGTCGGGCGCGGTGTCGCCCGTGATGACCAGCACCGGAACCGGCCCGCCGTAGCGGCGCACCGCCTCGATCACCTCGATGCCGGTGGCGCCGCGCAACCGGTGGTCGGTGATCAGCAGATCGATGCCCGCATGGCCCCGCGGCCGGGAGGCCAGCCGGTGCCGCAGCGGCACGAGTCCATCGTGGGTCTCGACAGTGGCCCCCCACGCCTCCAGCCGTGCCCGCAAGGCGGCTTGTACGGCCGGCTCATCCTCCACCACCGTCAGGCGCAGACCCTTGAGCGGGCGCTGGTCGCCGATCAGGCTGGCCAGGGGCGGCAGGTGCGACTGCGTGCGCGGCGCGGTGATCGAGAAGCAGCTCCCGTGGTTCACCCGCGAGCGCAGGTGCAGCCGGTGGCCGAGCAGGGCCGCGCTGCGCTGCACGATCGACAGACCCAGCCCGAGTCCCCGGCTGCCGTCGCCGCTGCCGCTGCCGTGGCCGAACTGGCGCGCCACCGGGCGGTCGCTGTGCTGGTCGGCGAGCTGCACGAACTCCTCGAACACCGTGTGCTGGTGGGCCACCGGGATGCCGTGGCCGGTGTCCCAGACTTCGATGCGCAGTGCGGTGCCCCCACAGCGCCGCGCCCCCACCAGCACGCCGCCGCGCTCGGTGTAGCGCACCGCGTTGCTGACCAGATTGCGCAGGATCTGCTCCAGCATCACCGGGTCGGACAGCACCGCTTCGGACGTCGGGCGAAAGTGCAGCCGGATGCCCTTGCGGCGAGCGGTCTCGCCGTCGTGGCTGGCGATGGCGTCGAACAGCGGCTGCAGTGCCACGGTCTGCACCCGCGGGCGCATCGTGCCAGCCTCCAGGCGTGACAGGTCGAGCAGGCCCTTGAGCAGCTCCTCCATCGACGACACCGCCTCGTTCACCCGGTCCGTCATTGGCCGCAGCGCGATCGGCACCTGTTCGCGCAGCAGGTCGATCAGCAACCCGATCGTCACCACCGGCTGGCGCAGGTCGTGGCTGGCGGCGGTGAGAAAACGGGTCTTGGCCTGGTTGGCCTGCTGCAGCGCCTCGGTGCGCTCGACGACACGGCGCTCCAGGTCGGCGTTGAGCTGCTCCACCTGGTGCAGCGCGCCCACCAGCCGCTTGATCAGCACCCCGCCCACGATGGCCAGCGACACCGGCAGCGCGTAGGGCAGCCAGTAGGCGTCCATCACCGAGGTCATGCCGCGCCAGTTCACGTAGTCGTGCAGGCCGGACAGCATCGACAGCACCACCGCCGCCACCAGCGCCCAGCGCAGGGGAGGACGCAGGCGGCGGGTTTCCTGCCACAGCGGCACCAGCGACAGCGCCACGCCGATGAACAGCATCGGATAACTGACCGCGCGCACCTCCTCCAGCGTGTCCGTCATCCAGCCCCAGACCACCATCGCCAGCAGCACCACCGTGCTGACCTGCAAGACGCCTGCCGCGATCGGGTGGCGCTGTCCGGTCAGCGCCATCGCGGTGCGGCACAACAGCGCGCCGGCGACCAACTGCAGCGCGTACACGGTCGCCACCGCCAGCAGCGAGGCGCCGTCCACCATGTTGTAGTGCGCGATGTTGCACGCCGCGATCAGCACCCACAGCGTCCCGAATCCGCCCAGCAGGGCCTCGCTGCGCCGGCGCCACCAGATGAGCAGCATGAACACCGCCAGTGCCGCGCCGGCCACGTTCAGCCAGATCGGCAGCATCACCGACAGCCGCAGCCGGGTGAGGTAGTCCTCGGCCATCGCGTCGGCCGGGCCGAGCACCACGGTGGACAGCCCGCCGCGGCGGCTGTAGGCGGCCGACAGCTCCAGGTGGTTGACCCCGGCGCGCAGCAGGTGGGGCGGCACGCTGATCCACTGCATCGTGGGCTGCCCGCCCGCCACGGCGGGGTCGATCCGGTCCAGTGCCGCGCCGCTCACCAGCCAGCCGTTCAGGCGCACCTCGTGGACCTCGCTGAGCCGCGCCAGACACAGTGCCCACATGGTGGTGGGCGCGGCGGCGAGCGTGATGCGGGCGCGGTAGTGGCCGATGCCGGTGTCGTCCAGGCCGCGGGCGCTCCAGGTGTCGGGCAGCGGCACGGGCAGCGGTGCCGCGTGGGCGTCGCGGGCAAAGAGCGCCTCCTTCAGCTCCACGGCGGTCGCGATCGGGGCGGCTGTTGCCGCAGCCGCCGGGCGCTCGGGCGGCGGCTCCTGTGCCCAGGCTGGCGCACACCACCCCACGAGCAGCCCCAGCAGCCCACGCAGGGCCGCCGCAGTGCAGCGGGTGGCCGCGGCTTTCACGGTTGCCGCTGCAACAGCATCGCGTCGCCATAGCTGAAGAAGCGCATCTGGCGTTCGATGGCCTCGGCGTACAGCGTGCGGATCGTGTCGTACCCGGCGAAGGCGCTGACCAGCATCATCAGCGTGCTGCGCGGCAGGTGGAAGTTCGTCACCAGCCGATCGACGACGCGGAACTCGAAGCCCGGCGTGATGAAGATGTCGGTCTCGCGGGCGCCGGCCTGCAGCGTGCCACCGAGTGCCGCGGATTCGAGCGAGCGCAGCGTGGTGGTGCCGACCGCGACGATCCGGCCGCCGCGGGCGCGGGTGGCGGCAATGGCGTCCACGGTGGCTTGCGGCACGTCGAACCATTCGCTGTGCATCTTGTGTTCGGCAATGGCGTCCACGCGCACCGGCTGGAAGGTGCCGGCGCCGACGTGCAGCGTGACGCTGGCCCGGCCAATGCCCCGTGCGTCCAGCGCCGCGAGTACGCCCTCGTCGAAGTGCAGCGCAGCGGTCGGCGCGGCGACGGCGCCAGGGTGGCGGGCGAAGACGGTCTGGTAGCGGCGGGCGTCGTCGGCGTCGTCCGCGTGCGTGATGTAGGGTGGCAGCGGGATGTGGCCGAACTGCTCCAGCAGCGCGAGCGCGTCCCCCGGCAAGCGCAGGTGGAACAGCCCGTTTTCCGGCCCGCAGCGCCCGAGCACTTCCGCCGCGAACGTGGCGCCGGCCGCGTCACGAAAATGCACCGTCTGCCCCGCCTTCGGCGATTTGCTGGCGCGCAGGTGTGCCCAGACTTCATGGCGCCCGTCCGCCGCGCCGGGCAGGACACGCTCGACCAGCGCCTCGACCGAGCCGCCCGTGTCCTTGGCGCCGTGGAGCCGGGCGCGGATCACCTTGGTGTCGTTGAAGACCAGCAGGTCGCCGGGCTCCAGCAGCGCCGGCAGTTCGCGGAACACGCGCTCGACGGCGGGCAGCGTGCGGCCGTCGAGCAGCCGGGAGGCGCTGCGTTCGGCGGCGGGGTGCTGGGCGATCAGCGCGGGCGGGAGGTCGAAATCGAAGTCGGCGA
>NZ_JAAFKF010000072.1 GCF_013299175.1 Sphaerotilus sp.
TGGACATGCTGCGATTGCGGCGCGGAACACCACCGCGACGTGAATGCAGCCAGGAACATCGCCGCGCGCGGACATGCGCGTCTCGCAGGAGGAATCCCCGTCCTTTAGGGCGGGGAGGATGTCAACCCGCTTCACCGACCGGGCAGGGCGCGGCGCAACTGGATCGCCTCGGCGATGTGGCCGATCTCGGTGTCGGCGGCGCCGGCCAGATCGGCGATGGTGCGCGCCACGCGCATCACCCGGTGCAGGCTGCGGCCGGACCAGCCCAGGCGGGCCGCGGCGGTGTTGAGGAAGTGGGTCGCCGCCGACTGGGCTCGGCAGTGTTCGGCCAGCACGCCTGCCTCCAGCTCTGCATTGCACACGCCCTGACGCGCCTGCTGGCGCTGGCGGGCCGCGACGACCCGCGCTGCAATGGACCCGCTCGGCTCGCCATCCGGCGCCGAGGACAGCTCTTCCGGCGCAATCGCCAGCACTTCGACGCGCAGGTCGATCCGGTCCAGCAGCGGGCCGGACAGCCGGTTCTGGTAACGCGCCACGGCTTCGGGGGTGCAGCGGCAGGCGCGCATCGTCGAGCCGAGCATGCCGCAGGGGCAGGGGTTCATCGCCGCGACGAGCTGGCAGCGCGCCGGGAACTCGGCCTGCTGCGCGGCGCGCGAGATGGTGATGCGGCCGTTCTCCAGCGGTTCGCGCAGGGCTTCGAGGGCGGCGCGCGGGAACTCGGGCAGCTCGTCCAGAAACAGGACGCCGTGGTGGGCCAATGAAATCTCGCCGGGGCGGGGCGGTGATCCGCCACCCACCAGCGCCACCGAGGAGGCGCTGTGGTGCGGCGCCCGGAGCACGCGCTGCGACCAGGCACCCGGATCGAAGCGCCCGGCCAGACTGAGCACCGCGGCCGACTCCAGCGCCTGCGTTTCCTCCAGCGGGGGCAGCAGGCCGATGAGGCGCTGGGCGAGCATGGACTTGCCGGTGCCGGGCGGGCCGACCAGCAGCAGGCTGTGTTTTCCCGCCGCGGCGATTTCCAGCGCCCGCTTGGCCACCGCCTGACCGCGCACGTCGCGCAGGTCCGGCAGGGGCGGGGCGGGCCGGCCGGGTGGTGGCTGCGGGGCGTGCAGAGGTACGCAGCCTTCACCGGGCTGCAGCGCGTGGACGACCTCCATCAGGTGGTCGGCACAGCGCAGGTCCAGGCCGGGCACGCGGGCTGCCTCCTCCGCACTGGCGCGTGGCAGCACCAGCGTGCGCCGGACCGCGCCACGCGGACCCCCGCGCTGCAACGCGAGGGCCATCGCCAGCGCACCCCGCACCGGCCGCAGATCCCCCGCCAGCGACAGCTCCCCGGCCAGCTCCAGCGTCTCCAGTGCCGCCGGGTCGATGTGGCCCGCCGCGGCCAGGATGCCCAGCGCGATGGGCAGGTCGAAGCGCCCGCCCTCCTTGGGCAGATCCGCCGGGGCGAGGTTCACGGTGATGCGCTTGTTGTGCGGAAACTCCAGCCCGCTGTTGTGCAGCGCGGCCCGTACCCGTTCGCGGGACTCCTTGACCTCGGTGTCCGCGAGGCCGACGAGGGTGAAACTGGGCAGGCCGTTGGCGAGGTGGACCTCGACAGTCACCTCCGGGGCTTGCAGGCCGAGCAAGGCGCGGCTGTGGACGATCGCGAGTGACATGGTGGTGCGTGTCCGGGTCGGAACGGTGCGGTGGAGGGGCGACCCAGCCCATTCTGCGCAGGTCCGCACGGTTCGTAACTCACCCTGAAGGGGGAGAAGCACCAACAGCGTGCATGCACAGGACACCATGTCGGTGCATGGGGGGTGTCGTGCGCGCTGGAAGGGCGGTCACGGGATGTTTCCAGTGGTGGCACGGAAGATGCAGAAGGCGGTGGGTATTCCTTCCAAGATCAACCAGTCAGAGCAACCAGGAGCCACCATGAAAATGGTCACTGCCATCATCAAGCCGTTCAAGCTGGATGAGGTTCGAGAAGCCCTCAGCAGCATCGGCGTGCAGGGCATCACCGTCACCGAGGTCAAGGGCTTCGGGCGCCAGAAGGGCCATACCGAGCTGTACCGTGGCGCCGAATACGTCGTCGATTTCCTGCCCAAGGTCAAGGTCGAAGCGGCGGTGGACGACGCGGTGGTGGACCGCGTGATCGAGGCCATCGAGACCGCTGCACGCACCGGCAAGATCGGTGACGGCAAGATTTTCGTCACGTCGCTGGAGCAGGTGCTGCGCATCCGCACGGGCGAGACCGGCAAGGACGCTCTGTAAGCGCCGCCCCCATAAAACGAGGAGAACACCCATGAAGAAGATGCTCGCGTGGTTCGCCGCGCTGTGGATGGCCGCCGGGATGCTGGGCTTTGCGCCCGCGGCCCTGGCCGCCGATTTCCCGAACGCGAAGTTGATGTTCGAATCCGGCAAGGCCGACGTGGCCCCGGATGCCGCTGCCTCCCTGAAGGCCGTGGCCGATTTCCTGGCCGCCAATGCCGATGCCAAGGTGCAGTTGTCCGGTTTCGCCGACAACACTGGTTCGCTGGAAGTGAACAAGGAACTGGCCAAGCAGCGTGCGCTTGCCGTGCGCGCGGCACTGAAGCTGGCGGGGGTCGATGAGGCCCGCGTCGTGCTGCAGAAGCCCGAGGACATCACGGCCGGCGAGGGCGAAGCCGCCCGCCGCGTCGAGATCACGCTGGCCAAGGCGGCAGCCGCCGCACCGGCGGAAGCCGCGTCTACGCCCAAGATCGACAAGGGCGACTCGGCCTGGATGATGCTGTCCACGTTGCTGGTCATCCTGATGACGCTGCCGGGTCTGGCGCTGTTCTACGGCGGCCTGGTCCGCTCGAAGAACATGCTGTCGGTGCTGATGCAGGTGATGGTGACGTTCTCGCTGATCGTCGTGCTGTGGTTCGTCTACGGCTACAGCCTGGCGTTCACTGAGGGCAATGCCTTCATCGGGGGCTTCGACCGCCTGTTCATGAAGGGCACCTGGGACAACGTCGCCGGGACGTTCGCGCCCGCTGCCACGTTCAGCAAGGGTGTCTACATCCACGAGATCGTGTTCGCTGCCTTCCAGGCCACGTTCGCCGGCATCACCTGCTGCCTGATCGTCGGCGCCTTCGCCGAGCGCATCAAGTTCTCGGCCGTGCTGATGTTCATGGTGCTGTGGTTCACGTTCAGCTATGCGCCGATCGCGCACATGGTCTGGTTCTGGATGGGTCCGGACGCCTACGCCAACAAGGACGTGGTCGATGCGATGAACGCCAAGGCCGGTCTGATCTGGCAGTGGGGCGCGCTGGACTTCGCCGGCGGTACCGTCGTTCACATCAATGCGGCCGTGGCCGGGCTGGTCGGCTCCTACATGGTCGGCAAGCGCGTCGGCTACGGCCGCGAAGCCTTCACGCCGCACTCGCTGACGCTGACCATGGTGGGCGCTTCGCTGCTGTGGGTGGGCTGGTTCGGCTTCAACGCTGGCTCGGCACTGGAAGCCAACGGGTTTGCCGCTCTGGCGTTCATCAACACCTTCCTGGCGACCGCGGCTGCGGTGCTGGCCTGGTCGATGGGTGAAGCACTGATGAAGGGCAAGGCGTCGATGCTGGGGGCCGCTTCGGGCGCCGTGGCGGGTCTGGTGGCCATCACCCCGGCGGCTGGCAACGTCGGCATCCTGGGCGCGCTGATCATCGGTGTCATCGCCGGCTTCGTCTGCCTGTGGGGCGTGCATGGCCTCAAGCGCATCCTCAAGGCCGACGACTCGCTGGACGTGTTCGGCGTCCACGGCGTGGGCGGCATCCTGGGTGCGCTGCTGACCGGCGTGTTCAATTCGCCGAACCTGGGTGGCCCGAGCACGGTGGCCGACTGGGTGACGGTGGGCATGACCGCGCCGGACGCCTACTCGATCGCCGCGCAAGTCCTGGTGCAAGCCAAGGCGGTGGGCCTGACGGTCGTGTGGTCGGCCGTGGTCTCGGTGATCGCCTACAAGATCGTGGACCTGGTGATCGGCCTGCGCGTGCCGGAAGACGACGAGCGCGAAGGTCTGGACATCACCTCGCACGGTGAAACCGCTTACGCCAAGTGACCACTTTCTGCTGATCTCCCTGCAAGGGGCCGCCTTCGGGTGGCCCCTTTTGTTTTGGCGCTGCACCCGCATGTGAAGACCTTCCTAGAATGGCCCTCATTCCCCTTCACCTCGCAGGTCGCCCCCATGGTTCCCCATCTCGTCACCGCTCTGACCGGCCCGATCAATGAACTGGAGGCGCGCATCCTCGACTCGATGCCCGCCATCGAACGCTGGTTCCGCCTGGAGTGGATGGAGCACACGCCGCCGTTCTACACCTCGGTCGATGTGCGCAACGCCGGCTTCAAGCTGGCGCCGGTCGATACGAACCTGTTTCCCGGCGGCTGGAACAACCTGACGCCCGAGATGCTGCCGCTGGCGGTGCAGGCGGCGATGGCCGCGATCGAGAAGATCTGCCCCGAGGCCAAGAACCTGCTGCTGATCCCCGAGAAGCACACCCGCAACACGTTCTACATGACCAACGTGGCGCGGCTGGTGCAGATCTTCACGCAGGCGGGGCTGAACGTGCGCTTGGGTTCACTCGACCCGGAGGTCAAGGAGCCGACGACGTTCGAGCTGCCCGGTGGCGAGTCGCTGACGATGGAGCCGCTGTTGCGCTCGCAACGCCGGCTCGGGCTGAAGAACTTCGATCCCTGCACCATCCTGCTCAACAACGACCTGTCGGCGGGCATCCCGGCGGTGCTGGAGGGCTTGCACGAGCAGTACCTGCTGCCACCGCTGCACGCGGGCTGGGCGGTGCGCCGCAAGACCAACCACTTCCAGGCGTATGAAGAGGTCGCCAAGAAGTTCTCCAAGCTGATGGGCATGGACCCGTGGCTGATCAACCCGATGTTCAGCCAGTGTGGCGAGGTGAATTTTGCCGAGGGCACGGGCATCGAGTGCGTGCAGACCAACGTGGACGCCCTGCTGGGCAAGATCCGCCGCAAGTACAAGGAATACGGCATCAACGAGAAGCCGTTCGTGATCGTCAAGGCCGACAACGGCACCTATGGCATGGGCATCATGACCGTGCGTGACGCCAAGCAGCTCGACGAACTCAACCGCCGCACGCGCAACAAGATGAGCGTGATCAAGGACGGGCAGGAAGTCACCGAGGTGATCATCCAGGAGGGGGTGCCGACCTACGAGCGCATGAACGACGCGGTGGCTGAGCCGGTGGTGTACATGCTGGACCGCTACGTGGTGGGTGGCTTTTACCGCGTCCATGCTGACCGTGGCATCGACGAGAACCTCAACTCGCCGGGTGCGCAGTTCATCCCGCTGGCGTTCGCCGAGAGCAACCACCTGCCCCGACAGGGCACCAAGCCGGGTGCGAGCGCACCGAACCGGTTCTACATGTATGGGGTGGTCGCGCGTCTGGCCATGCTGGCGGCCAGCTATGAGCTGGAGGCGACCGACCCGGATGCCGAGGTCTACGACTGACGCGCGGCCCTGCGAATATTCGCGCTGGGGGAGTTGACATGATTTCCCCGGCCTGACATACTCTTAGGCTCTTCTGGCTTGCACGCGTGCCTAGCCGCATGTGGTGCAATCTGGCTCCGCCCCAAACGCAACCGCTTGGTGAGTTCTCACCTGGTCGTTGTGACGGGCCCAAGACTGACCGCGAGCGGTGGCCGAGTGGGGCTATCAGCGCGGGATAAGTTGGGGATTCGACATGATCCAAATGCAATCGCGACTCGACGTCGCGGACAACACCGGTGCGAAGTCTGTCATGTGCATCAAGGTGCTTGGCGGTTCTAAGCGTCGTTATGCCGGTATCGGCGACGTGATCAAGGTCAGCATCAAAGAAGCTGCGCCGCGTGGTCGCGTCAAAAAGGGCGAAGTCTACAACGCCGTGGTCGTTCGCACGGCCAAGGGCGTTCGTCGTCAGGACGGCTCGCTCGTCAAGTTCGATGGCAATGCAGCCGTGCTGCTCAATGCCAAGTTGGAGCCGATCGGCACCCGCATCTTCGGCCCGGTGACGCGTGAACTGCGTACCGAGCGCTTCATGAAGATCGTGTCCCTGGCTCCGGAAGTGCTCTAAGCCGACTGCGAAGGACAGGCCATGAACAAGATTCGCAAAGGCGACGAGGTCATCGTGCTGACCGGTCGCGACAAGGGCAAGCGCGGTGCGATTTCGCTGCGCGTTGATGAAGACCACGTCGTGGTCGATGGCATCAACGTCGTGAAAAAGCATGTGCGTCCGAACCCCCTGAAGGGCACGACCGGCGGCATCGTTGACAAGACCATGCCGATTCACCAATCGAATGTGGCGATCTTCAACCCCGCGACCGGCAAAGCCGACCGTGTGGGCATCAAGCTCCTGGCTGACGGCAAAAAAGTGCGCGTCTTCAAGTCCAGTGGCGAAGAGATCAAAGCCTGAGGCGGGAATTCGAGATGGCTCAACAACAAGCTCAAGCTCGTCTGCAAGCGTTCTATCGCGAGAAGGTCGTTCCTGACCTGATGCAGAAATTCGGCTACACGTCGGTCATGGAAGTGCCGCGTTTCGAGAAGATCACCCTGAACATGGGTGTCTCCGAAGCGGTCTCCGACAAGAAGGTCATGGACCACGCCGTCGGCGACCTGACCAAGATTGCCGGCCAGCGCCCTGTCGTCACCAAGTCCCGCAAGGCCATCGCCGGTTTCAAGATCCGCGAAAACGTGCCCATCGGCTGCATGGTGACCCTGCGCGGTGTGCGCATGTTCGAATTCCTGGACCGTTTCGTGACGATCGCGCTGCCGCGTGTTCGTGACTTCCGCGGTATCTCGGGACGTTCGTTCGACGGTCGCGGCAACTACAACATCGGCGTCAAAGAACAGATCATTTTCCCCGAAATCGAATACGACAAGGTGGATGCTCTGCGTGGTCTGAACATCAGCATCACGACGACGGCCAGTACCGATGACGAGTGCAAGGCGCTGCTCACGGCCTTCCGTTTCCCGTTCAAGAACTGAGGCCCCCATGGCAAAAGTCTCTCTCATCCAGCGCGAAGAAAAGCGCGAGAAGCTGGTGGCCAAGTACGCCAAGAAGTACGCGGAACTGAAGGCCATCATCGACGACAGCAACAAGTCGGAAGAAGAGCGCTACATGGCGCGTCTGGCTCTGCAGAAGCTGCCCCGCAATGCCAACCCGACCCGTCTGCGTAGCCGCTGCGGGATCACGGGCCGTCCGCGCGGTACCTTCCGCAAGTTCGGTCTGGCGCGCAACAAGATTCGTGAACTGGCCTTCCGAGGCGACATCCCCGGTGTCGTCAAGGCGAGCTGGTAAGCCGGCCCCAGGGCACGAACAGGAGTTATTCCATGAGCATGAGTGATCCTATCGCCGACATGCTGACCCGCATCCGCAACGCGCAGATGGTCGAGAAGGCCAGCGTAGCGATGCCAGCGTCCAAGTTGAAGTCTGCCATTGCGCAGGTTCTCAAGGACGAGGGTTACATCGACGGTTTCGCAGTCAAGACGACGGACGGCAAGTCCGAACTCCAGATCGGTCTGAAGTATTACGCCGGCCGCCCGGTGATTGAGCGCATCGAGCGCGTCAGTCGCCCTGGTCTGCGGATCTACAAGGGCCGCCACGACATTCCCCAGGTCCAGAACGGCCTCGGTGTTGCCATCGTCACCACCCCCCAGGGTGTGATGACCGACCGCAAGGCCCGCGCTTCCGGTATCGGTGGCGAAGTCCTCTGCTACGTCGCCTAAGCAGGAGGAACGACAAATGTCCCGCGTTGGAAAAATGTCGATCACCGTCCCGCAAGGCGTGGACGTGTCGGTCACCGAAGCCCAGATCAGTGTCAAGGGGGCCAAAGGCACCCTGGTGCGTCCGGTGCATCGCCTGGTCAAGGTGAGCAACGAATCTGGCAAGCTGTCCTTTGCACCGACCGATGATTCGGCCGCCGCCAATGCCATGTCCGGCACTGTGCGTGCGCTGGTCAACAACATGGTCAATGGCGTGAGCAAGGGTTTCGAGCGCAAGCTGAACCTGGTTGGCGTGGGCTTCCGTGCCCAGGCCACCGGTCAGAAGCTCAATCTGCAGATCGGGTTCTCGCACCCCGTGGTCAAGGACATGCCTGAAGGCATCAAGGTCGAGTGCCCCACTCAGACCGAAGTCCTGATCAAGGGTGCTGATCGCCAGGTCGTCGGCCAGTTGGCCGCAGAAGTTCGTGCCTTCCGTCCCCCCGAGCCTTACAAGGGCAAGGGCATCCGTTATTCGGATGAGAAGGTCACGATCAAAGAGACCAAGAAGAAGTAAGGAGCCGCACCATGTTGAACAAGAAAGAACAGCGCCTGCGTCGCTCCCGCCAGACCCGTGCCCGCATTGCATTGCAGGGTGCGGTTCGTCTGAGCGTCTTCCGCTCGAACCTCCACATCTACGCCAGCGTCATTTCCGGCGACGGCTCGAAGGTGCTCGCCAGCGCCTCGACCGCCGAAAAGGAAGTCCGCGAACAGATCGGCGCTGGCAAGGGCGGCAACGTCGATGCCGCCACGCTGATCGGCAAGCGCATCGCCGAGAAGGCCAAGGCCGCCGGCGTCGAGAAGGTGGCGTTCGATCGCTCTGGTTTCGCGTACCACGGCCGCATCAAGGCGCTGGCCGATGCAGCGCGCGAAGCCGGTCTGCAATTCTGATCCGCCTCGCTCGAAACGAAGGAATACAAAATGGCTAAGTTTCAACCGAAGGTTGCTGACGAAGGTCGCGACGACGGCATGCGCGAGAAGATGATCCAGGTCAACCGCGTGACCAAAGTGGTCAAGGGCGGCCGGATCATGGCGTTCGCAGCCCTCACCGTGGTCGGTGACGGTGACGGTCGCATCGGCATGGGCAAGGGCAAGTCGCGTGAAGTGCCGATGTCCGTCCAGAAGGCGATGGAATCCGCACGTCGTGGCATGGTCAAGATCCCGCTGCGCAACGGCACCGTTCCGCACAACGCGACCGGTGAGCACGGCGCTGCCAAGGTGCTGCTGGCCCCCGCGCCCGCTGGTACCGGCATCATTGCTGGTGGTCCGATGCGCGCCGTGTTCGAAGTCATGGGCATCACCGACATCGTCGCGAAGAGCCTCGGATCCTCGAATCCGTACAACATGGTTCGCGCCACGTTCGACGCCCTGTCTCGCATGACGACCCCGTCCGCGGTGGCCGCCAAGCGTGGCAAGACGCTTGAAGAAATCTTCAACTGAGCGGGCCGGAGGACAACATGTCTGAGAACACCGACAAGAAGACCGTCAAGGTCAAGCTGGTCAAGAGCCCGATCGGCACCCGCGAATCGCACCGTGCCACGGTGCGTGGCCTGGGCCTGCGTGGCATGAACACCGAATCCGTGCTGGAAGACACCCCTGCGGTGCGCGGCATGATCAACAAGGTCTCGTACCTGGTGAAGGTGCTGTAATCATGGAACTCAATTCGATCAAGCCGGCCTCGGGTGCCAAGCACTCCAAGCGCCGCGTGGGTCGCGGCATCGGTTCCGGCCTGGGCAAGACCGCTGGTCGCGGTCACAAGGGTCAGAAATCGCGTGCCGGTGGCTACCACAAGGTGGGCTTCGAAGGCGGTCAGATGCCTTTGCAGCGTCGCCTGCCCAAGCGCGGCTTCAAGTCGCAACTGCTGAAGTACAACGCTGAAGTCACCCTGGCGCAACTGCAGAACCTGGCCGTCGATGAAATCGACGTGCTGACGCTCAAGCAGGCGGGTCTGGTGGCGGACATCGTGAAGAACGTCAAGGTCATCAAGTCCGGCGAGCTGACCAAGAAGGTCGTGCTGAAGGGCGTGGCGGCCACCGCTGGTGCGCTGGTCGTCATCGAAGCCGCTGGCGGCTCGATCGCTGCCTGAGTCACAGGTCTTCCGTGGCAACGAACCCGACACAACTGGCGAAGAACGGGAAGTTCGGCGATCTGCGTCGCCGACTCGTGTTCTTGCTGCTGGCCTTGGTGGTTTACCGCATCGGCGCGCACATCCCCGTTCCTGGCATCAACCCCGAGCAGCTCGCGCAGTTGTTCAAGGGCCAGCAGGGCGGCATCCTGAACCTGTTCAACATGTTCTCGGGTGGTGCGCTCTCCCGCTTCACTGTCTTCGCCTTGGGGATCATGCCGTACATCTCGGCATCGATCATCGTGCAGCTCATGGGCTACGTGATCCCGACGCTGGAGTCGCTGAAGAAAGAGGGCGAAGCCGGTCGCCGCAAGATCACGCAGTACACCCGTTACGGTGCGCTGGGTCTGGCGCTGTTCCAGTCGATGGGCATTGCGCTCGCGCTGGAAGGGTCGGCCGGTCTGGTGATCGATCCGGGTCCGATGTTCCGCATCACGGCCATCGTCAGCCTCACGGCCGGCACGATGTTCCTGATGTGGCTGGGTGAGCAGATCACCGAGCGCGGTCTGGGCAATGGCATCTCGATCCTGATTTTCTCGGGCATCGCGGCGGGTTTGCCGGGAGCGATCGGTGGCTTGGCCAATCTGATCAACACCGGTGCGATGAGCGTGATTGTCGCGCTGCTGATTGTGCTGATCGTGGTCGCGGTGACCTTCGTGGTGGTGTTCGTCGAGCGGGCTCAGCGCAAGATTCTGGTCAACTATGCCAAACGGCAGGTTGGCAACAAGGTCTATGGTGGTCAGTCGTCGCACCTGCCGCTGAAGGTCAACATGGCGGGCGTGATTCCGCCGATCTTCGCGTCGTCGATCATCCTGCTGCCGGCGACGGTCGTGGGCTGGTTTGCGACAGGTGAAAAGCTGCGCTGGTTGAAGGACATCTCGTCGGCCCTGTCGCCGGGCCAGCCGATCTATGTGCTGCTCTACGCCGCGATGATCGTGTTCTTCTGCTTCTTCTACACGGCGCTGGTGTTCAACAGCCGTGAGACTGCAGACAACCTGAAAAAGAGTGGTGCGTTCATTCCCGGGATTCGTCCTGGCGAGCAGACCGCGAAGTACATCGACAAGATCCTCGGGCGACTCACGCTCGGCGGTGCGGCGTACATCACGCTGGTCTGCCTGCTGCCCGAGTTCCTGGTGCTGAAGTACAACGTGCCGTTCTACTTCGGTGGGACGTCGTTGCTGATCATTGTCGTGGTGACGATGGACTTCTGGGCGCAGGTCCAGTCGTACGTGATGTCGCAGCAGTATGAAACGTTGCTGAAGAAGTCCAGTTTCAAGGCGAACTGAACTTCAAGGCAAGCTGGGCAAGAAAGACCGAGTAAGCGTATCGAGCCGATTTCACATGGCGAAAGACGATGTTATTCAGATGCAGGGGGAGGTCATCGAAAACCTCCCCAATGCCACCTTCCGGGTCAAACTGGAAAACGGCCATGTAGTGCTCGGGCATATTTCCGGCAAGATGAGGATGCACTACATCCGCATCCTGCCGGGAGACAAAGTGACCGTTGAATTGACCCCCTACGACCTCAGTCGTGCTCGCATCGTGTTCCGGGCGAAGTGAGCGAACCTCCCAACATTGCCCGGAAGAGAAGCGCAAGCCGATCAAGGAGAAGACCATGAAAGTCTCGGCATCCGTCAAGAAGATCTGCCGCAATTGCAAGATCATCCGTCGCAAGGGTGTGGTCCGTGTGATCTGCACCGATCCGCGCCACAAGCAGCGTCAGGGTTGATCGCCCGTCGCTGAAACCCTTTAGAGAGTCACCATGGCACGTATTGCTGGTATCAACATCCCGCCGCACAAGCACGCCGAAATCGGCCTGACCGCGATCTTCGGTGTCGGTCGCACGACCGCCCAGAAGATCTGCGAAAGCTGCAGCATCCCGTTCAACAAGAAGGTCAAGGACCTGACTGACGGCGACCTGGAGAAGATCCGTGAGGCCGTGGGCACGATCACCATCGAAGGTGATCTGCGCCGCGAAATCTCGATCAACATCAAGCGCCTGATGGACCTGGGCTGCTACCGTGGTTTCCGCCATCGCCGTGGCCTGCCCATGCGCGGTCAGCGTACCCGCACCAATGCCCGTACCCGCAAGGGTCCGAAAAAGGGCGCTGCTGCGCTGAAGAAGTAAGCGCATCGTCGCCCAGGAAAGAGTCGAGTCATGGCAAAAGCACCTGTCAACAACGCCGCACGCCGCGTGAGCAAGAAAGTCCGCAAGAACGTTGCGGACGGCATCGCCCACGTGCATGCATCGTTCAACAACACGATCATCACGATCACCGACCGTCAAGGCAACTCGTTGTCCTGGGCGTCGAGCGGTGGCCAGGGTTTCAAGGGTTCGCGCAAATCGACGCCCTTCGCAGCCCAGGTGGCGGCGGAAGTCGCAGGTCGTGCCGCTCAGGAACAAGGCATCAAGAACCTGGACGTTCGCATCAAGGGCCCAGGTCCTGGTCGCGAGTCGTCGGTTCGTGCGCTGGCTTCCCTGGGCATCCGCATCGCGTCGATCTCCGACGTGACGCCGGTTCCGCACAACGGCTGCCGCCCGCAAAAGCGCCGCCGTATCTGATGCTGGAGTCCTGTTCGCGATCGCGAACAGGATGAATTGCATCAATTTGCGCTACAATCGCAGGTTTTCCGGCGAATGCCCCGTGCATTCGCCGGAAAACTCGTCATTGCGACACACCCAAGGTGTTCGGGCTTCACGGCCTTGGCACTGCGTTAAGACCACCGTTTCGCGGATTCCCGCGGGACTCGCGCACGAATTGCGTGCGTCAGATTGAAACACAAGGACAACGTCCGTGGCACGTTACCTCGGCCCCAAGGCCAAACTCTCCCGCCGTGAAGGCACCGACCTGTTCCTGAAGAGCGCCCGCCGTTCGATCAGCGACAAGTCGAAGTTCGAAACCAAGCCGGGCCAGCATGGCCGCACCTCGGGTTCGCGCACCTCGGACTACGGTCTGCAACTGCGTGAAAAGCAGAAGGTCAAGCGCATGTACGGCGTGCTGGAAAAGCAATTCCGCCGCTACTTCGCCGAAGCCGAGCGCCGCAAGGGCAACACCGGCGCCACGCTGCTGCAACTGCTGGAATCGCGCCTGGACAACGTCGTCTACCGCATGGGCTACGGTTCGACCCGTGCCGAAGCGCGTCAGATGGTGTCGCACAAGTCGATCACGGTCAACGGCCAGGTCGTCAACATCCCGTCGTTCTCGGTCAAGGCCGGTGACGTCGTGTCGGTGCGCGAAAAGGCCAAGAAGCAACTGCGCATCGTCGATGCACTGAAGCTGGCCGACTCGATCGGCCTGCCGGCCTGGGTGTCGGTTGACCTGACCAAGATGGAAGGGACTTTCAAGAAGGCTCCCGACCGCGACGAATTCGGCGCCGAGATCAACGAATCGCTGATCGTCGAACTGTACTCGCGCTGATCCATGTGATCCGTGAGATGGCGCGCACCGGAGCGTGCGTGCCTCAGACCCCACCGCATCCCGGGTGCGCTGGGGTCTTGCCTCGCCCGGTGGGTCCATCAGCCTTATCGGTGTAACGAGCCGAGGGTATTGACAGGAACTTTGAATGCAAACCAATCTGCTGAAGCCCAAAGCCATCAACGTCGAACCGCTGGGCGGACACCGCGCCAAGGTGACGCTGGAGCCGTTCGAACGTGGCTATGGTCACACGCTGGGCAATGCACTGCGCCGCGTGCTGCTGTCGTCGATGGTGGGCTACGCGCCGACCGAAGTGACGATCGCGGGCGTGTTGCACGAATACTCGACGGTGGATGGCGTGCAGGAAGACGTCGTCCACATCATGCTCAACCTCAAGGGCGTGGTGTTCCGTCTGCACAACCGCGACGAAGTGACGCTGGTGCTGCGCAAGGAGGGCGAAGGCCCGGTCACCGCGCGTGACATCCAGACGCCGCACGATGTCGAGATCATCAACCCGGACCTGGTCATCGCGCACCTGGCCCAGGGTGGCAAGCTAGACATGCAGATCAAGGTCGAGAAGGGCCGTGGCTACGTGCCGGGCACGATGCGCCGCTACGCCGACGAGCCGACCAAGAGCATTGGCCGCATCGTGCTGGACGCGTCGTTCTCGCCGGTTCGCCGCGTGAGCTACACCGTCGAGAGCGCCCGCGTCGAGCAGCGCACTGACCTGGACAAGCTGGTCATGGAAATCGAGACCAACGGCGCGATTTCGCCGGAGGAAGCGATCCGTGCCTCGGCCAAGATCCTGGTCGAGCAGCTCGCCGTGTTCGCGCAGCTCGAAGGCAACGACCTGGCCGGCATCGTCGAACCTGCACCGCGTGCGCAGCACTTCGATCCGATCCTGCTGCGTCCGGTCGATGAGCTGGAGCTGACGGTGCGTTCGGCGAACTGCCTGAAGGCCGAGAACATCTACTACATCGGCGACCTGATCCAGCGTACCGAGACCGAGCTGCTGAAGACCCCGAACCTGGGTCGCAAGTCACTCAACGAGATCAAGGAAGTCCTCGCCTCGCGTGGTCTGACCCTGGGTGCTCGTCTGGAAAACTGGCCGCCGCAAGGTCTCGACAAGCGTTGAACGTCGAACGCTTGTTGAACGCAACACACCGCACGCTTTGAACGTGCAACCGGCGGTACCTGATCCGGCCGCCGGCAATTGAACATCGAACCAGAAGGAATTCTCATGCGCCACGGTAATGGACTCCGCAAACTGAACCGCACCTCGTCGCACCGCCTGGCGATGCTGCGCAACATGGCCAACTCGCTGATCCAGCACGAAGCCATCAAGACCACGGTCCCGAAGGCCAAGGAACTGCGCCGCGTCGTCGAGCCGCTGATCACGCTGGGCAAGACCCCGACGCTGGCCAACAAGCGCCTCGCCTTCGACCGCCTGCGTGACCGCGACAACGTCGTCAAGCTGTTCGCTGTCCTCGGCCCGCGTTACGCCGCACGTCCGGGTGGCTACAGCCGCATCCTGAAGATGGGCTACCGCGTTGGCGACAATGCGCCGATGGCCTTCGTCGAGCTGGTGGATCGTCCGGATGCGGATGCTGCGCCGGTTGACGCCGCTGAATAATCCGGTTATAGTCTAAGTCTCAGTCGCGGGGTGGAGCAGTCTGGTAGCTCGTTGGGCTCATAACCCAAAGGTCGTAGGTTCAAATCCTGCCCCCGCAACCAAAAAGATTCAGATCGTTTGAACGAAACACCAGAGTCGTTCAAACCAGCAGTAAATTTTTACAGTTTCAGTCGCGGGGTGGAGCAGTCTGGTAGCTCGTTGGGCTCATAACCCAAAGGTCGTAGGTTCAAATCCTGCCCCCGCAACCAAACATTCAAAAGCCAACTCATCGAGTTGGCTTTTTGTTTTGGGCGATCGATTTCGGGCGATTCAAATCGAATCAGTCCCGGACGAACACCGTGACCAGCGGTTCCGGGCCGACCTGCCGACTCCAGTGGCCGTGGACGGTGGCATCGAACGTAGCGCCGACCGGCAACACATCGGCCGAGTAGAAGTGTTCACCGGGCGAGAAGACACGCGATGTGCCGTCCTGCAAGCCGATCTCCATCTGTCCACCGAGGATGAACACCCACTGCGGGTTCTCGGTGCAATGGAACTCGCTGCGGAATCCCACCGGGCTGTGCCGCAGTTGGTAGCCGCCGCTCGGCACCAGGGGCGACAGGCGCGCGGCGGGCTTGCCTTCGGTCAGCGCGATCGGCTCCTCGCGGAAACGGGCGCGGCCGTCGGTGTCGGTGAACAGGCGGATTTGGGTGAAGGTGCTCATGCGGCATTGTCGCCCTTCGGGGTCACGGCCATTGCCACTGTCACTTCCACCCCGTGCCCACCCGGCAAGGTGCGCGTGCTGATCTGCACCGGCAGGAATCGCTCGATGGTGCGGAAATTGGTCGCCGCGTGCAGGCTCACGTCGGTGCAGGTGTACCGCGCCGCCCGCCCGTTGCGCCACACGGCCAGCGCCAGCGGCAGCACCCACTGGTCGGCCAAGTGGACACCGAGCACGGCCGTGCTGCCGAGGTAGCGTTTCACCTGCCGGGCCACGTCGGCGGCGACGGTTTCCGCGCTGCGCGACTTCTCGCCGAGGCTGCAGAACACCTCCGTGACGTGTTCGTGGCGCAGCGTGGCCAGCAGCGCATTGCCCGGTCCTTCGTTCTGGCGCGTCACGGGGATGGCCGAGTGGTCGAATGCCCAGCCGAGCTGCTCGCGCAACACCTCCAGCTCGCGTTCGGCGATGCTGCGTTTCAGGCCGGGGATGAGGCACTCGGCATGCTGGCTGAGCAGGGCGCCGCGTTCGGTCAGGTCGAAGGGCTGCAGACCCTCGGCGCTCGCGGGTTGCAGCTCAGCCTCGATTTCGCCACCGCCGCCGGGGTAGAAACCGCAGCGCCGCAGCCGCAACTCGGCCGCCGCACCCAGCCGCCGCACCAGCGGCGCGTAGGCCCGCTCGACGAAGTGGAAGCTCGGCGCCATCGGGTTGTGCGTGCCTCCCTGCAGCGTCAGGCGGGTGGGTGCCTCGGCCAGCAGCATCGCGGGCCAGACGGTCTGCAGCACCAGCATCACGCTGCCGGCCGTGCCCACGCTGAACTCGTACTCGCCGCCACGCACTGGGCCGGGGGTGAAGCGCAGCGTCTGCGAGCCGAGCGTGGCGCCTTCGACCTGTGCGCCGCTGATCGCCTGTGCGGCGGTCACGCAGGTGAGGTGCTGGCGCATCAGGCCGGGTTTCGGGCGGCGGGCGCGGATCTTGTCGAGCAGGATCGGCTGGCCGGTCACCATGGACAGCGCGAGCGAGGTGCGCAGGATCTGGCCGCCGCCTTCGCCTTGAGAGGCATCGATGTGGATCATGGACATGGACATGGATCAGCGTGTCGGTCAGGGTTGTCGTGTGTCGAAGCGGGCCACGGTGTGCCGCAGGAAGTCATCCAGCCCGCTCGTGTCCAGTCGGCCATCGTCCACCGGACCTTGGGCATGGGCGGCCTCCAGCTCGCGTACCAGGAAATCGTGGATCGCCGGCCAGCGTGGCGACGTGGCCGCTTCTCCGGCGCGCATCTTCACCTCCAGCAGCCGGTTGATCTCGGCGATCAGTACCGGGTCGTTCAATGTGGCCTGCGCCAGGTCGGCGAAGCGCATCGGCGGCGCCCCGCGTCCGGCGCGAATCCAGCGTGCGGCCAGCAAGGGACGCAGCACGTAAAGGTATTTCTTGTAGCGCACGACCTCGCCGAGCAGGTGCTCGCGCAGGTTCTTCTTCGCCATCGACACGTAGTGGTGGTAGCCGCGCACGGTGGAGAAGCCGCGCTCGGCCAGCCCCCTGAACGGCGCCATCACCTCGGTCTCTTCGCGGTAGACGATGGGCGAGCGCAGCCACTCCAGCAGCGTCGGGTTCGACGCCTTGAGCAACTGCAGCGCCTTGCGCAACTCCCAGCCGTTGATGTCCAGGTCGCCGCTGATCGGCACCTCGATCACGTCGCGCTGCGGCTCCACCGTCAGGTACCAGGGCAGGCGGGGGACGTAAATGAAGCGCACGTCGTAGTCGCTGTCCGGCGAGGCGAAACCCCAGCCGCGGCTGCCGGATTCGCAGGCGAACAGGATGGTGACGTGGTGGGCCGCCTCGATGCGCCGCAGTGCGTCGAGGATGGTGGCGCGCATCGCTGGCTCGACCGGGTGGGCGCTCAGGATGGGGGCGGTGGACATGGGGAACTCGTTCATCAATTCAGCTCAGATCAACTCAGGTAAAACACCTCGCCCACCGGCCGGAACGGCAGCCGCCGACCTTCGGGCAGCAGGTAGGCATGTGAGCGCCGGATCGCCAGCGTGTCGCAGTCGCCGTCGGTGATCACCAGGATCGGCCCGTCGGCGGGGAAATCGCGGGCGTTCTGCAGCAGGTCGATGCCCGGTTGCAGCACCGTGCCGCCTCGGCCGCGCACTGCCACCCGCCCGGCGATCTCATCGGTCGGCATGTAGCCCGCGTCGTGCGCCGCCGCATCGCAGAACACCACCCGCGCCGCCGGTACATCCCGCGCCGCCGCGTAGCTGGCGATGGCGCCGAGCGCACGGGCCAGCAGGTGCCGTTCCATGGAGCCCGAGGTGTCGAGCACCACGCCGAAGGTGCGGCCTTCCAGCCAGCGCGGATCGACCACCCAGCGTGCCCGCGGGATGTCCGGTGTGGACGCCTGCCGGCGGCTCGGGCGGGCGTAGCTGCGCTGTTTCTCGATCGGCGGGAAGTGGTGATCGAACCACTGCGCCAGCTTCACGTCCCACGGAATCGGTGGTTGCAGCAGCGCCCGGATCTCCTCGATCAGCCCGGCCGGCAGCAGCCCGCGCCCCTGCTGGTCGTGCAGCGCCAAACCCCGTGCCAGCATCGAGCGGTAGAAGGCATCCAGGTCCGTGCCCTCGGCCGGGAGGTGGCCGCCGCCGATGCGCCGCTCCAGCATGTCGCCCTGGCGGCCGGCCAGCGTGGCGAGCTTGCGGGCGCGGCGCAGGTCGGTGACGATGCGGTCGTACACCTCCTCGGCCGACAGCTCGGCGAGCTGCACGTCGTGCAGCAGGCCCAGCGCGGGCGGCGTGCCCACCCCCATCTCGATCAGCCAGCCGTTGATCACGTAGTCACAGGCGACGTTCCACAGGTAGGCGTCCCGCCCCCGGCGCCGGCCGAGGTGGCGCAGCGAGACGTGCAGCACCTCGTGCGCGATGACGAAGCGCCGCTCCGACTCGGTCAGCCCGGCGGCCGGGTTGAGGTAGATCGTGCGCGCCACCTCGTCCACGGCGGCGACCTGGATCTCCTCGCGGCGGCACAGGTCGGCGTTCTCGATGAACTCGAAGGCGCTGACCATCGCGCCCAGCAGCGGGAAGCTGCTGATGAACCAGCTCCGCGCACGCTCCGTCGGCAGGCTCAGGGGCTGTGGTCCTTGCCGTCGGCGCCGGTCCTGCCCGCTGGCCGCTTCTACCGCCAGTTGCACCGAGCGCGAGATGCCTTCGGCCAGCGCGGTGGCCCAACTGATGCGGTGGCTGGGTGGTGCGGGCGTGTCGGCTGGAGGGAGCATGCCGGTGTGCCCTGGCCCTGCCGGGCTGAGCGCAGCGGCCCAGTCCGGCACGCCGTTTTCGACAAAGGCGGTGTACCAGCGCGCCTCGTCCCAGCCGGGCAGTTCCTCCGGCAGATGCACATGCGTCGGCACCTGCCCGAGCTTGAGCGTGCGCAGCAGCCGCACGATCACGACATCACACGCCGCCGACCACGCCGGCCAGATCGCCCGGTCATGCTCGAAGCGCTCCATGCCGAGGTACAGCAGCCCCTGTGCAAGGACAAACGCCCATTCGCCCGGCGCGGCCAAGCGGGTCGGGTGCAGGTAGAGCGCGTCCGATGCGGAGGCCACGAGCCAGCCTTGCGCGGGGGGCTGCGTGTACTGCTGGTTGCGCCGAACGGAGGCCCGCAGCAGCAGCCCCTCGAACATCGGGTGCTGGCGGAGCATCGCCATGCCTTGCTCGAAGGCCTGGTCGGCGCGGTTCAGGGCAGGGGGCTTGCGCGCGGCCATGACTGGTTCAGCCCGCCGCCTCGGCCAGCCGGGGCAGGTCGCGGATCACCTCGACCAGGAACCAGCCAGGCAGCTCCCCGTCATCGCCCCGCGCTACCGCGATCTGGGCCATTTCCAGGCTGATCTGCGCCAGGTCGCGCAGCATCGCCTTGGATCGGTGGACCAGCGCCTGCAGATCCCCCGACGCGGCCTTGCGGTCGGCGGGCAGCATCTTCACCAGCCGGGCGCGGAACGCCTGCGCCAGGAAGTACAGCACGTCGCGGTGCTCCGGCTCGTGCGGCCAGCGGGCGTCGCCCTTGAAGATTGCGTCGAGCCGGTGCCGGTCGCCGGCCAGCTTGCCGAACGCCTTGAACTGCGCGGCGTGCGCCGGGGTCAGGCTGCCCTGGGCGAGTGCGTCCACCATCGCGTCGGGGATGGTGGTGCCCCAGCCCTGCAGCGCCTCGCTGAGCATGTGCCACGCCCGCGGCGACGAAAACGGCTCCTCGTGCTTGGGCGGCGGACTCCAGAGGTGGTCGGGGCGCTGCTGCAGGTACTCGATGACCAGCGGGTGCAGCCCCTCGGCCTGCGCCCACGCCAGCCACTCCGACGCCGACACGCGCAACTGCACATGCACCATGCGGTTGATCAGCGCCGAGGACATCGGCTTGACGATGGCCGAGTCCTGCGCCCGGTTGCCCGCGCCGATGACGATGGAGCCGGCCGGCAAGTGGTACTCGCCGATGCGCCGCTCGTGGATCAGGCTGTAGAACGCCTTCTGCACCTCCTGCGAGCAGGCGTTCAGCTCGTCCAGGAACAGGCAGTACGGCTCGCGCCGCGCGATCATCGCCGGCGGACAGAAGCGACTCACCCCGCCCTCGATCTGCGGCACGCCGATCAGGTCTTCCGGTGCGAGCTGGCTGCCCAGCAGCGACACGCACGCCAGCCCGACGCTCTCGGCGAACTGCTGCACCAGCGCCGACTTGCCGATGCCCGGCGCGCCCCAGATGAACACCGGGCGCACGGTGGCGACGTGGAGCAGGAACTCGCCGAGCTGGGAGGGGGTCAGGGGGTGGAGGCTTTGCATTCGAGATGCCTATTTTTTGTCTCGTCCAAAATACGGTAATTTATTTGTCGGGTGGTCTGCTTCAACTCTTATTTGACTTGATGCGATAACCTTGTTTGGGAAATGAAAAATCATCCTGCCCGGAAATTGCATTGTGAATTTTTTCATATCTTGATGGCAATTTAAACGTGGAATCGGAAGGCGTATTTCGTCCGGAAAAGGTGCTGGTGTCAGATTGGAGAGATTTTTTATAACTTTCCCCCATCGCTCTGACGTTTCCAGTAGGGGCGTGAACGTGGCGGGTTGTGTCGAGGGTATAAATTTCGACAAATACTTTGATAGCAGATCACCGATTCGGTGTAGCCACCAAAAATGAAGCAAAAGATCTCTGTAGCATGAGAAGGCTGTATTCCCTCCTGCGTGTACAGAGGGTGCAGGCCCTATGGTTTTGTGATCATGAATATCTACAATATAATAGCCGGGTCTAAAGTCGCCGGGAGCGTGAAAATAAAAGAAATTTATTTCTGCTTGGCGATGTTTGAGCATGTTGACAATTTTGCCTATTCTCTTGGATCGGTACTCTTCGATGCTATTTTTGAACTCCTTCCATCCGTCTGGTTTTGCTTGGTCAAGGAAGGCTTCATTTTGCTGGGATTTGGCGGCTGAAGAAGGTAAGGTTGATTTTATGATCTGGAAGCATGCATCAAAGTGTTCATTTGCGCTGTGTAGCAGAGTTTTGTATTCGTGAATAAGTTGATTGTTTTTTGAGCTATTTTGTGCATAAATATAATCCAGCCTGAGGCTCTGTAAGGCGTCTAAGGTTTTTTCATAGGATGTTAATATATTATTTAGGGATGAGAGATAAATTGATCTAGGGTGTCTAAAATTGTGCTCGATATGATGGAATGCCCCATCTGGGATATTAATTAATGTGTCCCATGCGGATGGCATGAGATTCCCATGCTTCCTGATGCAGCGAGTTATTTCCATGGTCATCCCTTTACACAAACCACTTGCTTGAGCACATACACCACCTCCACCAGATCCCCCTGCGCCGCCATCACCGCATCGATGTCCTTGTACGCCATCGGAATCTCGTCGATCACGTCGGCGTCCTTGCGGCACTCGACGCCCGCGGTCGCCGCGATCT
>NZ_JAAFKF010000073.1 GCF_013299175.1 Sphaerotilus sp.
CCACCTGCAGCCGCCCCACCAGCCACACCACCGCCAGCGTGCAGCCCACCGCGATCCACCCGCCCCGCGCATAGCCCTGCACCAGTCCCTGCCCATCCCGCCAGATCAGCAGCCCGCCGACCAGCGACGCCACCCCCATTGCGCCGGACTGCATCGCGTTGTTCAGGCTCATGAACGCCCCCCGCGAGCGCGGCTCGACCGCCGAGGTCACCAGCGCCATGCCCGGCACCATCCGCCCCGACACCAGCACGAAGAACAGCGTCGTCACCACCAGCACCTCGGCCAGCGCGGTCATGCCCCAGTGCCCGAGCTGCGGCAGGGCCAGGATCGGCGCCAAGGCCAGCAGCGCCACCAGCCGCAGCGTCTGCACCTTGCCCCAGCGGTCGGCGAGTTGCCCCAGCAGTTGCGAGCTGATCAGCGTGACCAGACCGCCGACGAGGTAGATCATCGGCACCTGCGCCGGGGTCAGGCCGAGGTTGGTGGTGGTGAACAGCGTGATGTAGGGAATCATCGTGAAGCTGCTGAACACCATCAGCACCGTCAGCGCGAACGCCCGCCAGTGGTTGCGCACGCCGAGCACCGCCCGCAGTTGCTGCGCCGTGCTGCTCTGGCGGTCGCGGGCCGCGAGGTGGCCGGTCATGCGCGGCACCAGTCGGCTCGCGGCCAGCCAGATCAGCACCGACACCGCTGGCAGCGCAAGGAAGGGCGCGTGCCAGCCATGTCCGTTCGCCAACCACAGCGACGCCGGCACGCCCGCCACCGTCGCCATCGAGAACGCCGACATCACGACGCCCATCGCCGCCCCGCGCCGCTCGAACGGCACCGCATCCGCCACGATGGTCTGCACCAGCGACCCCAGCACCCCGCCGAACAGCCCCGCCGCCACCCGCGCCGCCATCAGCGTGTGAAACGTCGGCGCCAGCCCGCACGCCAGCGTCGCCACCGCCAGCCCCGCGAACAGGATCAGCAGCAAGCGGCGGCGCTCGAAGCGGTCGATGTAGGTCGTGGCGGCCAGCCCGGACGCCCCCGCCGCCAGCGTGTAGGCGGAGATCAGCAGCCCGAATTGCGCGTCGCTGATGCCGAAGATCCGCGTGAGCTGCGGTCCCAGCGGCATCATCAGCATGAAATCGACGACGTTCATGAACTGGATCGCGGCGAGGGTCAGCAGCATCACGCGTTCGCGGCGCGGTGTCAGGGGAAACGTCGAAGAGGGTGTGTCGGGCATCGGTTGTCCATTCGGGATGACCCGAGAGTGTGCCCAAGTTCGCAGTCCGGCGCAGGCCGGGTGCTATCATCGCGCCCGCCCTGCGTTGCCGCAAAAGGGTGAAAACACCATTGAAATCAACGACTTGTCACCAGACACCATGGTACCGCGGCGATGCGCCTGAATTCGATCAAGCTCTCGGGCTTCAAGTCTTTCGCTGACGCGACGCATTTCCAGTTGCCGGGCCAGCTCGTCGGCGTCGTCGGGCCGAACGGCTGCGGCAAGTCGAACATCATGGACGCCGTGCGCTGGGTGCTGGGCGAGTCCAAGGCCAGCGAGCTGCGCGGCGAGTCGATGCAGGACGTGATCTTCAACGGCTCCGGCAACCGCAAGCCCGCCAGCCGCGCCAGCGTCGAACTCGCCTTCAGCAACGACGCCGGACGGGCGGGCGGCTCGTGGAACCAGTACGCCGAGATCGCCGTCAAGCGCGTGCTCACCCGCGACGGCAGCAGCACCTACTACATCAACAACCAGCCGGTGCGCCGCCGCGACGTGCAGGACGTGTTCCTCGGCACTGGTCTGGGCCCGCGCGCCTACGCCATCATCGGCCAGGGCACGATCAGCAAGATCATCGAGTCGCGGCCGGAGGAGCTGCGGCTGTTCCTGGAGGAGGCGGCGGGGGTGTCCAAGTACAAGGAACGCCGCCGCGAGACCGAGCACCGCCTGAAGGACACCCGCGAGAACCTGACCCGCGTGGACGACATCCTGCGCGAGTTGACGACCAACCTCGACAAGCTCGAAGCGCAGGCCGCGGTCGCGCTGCGCTACCGGGCGCTGCAGGACACGGGCACGCTCAAGCTGCACCAGCTCTGGTTCCTGAAACACCGCGATGCCACCAGCGAGCGCGAGCGGGTCCGGCTGGCCGAACTGGCGGCGACGAACGCGCTGGAGTCGCGGATCGCCGAGTTGCGGCATGTCGAGGCCGAGCAGGAATCGCTGCGCCAGTCGCATTACGACGCCAGCGACACGCTGCACGCCGCGCAGGGTGCATTGGCCGAAGCGTCGATGCAGGTCAGCCGGCTGGAGGAGCGCATCCGCCACGTCGTCGATGCTCGCCAGCGCGGGTTGCAGCGGCAAGCCGAGATCGCTGCGCAGACGCAGCAATGGACGCTGCGCCGCGAGCACGGCGAGGCCGAACTGGAGACCTTGGCCGAACAGCTCGCCGAGGCCGAGGAGCAGGGCGAAGTGCTCGCTGCGCAGGTCGAGGAGCAGTCACTGGCGCTGCCCACCGCCGAAGACACGCTGCGCCAGGCCAGCCAGCGTGCCGCCACGCAACGCACCCGCGCCAGCGAGGTGCAGCAGCAGATCCAGGTGCTGGCCGCGCAGTCGCGCCACCTCGACGAACGCAGCCGGGAGCTTCAAACCCGCCGCGAACGCCTGTCCACCGAACGCCGCCAGCTCGGCACGCCCGACGACCACCGCCTCGATGACCTGCGCGCCCAGCTTGCGCGGGCGCAGGAGGTGCAGGAACTTGCCGATGCCCGGTTGCACGAGCTGTCCGACCTTGTGCCGGCGCTCGACGAGCAGCGCCGCAGCCAGCAGAGTGCGGCCAATGGCGAATCCGCCCGCCAGTCGGCGCTGACGGCGCGGCTCGACGCGCTGCGGGCGCTGCAAGAAAAGGTGCAGACCGAGGGCAAGCTGCGGCCCTGGCTGGCGCGGCACGGACTGGAGGGCTTGCAGGGGCTGTGGCGACGCATCCACATCGAGCCGGGCTGGGAGACGGCGCTGGAGTCGGTCCTGCGCGAGCGGCTGCAGGCGCTGGAAGTCGGCCGCATCGAGACCGTGCGCGGCTTCGATCTGGACCCGCCGCCGGCCAAGCTCGCCTTCTATTCCCCGCCGACCAGCGCCATCGCCAACACGCACCGCACGCTGCCGCGGTTGACCGACCTGCTGCGCGTGGGCGATCCGGGGCTGATGGCGCTGCTCAACGACTGGCTCGAAGGCGTCTACACGGCGGCGAATGTCGAGGACGCTCTGGCGCTGCGCAGCCGGCTGACGCACGGCGAGCTGATCCTGACGCCGGCGGGCCATGCGGTGAGCGCCTACGCGGTGAGCTTCCACGCACCGGATTCGGCGCAGGCCGGGATGCTGGCACGGGCGCAGGAGATCGAGAACCTCGAAACGCAGGTCCGCGCCCAGGCCCTGATGGCCGACGAAGCCCGCAGCGCGCTGGTCCGCGCCGAAGCCGCCTGCACCGACGCGGCGCAGCGGCTGGCCAGCGCCCGCCGCGACGCCGCCGACAGCCAGACGCGGGCGCACCAGTTGCAGGTCGAAGTCCTGCGTCTGACGCAGCAGGCCGAGCAGGTGACGCGCCGCCGTGACCAGTTGGATGCCGAACTGGCTGAGGTCGATGCGCAGCTCGAAGACATCGAAGAGCGCCGCATGACCGGCGAGGCGCGTTTCGAGGAACTCGACCTGCAACTCGCCACCGAGCAGGAGCGCCACGCCGAGCTGGAAGACGCCGTGATCGCGGCCGAGCGCCGTCTGGCGGACGCCCGCGAGCAGCTGCGCAGCCTGGAGCGCACGGCGCAGGAGGCGCAGTTCGCAGCCCGTGCGCTGCTGGCCCGGCGTGGCGAGCTGCAGCGTGGACTCGAAACCGCCGCGCAGCAGTTCACCGTCAATGAACGCGCCCTGGAACAGCTCGCCGCCGAACTCGCCGGGCTGGACGACGCCGCGGCCGACGGCGGGTTGCAGGAGGCGCTGGCGCTGCGGGTCGAGCGCGAGCAGGCGCTGGCGGCGGCCCGGCAGGCGTGGGATGAACTCTCGCAGCAGATGCGCCGCGCCGACGAGCAGCGGGTGTCCTTCGAGCGCAGCCTGCAGCCGCTGCGTGACGAGATCACCAAGCTCCAGCTCGAAGCCCAGGCCGCGCAGCTCGGCGGGGCGCAGTTCCTGGAGCAGTTGCAGGCAGCAGCGGTCGATCTGGACGCGCTGGCCGCCGGCATCGAACAGGACGGCGTGCGCCTGCACGGGCTGCAAGGCGAGATCGACCGCATCCAGCGGGAGATCAACGCGCTGGGGGCCGTGAACCTGGCCGCACTCGACGAACTCGGCACCGCCCGCGAGCGCAAGCAGTTTCTCGATGCGCAGGTGGCCGACCTCACCGAGGCGATGCAGACGCTGGAGTCGGCGATCCACAAGATCGACCTCGACACCCGCGACCTGCTGAAAGCCACCTTCGACCAGGTCAACGAGGGTTTCGGGCGCATGTTCCCGAGCCTGTTTGGCGGCGGACAAGCCCGGCTCGTGATGACGGGCGACGAGATCCTCGATGCCGGTGTGCAGGTCATGGCCCAGCCGCCCGGCAAGAAGAATTCGACGATTCACCTGCTTTCTGGTGGCGAAAAGGCGCTCACGGCGATCGCGCTGGTGTTCGCGATCTTCCTGCTGAACCCGGCACCGTTCTGTCTGCTCGATGAGGTGGATGCGCCACTGGACGACGCCAATACCGAGCGGTATGCCCGTCTGGTCCGCGAAATGTCATCCGGAACGCAGTTTCTTTTCATTTCGCACAACAAAATTGCGATGGAGATGGCCGAGCAATTGATCGGCGTGACAATGCAGGAACAGGGTGTGTCGCGCATCGTCGCGGTGGACATGGAAGCAGCCGTCTCGCTGGCTGCGCTACCGTGACCTGTCGTGCCGGGTTGCCGGCGGCGCACCGTTCAGGCCATGACCAGGAACCCGAGGTCCGATGAATTCTTTGCAAGTTTGGCTGGCCATCGTCGGCGGATTGGTGCTCGCCGCAGTCGTCGGGCATGGCGCCTGGCAGACCCGCCGTGTCGGGGGCAAGACGCGCTCACCCAAACCCACCCCCAAAGAGGCGCCCGCGCCGTCCTCGACCCCCACCGCGGCGGTGCCGCTGGCCTACCAGGAACCGAGCTTCGACGCCGATTCAGCGCCGACCGAGCCGATTCCGCTGGACCACTTGCCCGCCCCCGAGCGCGCTGCGTCGATTGAGCAGCGGCTGGCCGATGTGCCCGCGGCGCTGAACGTGCTGGCGCGCCGCCCTGTCGCCGTGGCGCGCATCGATGCGCTGCTCGACGCCGTGGCCTTGCTGGTGCCGGAGCAGCCCTTGGGCGGGGACGCCGTGCTCGCGCACTGGCCCCCGTCCCGCCGGGCGGGCGGAAAACCGTTCCTGATCGAGGGCTGCCGCAGCGACTCCGGTGTCTGGGAAACCCCGGTGGCCGGCCACACCTACCGCACATTACGCGCGGGGCTGCAACTCGCCAACCGGCTGGGCGCGGTCAACGAGATCGAGTACTCGGAGTTTGTCCAGATCCTCCAGCGGTTCGCCGATGCGCTGTCGGCTGCCACCGAGTTCCCGGACATGCTGGACGTGGTGGCCCGTGCGCGGGCGCTGGACCGCATCGCCGTTCACCACGACGCCCAGCTCGCCATGCGCCTGACCACCCGCCAGAGCCAGGGCCAATGGCCGGTGAGCTGGATCCAGCAGCACGCGGCGCGGCATGGGTTCGTCAGCGGGCCGGTGCCAGGGCGGCTGGTGCTGCCGGGCCGGGGGGATGACGCGCCGCCGGTGCTGGCGCTGGTGTTCGATGCGCAGGCGGCGTTGGCGGACGACCTGGACCAGTCCTGGGTGGCCGAGATGGCGCTGGTGTTCGATGTGCCGCAGACGCCGCAGACCGAGCAGCCCTTCAATGCCTGGTGTGCGTCGGGTCAGGCGCTGGCCATGTCCCTGGATGCCAACGTCCACGACGACGAGGGCCGCCCGCTCAATGCCGAAGCCTTCACGCTGATCCGCGAGGATCTGGACGGGCTGTACGCCAAGCTCACCGAGTTTGGTTTGCCCGCCGGGTCGCCTGCGACACGGCGCCTGTTCAGCTAGAACTCTGCACAGGGCGCGCCTACACTGGCGCGCATGTCGCAAACCGATCTGTTTTCCGCTCAGCCGCCAGTCCCGTCGCCCGCCGATCTCGCCGATGCCGCGGCGGAACAAGCCGCTGCACTGCGGCTGCAACTGCACCACCACGCCCACCGCTACTACGTGCTCGACGCGCCGGAAATCCCCGACGCCGAGTACGATCGCTTGTTCCAGGCGCTGCAGGCCATCGAGGCTGCGCACCCCGCGTTGCGCACCCCGGATTCACCGACCCAGCGCGTGCTCGGGCAGGTGCTCGATGGGTTCGCGTCGGTGCGCCACACGGTGCCGATGCTCAGTATCCGCACCGAGACGGACACGGAACCTGCGGGTGCCGTGGCCTTCGATGCCCGTGCTCGGCGTGAGCTGGGGCTGGGCGAGGAGGCGCCGCCGCTGCGCTATGCCTGCGAGCTGAAGTTCGACGGGCTGGCGATCAACCTGCGCTACGTGGACGGTGTGCTGGTGCAGGCCGCCACCCGTGGCGATGGCGAAAGCGGCGAGGACGTGACACAGAACATCCGCACCATCGGCCAGATTCCACTGCGGCTGCAGCAGTGGCAACGCGGCGAGGTGGCGGGCGCGCTGCCAGCGGTGCTGGAGGTGCGCGGCGAGGTCTACATGCGCCGCGGTGCCTTCGACCGCCTCAACGAACGCCAGCGCGAGCGCATCGCCCGCGGCGACAAGGGCGAGAAGACCTTCGTCAACCCGCGCAACGCCGCCGCCGGCGCGGTGCGGCAACACGATCCGGCACTGGCAGCGGAGCGTCCGCTGAGCTTCTTCGCCTATGGGCTGGGCGACGTGCAGGGCTGGGCCTTGCCGGCCACGCACAGCGGCGTGCTCGACGCGCTGGACGCCTTCGGGCTGCCGGTGTGTGCCGAGCGGGCGGTGGTGGAGGGCGCTGGCGGGCTGGCCGCGTTCCACCAGCGCGTGGGGGCGCAGCGGGATCAACTGCCCTTCGACATCGACGGCGTGGTCTACAAGGTGGACGACCTGGCCTTGCAGCGGCAGATGGGGTTTGTCAGCCGCGAGCCGCGCTGGGCGGTGGCGCACAAGTACCCGGCGCAGGAGCAGATGACCACCGTGCGCGAGATCGATATCCAGGTCGGCCGCACCGGCAAGCTCACGCCCGTGGCCAAGCTGGAGCCGGTCTTCGTCGGCGGCACCACGGTGAGCAACGCCACGCTGCACAACGAGGACGAGACGCGCCGCAAGGATGTGCGCGCGGGCGACACGGTGATCGTGCGGCGGGCGGGGGACGTGATCCCGGAGGTGGTGGGTGTGGTGCTGGAGCGCCGGCCGGCGGAGGTGGGCGAGCCGTTCGATCTGTACCAGCGCCTGGGGGGCCATTGCCCCGTCTGCGGCAGCGACATCGTGCGCGAGGAGGGGGAGGCGGACTGGCGCTGCACGGGTGGCCTGTTCTGCCCGGCGCAGCGCAAGCAGGCGCTCCTGCACTTCGCGGGTCGGCGCGCGATGGATGTCGAGGGGCTGGGCGACAAGGTGGTCGAGCAGCTCGTGGACGCGGGCCTCGTGCGGACGCTGCCGGAGCTGTACACGCTGGGCGTGGCCAAGCTCGCCGCGCTGGACCGGATGGGCGAGCGCAGTGCGCAGAACCTGGTCGAGGCGCTGGAGAAGAGCCGCCACACGACGCTGGGGCGCTTCCTGTACGCACTCGGCATCCGGCACGTCGGTGAATCGACGGCCAAGGCGCTGGCGCGGCATTTCGGGGGCATCGATCGCCTGGTGGACGCCAGCGTCGAGCAGCTCACCGAGGTGGCCGATGTCGGGCCGGTGGTGGCGCAGAGTCTGCGCACCTTCTTCGACCAGCCGCACAACCGCGAGGTGGTGGAGCGGCTGCGGGCGGCCGGGGTGGACTGGCCGGAGAGCGACGGGGTGCCGAGTGCCGAGGTGCTGCCGCTGTCGGGCCTGACGCTGGTGCTGACCGGCACGCTGCCGACCTTGGGCCGGGATGCGGCCAAGGACTTGATCGAGGCGGCGGGGGGCAAGGTCAGCGGTTCGGTCTCGAAGAAAACGCACTACGTGGTTGCGGGGGCCGAGGCGGGGTCCAAGCTGGAAAAGGCTCAGTCGCTGGGCCTGTCGGTCTTGGATGAGGCGGGATTGCTGGCCTTGCTCGGGGGTGTTGCACCGCAGTCCGCAACACCTGATTTGACTTAATCGGCAATAGTACAAATGTTCAATTGATGACCACCTGAATGAAGGGTGTGTTCGGCAGATCGCGGGTTCCAGAATGTGTTTCATCGGGTGGAAGGATCCGCCGGAAAGCGTCTGCGCATGCATGTGCCGCAGGCGCATCTGGTGAGACTGCCCGGTGCGACGAAACCTAAACCTATAGAGCGTGGAAGCGATGCTGAACAAGACAACTCGACTCCTGGGGCTGGTGGCCCTGGGCGTGCTGACAGGGTGCGGTGGAGGAGGCGGCAGCAGCAGCACGCCAGCGACACCCGCGGAAGCAACGGCTTCCGTGATGACCAAGCTGCAAACCGGTGGTGCCTTGCTGGCGCTGGACCGCTCCACCACCGTGGCGGGAGCGGATGCCAACGGCGACGGTGTACGCGATGACGTGACGACCTGGATCGGCACCCAGGGCTACACCACGGACGTGTCGAAGGCCGCGGCCCAGTTGGCCAAGGCTTACCAGACCGTGCTGACCCTGACGCTGACGGACGATGTGGCGGTGCGCGCCGCGCGACTGGCCTCCAGCGATGCAGTGGAATGCATCATGCAGAAGGCGGCGTCGATCGACGCTGGCTACAAGGTGGTGGCCGATCTGCGCCGCGTGACCGTCAACACCGACGCCCGCGTCAAGGCGTATCTCTCGTATGTCGAGCTGGTCAACGACACGGTGGCCCGCGCACCCCAAGGAGACGGCTGTGTTTGATCGCCGCAATGTCCACACCCTCATGCGCCCGCTGACGGGCACCGCCCTGGCCCTCCTGGCTGCCAGCACGCTGGGCACCGCGCAGGCTGCATCGACCATCTGCGAGCCGGATGGTGGCTATGTGGTGGCCTATTACAACGGCACCTTCGCGATGCCCGAGGATGCCGATGCACAGCGCGCCGCGCTGCGCATCTCGCGCCATGGCAAGTACACCGGTGTGGTCGAAACCGCCACCACCAAGGCGAGCAAGGCCGAGCCGGTGCGCTACGAAACCTTCTACAGCACCGCGGGCACGGCCAGCGGAACGACCGAATCGCGTTTCCAGGGGCTGGCCGGTGAATACCGCAAGCTGCTGGACGGCGCGCTGACGCAGCACTGGGAGTATTTCTGGGACATGGCTGGGGGCAATGTCCAGAACTGGTCGGTACTGGCCGCGAAGTCGGCGGATGCCCGCTTCCTGGCGATCACCGCGGCCTACCCAGCCACCGTGGCCAGCCTGGCTGCCAAGGCCAAGACCGATCTGGATGCGGACCTGAAGGTCAACACCACGCTGGCGGCGCGTCAACTGGCGCGTGCCCAGGCGCTCTACACCGAGCGCCAGAAGCTGTTGATGGTGGGCTACTCGCAGGGCATGCTGTTCGCGGACAAGGCATTCGCAAAACTGGGATCGCCGACCGACAGCACGGTGGTCAAGCAGGAAATCACCGCCGTGCCTGCCACGACGCTGCAGTCTTCGCTCACGACCAACATGGCGGCGCTGAACATCCCGACCCCCACCAGCAACCAGGGCTTCTTCACGGCAACGCTGTCGTGGGCGGTTCCTGCGGTGGCGGTGGGCAAGGATGCTGCGGGCAACGATATCCAGAACGACTTCGACCTGCAGGTCATCGAGCCATCTGGCGACTATGTCCACTTCACCGACACGGGTGACGTGGGCAAGGGCGGTGGTGGCTCGACGCTGATCGGTTCCTCGGGCTTTCTGGATGCGGACAGCCGGACGGTCGGCCCGGAGCACTACTACGCTTCTTGTGACGAAACCAAGCTGCGCACGGGCAACTACTGGGTGGCTGTGACCAAGGTGCGCGCACCGGTCCCGGTGCAGACCTTCGTGACCTTGCAGATCGCGTTCGCCAAGTCCGGCGAGGTGTACACCCGAACCTGGAACTACAACGATGTGCCGGGTTTCATCCAGAAGGACAAGCTGACGTTCCCTGTCCGGGTCACGGTCAAGCAGGCAGCAGATGGCAAATGGACGGCGGACATCGTGCCGTATGAGCCTGCCGCGACGTATGCGTTCACGCTGAACCCGGTCTGATTCCGGTTCCTCCATGCAAAGGGCCGCAGCAACCGCTGCGGCCCTTTTGTTTTTTTGGTTTCTTTTGGCTTCTTTTCGCTGCTTGAATGCTGGGATGTTTCAGAGTTCCTGAGCGAGCGCCCGTGCCACCCCCAGCAGCGCCGGTGACACGCTGGCATCGATCACGAACACCGGCATCTGCGCCAGATAGTCGCGGAAGCGTCCCTTGGCTTCGAACCGCTGGCGGAAGTCAGAGCGATCGAATGCCTCTCCCAGCCGTGGCACGATCCCGCCGCCGATGTAGACCCCCCCCAGTGCCCCCAGCGTCAGCGCCAGATTGCCCGCCACGCTGCCCAGCAGCGCACAGAAATGCGCCACCGCCTCGGCGCAGCGCGTGCAGGTACCGGCCAACGCGCGTGACGTGACATCGGCCGGACTGAGCGCCTCCGGTGTCGCACCACCGAGCGTGCAGACCGCGTCATACAGCGCCACCAGACCTGCGCCGCTGATGGCCCGCTCCGCAGAAGCATGGCCATACCGCTGGTCTAGCAACGCGATCAGCGCCGCCTCGCGTTCCGTGGTGGCCGGCAGCGTGACATGACCGCCTTCGCCCGCCAGCGCCACCCACTGCCCGCCCGCCGGCACCAGCCCCGACACCCCCAGCCCCGTGCCCGGCCCGATCAGCGCGATCGCCGCCTGCGCACGCGCCGCGCCACCGCCGACCTGCCGCAACTCATGCGGCTGCAGCGACGGCAGGGACAGCGCCAGTGCCGTGAAATCGTTGATCACCACCAGCCGCTGCAGGCCAAGCTCCGCCTGCATCGCCGAGATCGAGAAGCCCCAGTGGTGGTTGGTCATGCGCAGCTCGTCGCCCGTCACCGGGTTGGCGATGCCCATGCCCATCGAGCCCGGCTGGCCGAGACCGCTGGTCGAGAGGTAGGCGCGCACGGCGTCGGCCAGCGTCGCGTAGTCGGCGGCGGGCAGCGTGGCGACGTGGTCGATCGCGGCACCGTCATGGGCGATCCAGCCGAAGCGGGCGTTGGTGCCACCGACATCGGCCACGAGGCGGGGAAAGGGTGAGCGCAGGGTCATCGCGTGAGGGGTGCCTGAAAGTGGCAGCGGCGCGCATCGTAGCGCGCCGCTGGTTTCTCGCCTACTGCAATCCGTCAGTCGGCGAGGCGCTTCTGGCTCTCGGCGTCGAACAGGTGAACGTCCTGCGTCCCCCAGGCGAGTTTCACCTGATCGCCGACCTGGTGCAGCACCTTGCCCGGTGCGCGCACGACCAGCATCCCCGCCGCGGTCTGGACGCTGACGTAGGTTTCCGGACCTGTCGGCTCCAGCATCGTGATCTCGCCGGCCACGCCGGTCGCGCCGCTGTCCGCGAAGCTCAGCGCCTCGGGACGCAGGCCGTAGATGAGCTTCTGGCCCGGCTTGACCGCGGCCCGCTGCGCCGCGCTGACCGGCAGCGCCACGCCATGGGCGACCACCCCTTGCGCGCTGCCCTGCGCCTGCACCATGTTCATGGCCGGCGAGCCGATGAACTCGGCGACGAACACCGTGGCCGGGCGGGCGTAGATGTCGTCCGGCGAGCCGAACTGCAGCACCACGCCGTCCTTCATCACGGCGATCCGGTCGCCCAGCGTCATGGCTTCGACCTGGTCGTGGGTCACGTAGACGGTGGTGGTTTTGGTGCGCTGGTGCAGCAGCTTGATCTCGGCGCGCATCTCGACGCGCAGCTTGGCGTCGAGGTTGGACAGCGGCTCGTCGAACAGGAACAGCAGCGGATCACGGGCCAGTGCGCGGCCCATCGCCACACGCTGGCGCTGACCACCGGAGAGCGCGCCCGGCTTGCGGTGCAGCAGGTGCTCGATCTGCAGCATCTTGGCCACGCGGGCCACGGCCTTGTCGCGCTCGGGCTTCGGCACCTTGCGCATCTCCAGACCAAAAGCGATGTTCTGGGCCACGTTCATGTTCGGGTAGAGCGCATAGCTCTGGAACACCATGGCGATGTCGCGGTTCTTCGGCAGCTCGTGTGTGACATCGCGGTCACCGATGTGGATCGTGCCCGAGGTCGGCGAATCCAGGCCGGCGATCATCGACAGCAGCGTCGATTTGCCGCAGCCGGACGGCCCGACCAGGATCAGGAACTCGCCCTTGTCGATCTCCAGGTCGATGCCCTTGAGGATGTTCGTCTCGCCGTAGCTCTTGCGGACGTTGCGGATGGAAAGTGCGCCCATGATGGAGTAATTCCTCTTAACCCTTGACGGCGCCGGCGGTCAGGCCACGCACGAAATATTTGCCAGCAACGACGTAGACGAACAGCGTCGGCAGCGCGGCGATCATCGCGGCGGCCATGTCCACGTTGTATTCCTTGACCGAGCTGGAGGTGTTGGCCAGGTTGTTCAGGCCCACCGTGATCGGCTTGGAGTCCGCGCCGGAGAAGACGACGCCGAACAGGAAGTCGTTCCAGATGTTGGTGAACTGCCAGATCAGCGTGACGACCAGGATCGGCGCTGACAGCGGCAGCACGATGCGCCAGAAGATGCGGAAGAAGCCCGCGCCGTCCAGCATGGCCGCCTTGATCAGCTCGTCCGGCAGGCTCAGGTAGTAGTTGCGGAAAAACAGCGTGGTGGACGCCAGCCCCATCAGGACGTGGACGCAGACGAGGCCCCACACCGAGTCCGACAGCCCGATCCAGCCCAGCACCTGCGACATCGGCAGCAGCACCACCTGCAGCGGCATGAACACGCCGAACAGCATGAAGGAGAACAGCAGCTCGCTGCCCTTGAAGCGCCACTTCGTCAGCACATAGCCGTTGAGCGCCCCCAGGGTGGTCGAGATCGCCACCGCCGGGATGATCATCGACATCGAGTTCCAGAAGTAGGGCTGCAGGCCGCCGCAGTCGGTGCCGGTGCAGGCGGTGGACCAGGCTTTGCCCCAGGCGGTGAAATTCAGCCCGGCCGGCAGCGACAGCAGGTTGCCATTGCGGATTTCGGCCATGTCCTTGAGCGACGTGGCCAGCATGACGTAGAGCGGCAGCAGGAAGAAGACCGCGAACAGCCCCAGCAGGGACCACAGGACCAGTCGGTTGAGGTGGTGTTTCATGGTGTCAATCCCGTTCAGCGGTCACGCGAGCGCAGCTCGCTGTAGAGATACGGCACGACGATCGCGGCCACGGTCGCCAGCATCACGGTCGCCGAGGCAGCGCCGAGGCCGATCTGGCCACGGGTGAAGGCCATCGTGTACATGAAGGTCGCCGGCACGTCGGTTGCGAAACCGGGGCCGCCTGCAGTCAGCGCCATCACGAGGTCGAAGCTCTTGATGGCGATGTGCGCCAGCACCATCAGCGTGCTGAAGAACACCGGCCGCATGCTCGGGATCACGATGCGCCAGTAGATGCGCGGCAGCGAGGCGCCGTCGATCTGGGCCGCCTTGATGATGGAGTCGTCGATGCCGCGCAGGCCCGCCAGGAACAGCGCCATCACGAAGCCCGCGCTCTGCCACACGCCGGCGATGACGACGGTGTAGATCGCGTAATCGGGGTTCACCAGCCAGTCGAAGCTGAAGTTCGGGAAGCCCCAGCCGTGCATCAGGTGCTCGATGCCCAGGCCGGGGTTCAGGATCCATTTCCACGCCGTGCCCGTGACGATGAAGCTCAGGGCCATCGGGTAGAGGTAGACCGTCCGCAGCACGCCTTCGGCGCGGATCTTCTGGTCCAGCAGGATCGCCAGCAGCAGGCCGACCGCCATCGACAGGCCGATGAACAGCGTCGAGAAGAGGCCGAGGTTCTTGAGCGCGACCATCCAGCGTTCCGACGCGAACAGCGTCACATACTGCTGGAAGCCGATGAATTCGTAGTTCGGCAGCAGCCGCGAAGCGGATACCGACAGGTAGCCGTTCCAGGCGATCAGGCCGTAGATGAAGAGGAAAGAGAGGAGGAAACTGGGCGCCAGAACGATCCGGGGCAGCCAGTGGTCCAGACGCGCAGCGGCGCTAGGGGAGGCCATGTGTCGTGTGTCCCGCAGGTGAAAACGAAGCCACCGGCGGGTTGAGGGCCGGTGGCTGGGGGTGGGCAGCCGCGGAGCTGCCGGTGGACTTACTTGGTCTGTGCGGCCGTGGCGATCTTGGCCATGGCTTCAGCGGCGGTCATCTTGTCGCTGTTCCAGAACTGGCTGACGGCGTCCTGGATCGCGCCGGCTGCGGCCGACGGAACCGCCATGCCGTGGGCGACGGACGGCACCAGCGCGCCGGTCTTGGCCGTCTCGACGAAGTCCTTGGACGACAGCTTGGCGCAGTCGTCGAACTTGCTCAGGTCCATGTTCAGGCGAACCGGGATCGAACCCTTGTTCAGGTTGAACACTTCCTGGAAGTCGGTGGACATGATCGCGGCGGCCAGGTCCTTCTGGGCCTTGACGTTGGCGTCGTTCTTCAGCTTGAACATGGCGAACGAGTCCACGTTGAAGGTGAAGGACTTGGCGGTGCCCGGCGCGGCGGCGCAGACGAAGTCCTTGCCCGGCACCTTGCCGGCGGCGACGAACTCGCCCTTGGCCCAGTCGCCCATCAGTTGCATGCCGGCTTCGCCCTTGATGACCATCGCGGTCGCCAGGTTCCAGTCACGGCCCGGGGCGTTCTTGTCGGTGTAGTCATGCACCTTCTTGAACGTGGTCAGCACCTTTTCCATGGTCGCGCTCTTCAGCGAAGCCTGGTCCAGTTGCACGAGGGCCTTCTTGTAGAACTCGGCACCGCCGACGCCCAGCGCAACGCTCTCGAACGTGGTGAAGTCCTGCCAGTTCTGGCCGCCGTGGGCGACGGGGATGATGCCGGCCTTCTTCAGGGCTTCTGCCGCGACGAAGAACTCGTCCCAGTTGGTCGGCACCTTGGCGCCGGCCTTCTTGAAGGCTTCCGGGTTGGCCCACAGCCAGTTCACGCGGTGGACGTTCACCGGAGCGGCGATGTAGTTGCCCTTGTACTTCATGACATTGGCGACCACCGGGGGCAGCAGGCTGTCCCACTTCTCGGCCTTGGCCACGTCGTCGATGTTGGCGAGCACGCCTTCAGCGGCCCACTCCTGCAGGGACGGGCCCTTGATCTGGGCTGCGGCCGGGGCGTTGCCCGACACGACCCGCGACTTCAGCACGGTCATGGCCGAATCGCCACCACCGCCGGCGACCGCGAAGTCCTTCCAGGTGTGGCCCTTGCCTTGCAGCGTGGCCTTCAGTGCGGACGCGGCCTTGGCCTCGCCGCCCGAGGTCCACCAGTGCAGCACCTCGACTTCACCGGCTTGCGACAGGCCAGCAACGGTCAGGCCGGCAACGAGGGCCAGCAGGGTGCGGGCGGGACGGGTCATCTCCAACTTTTTCATATGCACTCCGGGATCAAAAACGGTGGTGGGTGAGAACAGACCCGAAGATTAATATTGCTTTAAAAAATTAACACTAGGTGAAACCCCTGACTTCCTGCGGCAGCCGCACCTGGACCCGCAGACCGTGTGGCTGGAGCGACTGCAGGCGGACACGGCCCCGGTGCCGCTCGACGATCTCCTTGACGATGGCCAGCCCGAGCCCACAGCCCCGTCCCTCGTTCGTGCCCCGGAAGAAGCGGTCGAACACCTGCTCGTGCAGTGCCACCGGCAGTCCCGGCCCGGTGTCATCGACCTCCACCAGCGCCATGTCCGGCTGATCCGGGTCGGGCCGCACGCGCACGGTGATCTCCGTCCCGCGCCCGGCATAGCGTATCGCGTTGTCGATCAGATTAACGATGGCTTCACGTATTAACAGTGCATTGCCTTCGATCGTGAGGGGTGGCGGCCGCGGCGCGTCGTCGGGTGCGTCTCCGCCGTCCAGCCCCAGGTCGATGCCTTCGCCGAGCGCCCGCGGCACCATCTCGGCCGCCAAGTCCTGCACCAGCCGGCGCAGGTCGAAGCGGCTGCGGCCGAGCGTGGCCAGCGACTCCGGCTCGGCACGGGCCAGGGTGAGCAACTGGGTGACGAGGTGGGCGCTGCGGGCTGCGCTTTCGCGCACCCGTTCGAGCCGGGCACGCAGGGCGGGGTCGGTGGCTTCCTTGAGGGCGAGTTCGGACTGGCTTTTCAGGCCGGCCAGCGGGGTGCGCAACTGGTGGGCGGCGTCGCTGATGAAGCGGCGCTGCTCCACCACCGATGCATGGACGGCGGCCAGCAGCGTGTTGACCGCCACCGCCAGATCGCGCACCTCTTCGGGGGCGGACTGCAGTTCGATGGGCGCGAGGTCGTTCGGCCCGCGTCCGCTGACCGCCTCGCGCAGCCGCGCCAGCGGCGCCAAGCCGGTACGCACCCCCGCCCACACCAGCGCCGACATCGCCAGCACCAGCACCGACAGGGGCAGCACCGTGTCGATCAGGATGCTGCGCGCCAGGGCCTCGCGGCTGACCCGGCTCTTGGCGACCTGCACCAGCATGCGCCGCTGCAGGCTTGGCTCGCCGTAGTCGAGCAGGATGGCCGCCACGCGCACCTGCACGCTGCCGCCGCCGGGTGTGTCCACCTGCCCGTCGTAGAAGGTGGGGCGGTCGGGGTAGAGCGCGTCGGCGGCGCTGGGCGGGGGCAGCTTGTGGTTGCCCAGGATGAACTCGCCCGGCGGGCTGCTGACCATGTAGTAGACGCGGTCGTCCGGGTCGGCTTCGATGATGTCCTTGGCCGCGCGCGGGAAATCCACGAACAGGCCGCTGTCGATCGGCTTGACCTGCCGGGCCAGCGCACGCGAGGACAGGTACAGGCCATGGTCGTTGGCGCGGTCGGCATAGCGCACGGCGACGTTGTAGGTCACGGCCGCCGCCGCCAGCCACAGCACCAGTTGTGGCAGCAGCAGCCACGTCAGCAGGTGCCGACGCAGCGAGCGGCCGACCGGCGAGACCGCCGGCAGGCGCTGGATCAGGGGTTGGAGCAGGTTCAGCATGGCCGCGCAGTGTCGCCGCGAAGGCCGCTGCGGGGAAGTGCTGTCCGTCAGTCCTGCGTTTCGAGCAGGTAGCCCAGTCCGCGCACGGTTCGGATGCCTACGCCCGAGCCTTCGAGCTTGCGGCGCAGGCGGTGGATGTAGACCTCCAGCGAGCTGGGGCCGCCGCTCTCGGACACCTCGGTGGACCACGCCTGCGCGATCTGCTCCTTGGTGATGACCTTGCGGCGTTGGCTGAGCAGCAGGTCCAGCAGCAGCCATTCGCGCGGCGAGAGGTCGATGGCCTGTCCGGCGATCGTGACACGGCGGGCGTCGCGGTCGAACTGGAGCTGGCCGACCACCAGCGCATCGACTGGCTCCGGTGGCGCGCCGGCTGGGAGGGGGGGCTGGCTGCGGCGCAGGACAGCCCGGATGCGCGCTTCGAGTTCGGGGAAATCGAAGGGCTTGGTGAGGTAGTCGTCGGCGCCCGCGTTCAGGCCGGCCACGCGGTTGTGCAGGCCGTCGAGCGCCGTGAGGATGAGCAGCGGCATCCCCGGCTTGGCCAGCCGCACCCGCTGCACCACCGTCAACCCGTCCACCAGCGGCAAGCCGATGTCGATGATGCCCACGTCGAACGCCTGCCGCGTCAGCAGGTACTCCGCCACCGCCCCGTTGTCGGCGACCTCGACCTCGAAGCCGGCGGAGCGCAGGTTGGCGCCCAGCGCGTCGGCGAGGATGGCATCGTCTTCGGCGAGCAGGGCGCGCATGGGGCGGGCTGGCGTCAGGCGTCCGCGGAGCCGACCATGACGTGGCTGAAGCCGCCGTCCACGTAGGTGATCTCCGCCGTCATGCCCGCCGCCAGGTCCGACAGCAGGAAGGCGGCGACGTTGCCCACATCGTCGATCGTGACCAGCCGGCGCAGGGGGGCGTTGGCCGTGAAGATGGCCATGAGCTTGCCGAAGTCCTTGATGCCGCTGGCGGCCAGGGTCTTGATCGGGCCGGCCGAGATGCCGTTGACGCGGATGCCTTGCGGGCCGAGGTTGGACGCCAGATAGCGCACGCTGGCTTCGAGCGACGCCTTGGCCAGCCCCATGGTGTTGTAGTGCGGCACGACCCGCGCAGCACCCAGGTAACTCAGCGTCAGCAGGGCACTGCGCTCGCGCAGGCGGGGCAGCGCAGCCTTGGCCATTGCCGGGAAGCTGTAGGCGGAGATGTCATGCGCGATGCGGAAGGCTTCGCGGCTCAGGCCGTCGAGGAATTCGCCGGCGATGCACTCGCGCGGCGCGAAGCCGATCGAGTGGACGAAGCCGTCGAAGCCTTCGGGCCAGGCTTGACCGAGGTCGTCGAACATGCGCTGGATCTGCTCGTCGCTGCCGACATCGCAGTCGTAGATCAGCGTCGAGTCGAACTCTTGCGCGAATTCGGTGGTGCGGTCCTTGAAACGCTCGCCGACGTAGCTGAACGCCAGTTCGGCGCCTTCGCGGTGGCATGCCTTGGCAATGCCGTAGGCGATCGAGCGATTCGACAGCAGACCGGTGATCAAAAGGCGCTTGCCTGCGAGAAAACCCATGGACTCTCCGAGAGGTAGATCAGTGTTTCAGTGTTCTGAGCAACGGATTCTCGCACGCGCTGGACTGTCCGGTGTAGGGTGGTTGCCCATGTGCCCGCTGTCGGGTATCATCGCGTTTTCGCTAAAACGCTGAATGGGCGGAGGAATCCAGCCCATTTTTTTTGCTTGAACCGCCGCAAGGCACCGGAAGGAGCGCGGCAGCCGGCTGGCGTGACGACGTGGACACCCTTGGGTGTTTGCCGTGGTTGCGCCGCTAAGAGGCTGCCGTTTGTACTGCATTGATGAATTGGCAGCAGGCTGTCGAACGCACCGTGACCGGATTGGGCTACGACCTCGTGGATTGCGAGCGTGGCCTTCGGGGGTTGCTGTGCGTTTACATCGACCGAATGCCCGGTGTCGTTTATCCGACCGGGCCGGGCGAATTCGTTACCGTGGAAGATTGCGAGCAGGTGACCCGCCAGCTCCAGCGCGTGCTGGAAGTGGAGGGTTGCGAATACGAGCGGCTCGAAGTGTCTTCCCCGGGTCTGGATCGGCCGCTCAGGCGGCTGGACGCCTTCGTGCGATTTGCCGGATCGGAAATCGATCTGACATTGAAGGTGGTTTTCCAGGGGCGCAAGAAATACCGCGGCGTGTTGCGCGTGGTGGGCGACGACCCTGCTGCAGGTCTCGAACTGGTTTTCCATGAAGGTAAGGAAAGCCACGTGCTGGGGTTTGTGCTCGATGAAGTCCGCGATGCCCGGCTCGTGCCGGTGGTGGATTTCAAGGGGCGCAGCCGGCGAGATGCGGCGGCGGGCGGGGCGACACAGGAATCCGGAGGTCACGAAGAATGAACCGCGAACTGTTGATGCTGGTGGATGCGATCTCGCGTGAGAAAAACGTGGATCGTGAAGTCGTGTTTGGTGCCGTCGAATTGGCACTGGCATCGGCCACCAAGAAACTCTATGAAGGCGAAGTCGATATCCGCGTCGCGATTGACCGCGAATCGGGTGCCTACGAGACTTTCCGCCGCTGGCATGTGGTGCCGGACGAAGCGGGTCTGCAGCAAGCGGAAGCCGAGATCCTGCACTTCGAGGCCAAGGAGCAGATCGATGACATCGACGTGGGCGACTACCTCGAAGAGTCGGTCGAGTCCGTGCCCATCGGCCGGATCGGCGCGCAGGCGGCCAAGCAGGTCATTCTGCAGAAGATCCGCGATGCCGAGCGCGAGCAACTGCTGAACGATTTCCTGTCGCGTGGCGACAAGATCTTCACCGGCACGGTCAAGCGTCTCGACAAGGGCGATCTCATCATCGAGAGCGGTCGTGTCGAAGGGCGCCTGAAGCGCAGCGAGCTGATCCCGAAGGAAAACCTGCGCAGCGGCGACCGCGTGCGGGCCATGATGGTCGAGATTGATCCCACGCTGCGCGGCCCGCAGATCGTGTTGTCGCGTTCGGCCCCGTCCTTCATGGTCGAGCTGTTCCGCCAGGAGGTGCCCGAGATCGAGCAGGGCCTGCTGGAGATCAAGAGCTGCGCCCGTGATCCGGGTTCGCGTGCCAAGATCGCCGTCGTGTCCTACGACAAGCGGGTCGATCCGATCGGCACCTGCGTCGGCGTGCGCGGCTCGCGGGTCAACGGCGTGACCAATGAACTCGCCGGCGAGCGGGTGGACATCGTGCTGTGGTCGGAAGATCCGGCCCAATTCGTGATCGGTGCGCTGGCGCCGGCGAATGTCCAGTCGATCGTGGTGGACGAGGAAAAACACGCCATGGACGTGGTGGTGGACGAGGAAAACCTCGCCATCGCCATCGGCCGCGGCGGCCAGAACGTGCGGCTCGCCTCCGAGCTGACCGGCTGGCGCATCAACATCATGACCGCCGAGGAATCGGTGGCCAAGCAAGCTCAGGAGAGCGACGGCATCCGCAAACTCTTCGTCGACAGGCTCGACGTGGATGAAGAGGTGGCCGATATTCTGATCGCCGAAGGTTTCACCAGTCTCGAAGAAGTGGCGTATGTGCCGCTCCAGGAGATGCTGGAAATCGAATCCTTTGACGAAGAGACGGTGCAGGAATTGCGGACCCGCGCCAAGAACGTGCTGTTGACGATGGAAATCGCCAAGGAAGAGCGCGTCGAGGAAGTCACCCAGGACTTGCGCGATGTGGAGGGGGTGACCCCCGAACTGGTCGCCAAGCTGTCCGAAGGCGGTGTCCACACCCGCGATGATCTTGCCGATCTCGCCGTGGATGAGCTGACGGAGATGACGGGCATCGACGAAGCGGCGGCCAAGGCCCTGATCATGAAGGCCCGTGAACACTGGTTCACCGCCTGAACGCTCACTCTGTCCGACCCGACCGCACACGACGCACGTCCCAAGGAAACAAACACATGGCTGTGACCACCGTTGCCCAGTTCGCTGCCGAACTCAAAAGTTCGGTATCGACTGTGCTCGAGC
>NZ_JAAFKF010000074.1 GCF_013299175.1 Sphaerotilus sp.
CTGGTGGCGCCGAAGGTGTTGGACTCGATGATGTCGGCGCCGGCCGCGAGGTACTGGTCGTGGATCTCGGCGATCACGTCCGGGCGGGTCAGCACGAGCAGGTCGTTGTTGCCCTTGAGATCCTTGCCGTGGTCCCGCAGCCGCTCGCCGCGGAAATCGGCTTCGGTGAGCTTGTAACGCTGGATCATCGTGCCCATCGCGCCGTCGAGGACGGCGATGCGCTGGCGGAGCAGCTCGGGCAGGCGGGCGGCGCGGGTGTAGGCAGGGGGCAGGGCGGCAGTCATCCCGGGATTGTAGGCAGGCGGGGCCATGTCTGCCCCGCTCCGCCGCACCCCGTTGCGCAGCCTCAGTGCGTGAACCCGATGCTGCGCCGCTCGCGCACCTGCGGCTTCACCCGGTGCTCGCCTTCGAGCTGCGACAGGAACTCGTCCGCATCGAAGGCTTCACCCAGGATGTCCACCTGCCGCCGCACCGCCGCGAAGTCGCCGCACGCCAGTTGGTCGAGCACGCCCAGCCGCTGGCGCTGCTCGTCGGTCAGCCGTGTGGCGTCGCCTTCGAGCGCCTCGGCGATGAACATCTGCATGCGCTGGTCCGGCAGCAGCGGCTGGAAATGCAGCTTGAAGGTGAAGCGCCGCAGCGCCGCTTCGTCCAGATCCTCGAACAAGTTGGTCGTGCAGATGAACACCCCGCCGAAACGCTCCATGCCCTGCAGCATCTCGTTGACTTCGGTGATCTCGTAGGTGCGTTCTGCGCGCTTGCGGCTGCGCAGGAAGCTGTCGGCCTCGTCCAGCAGCAGCACGGCCTGTTCCGCCTTGGCCTCGCTGAACATCTTGGCCATGTTCTGCTCGGTCTCGCCGACGAACTTGCTCACCAGGTCGCTGGCCTGCCGGACCATCAGCGGCCGGCCCAGTTCGCGGGCGATGTGCTCGGCCAGCGCGGTCTTGCCCGTGCCCGGTGCGCCGTGGAAGCACAGGGCACCGTGGCCGCGGCGTTTCAGCGCCTCGACGATGCGCGGAATCTCGAAGCGGCTCTCGACATTCAGCAGGCTCAGGTCGTAGGTGGTCACCACCGGTCGGGCGCGGTCGGCCTGGCGATCGACGGTGCCGAGGGCGAGGTCGGCGTGGGCGATCTGGCGCTCGATCAAGGCTTCGATCGATTGCAGCGGTGCCGCCCCTTGCGCATCGCCGATCAACTTGGCGAAGCGCACGGCGGTGCGGATCTGCGCCGGGGTCAGGGCCTTGCGCTGCGTCAGCCGCTCGACGAATTCGGCGCTGACGGGCGTGTCACCGAGCGCCCGCAGCACCAGCGCCTCGCGCGCACCGGGCGGCGGCGACTTCAGCTCCAGGTGGTATTGAAAACGCCGCCGGAAGGCCGGGTCGATCTGCTCGATGCGGTTCGTGACCCACAGCACCGGCACCGGGTTGGTCTCCAGGATCTGGTTCACCCACGCCTTGCCGTTCACCGACGAGCTGCCGCCACCGTGGCTGGCGTCGCTGCTGTCCATGCGCGCCATGAGCTGCGCTGCGTCGGACGAGATCGGCGGGAACACGTCCTCCACCTCGTCGAACAGCAGCGCGACGTTCGGGCTGGCCTTCAGGAACACCTGGCTGATCTGCAGCGAGCGGTAGCGGTCGCGGCCGGAGAGCGAGTTGCCGTCGCGGTCGGCGTATTCGACCTCGTACAGCTCCAGCCCGGCGGTCTGCGCGACGACGCGGCCGAGTTCGGTCTTGCCGGTGCCGGGCGGGCCGTACATCAGCACGTTCACGCCCGCCTCGCGGCGCTCCACCGCGTTCTTCAGCAGCGCGATCAGCACATCCACCTCCTCGCCGACGAAGTGGAAATCGGCCGGCGTCAGCTCGCTCTTGGTCGCTGGCCGGGTGAACACCGCCATCAGATCCTGCGGATCGCGGTACTCGCGCATCAGCACCGGCGGGAGCTGGTCGGACACCTTCATCAGGTCGGCCAGGTCGGTGATGTTGTGCTCGGAGATGAGGTTCTCGATCATGCCGATGCGCTCCAGCCGCGAGCCGGCACGCAGGGCTTCGGCCACGTCGCGCTGGTCCACGCCCGCCACTTCGGCGATGGTCGCGTAAGCCTCCTGCGCACTCGACACCTTGAACTCGACCAGCAGCCCGCGCAGGTCACGCTGGTAGCGGGCGAGCGTGCCGTACAGGATCAGCGCCCGCTCGGCCGGGTTGAGCTGCAGCAGGCCCGCCAGCACCTCGACGTTCTTCTCGACCAGCGTGGCGCTCTCGCGGAGGTGCTGGCCCAGCCATTCGCCGGTGGTGCCAAGGACCGCCATCAGGTCTTTCGGCACGTCCTTGACATACTCGTCGAGGTAGAAGAACAGCGTGCCTTCCTCGTAGGGGCCGCGCCACCAGCCATGCTTTTCGAGGAAGGCCACGTCGTCGAGCGCGTCATGGCCGGTCCAGGCGTCGTGCTCCTTGACCCGGCGGCCGAGGAACTCGCGCAGGCGGCCGAGCACGGTGACGGGCCAGACCAGGTGCCGTGCGGTGAGAGCGAGCAGGCTGTTCCAGTCGCGTCGGCCGGCGAAGCGGTTGGCTTGGCGCAGCGTGAGCGTCAGGACAAAGTGTGAACACAGTTGGTCGAGCACCGGCGCGTCATGCAGGCCGGGCGAGAGCAGCACGGGAGCGCCGCCGGGGCGGCTGCGGGAGCGGCGAACAGTCTGCCTGGACACTTCCTTGCGCATGCAAGCTCCTCGGGGTGGTTCAAGGACGAACGACGGACGGTGGCGACGAGGCCATCTTCGCGCCAATGGCCGATCGGGCGCAAGTTGCAAAACGCGCGGCGGCGCGGGTCGTTTACGTGCCGTTGCACTCGGGCCGAGATTGCTTGCTTCAGTGCAGCACGACAGGGTGGTGCGCCAGCGTGGTGTAGCCCGACAGGAAATCGTCGATGCGGGCCTCGTCGGTGGTCTGGCTGATGAGGTACTCGACACCGGCCTGGAAGTGTTCGGCCAGCAGTCCGCCCAGGTAGATCTCGCGCCGGCTGGTCTTGTCCACGATCTCGAACCCCTGTCCGGCCACGGTGTTGCCGGAGAAGTGCATGACGGCGAAGTTTTCGGAGTTGTAGAGCATGTGCATGGTGCAGTTCTCCTGAGGACAGTGGGGGGCAGGTGAGGCGGTGCGCAGCGGTTTCAAGCTGCGGTGTGTCAGGTGGGCTGCAGGCCATCGAGCGTCAGCTCCAGCGGCTCGCCCGACGACTCGGTGAGCTGGATGCGGACAGGCCAGTGGTGCTGGCGGGCGTCGATCCAGACCTCGGCGCGGGTGTCGTGGGGCGTGTCGGGCTCGCGGTGCAACTGCCACAGACCGGCGCTGTCCTGGCCTTGCACGGTGAAAACCCAGCGTTGCACGTCCCCGCCGGTGCTGGCCACGTCCATCTCGATGCGGTGGCCGGCGCGCCACTCGCCCGCCGGCGGGGCGGCCATGCGGGCGGCGAGCTGGGCGATCCAGCTCAGGCGGTCTTGCGCGCCGGGAGTCAAGGGCTCTTCGCCCGTGCGGGCTGAAAACAGGATGCGCGGCGGTCCCTGGTCCCGCACGAAACTGACGGCGCGCTCGCTGCGCTTGAGGCGGCGCTCGGTGTGGCGCAGGGGGGCGAGTCCGCTGGCGTCGAGCCGGCCTTCGCTGGTCTCCAGGAAGATCTGGCCAAACAGCGGCACACGGGCTTCCAGGCGCATCCGGTAGGTGTCGGCGTCGCGCTGCCAGTCGATCTGGCCGGTGCCGGTGAGCGGGCCTTTTTTCAGGCGGTAGAGCAGCCGCGCGGAGGGGGGCGCGTGCAGTGCATTGGCGTTGGCGGCCGTTGCCGTGGCGGTTGTGGCGGCGACAGCCACGGGCGTGGATGCCGCGTCGGCGGAGTGGGAGGGGGCCACGACCGGCGCCGTCGGGCGGACAGGCGCTGGCTTGCGGGGTGTGTGGCGGGGCGGTTGTGCGGGCGCTGGTGCCGGTGCCAGTGCCGGTGCGTAGGGCGACTCCAGCGGCAGCGCGGGCACGGCAGCGAGGCTCTCCGCAGCCTTGGGTGCTGGCAGGGGCAGGGTGGCGAGGGTGGTCACGCTGCGCACCGTGGCAGGGCTGGCGAGCGGGGGCACCGCGGGCAGGCTCCAGGCGTCGATCACCCACAGGTGCGCGCCCAGCACGGCGGCCAGCGCCAGCGCCGGTGCCGGGCGCTGGCCGGGTCGGCGCGGCGGCCTGGCAACAGCAGCAGGAAGCGGGCGAGAGCGGGGCACAGGCATGGGTGCAATCTACAACGGATTGCGCCGTGCCATCATCGCTGGATGAAACTCGCGACTTACCAGGATGGCTCCCGCGATGGCCAGCTCGTTGTCGTCTCGGCCGACCTCACGCAGGCGCACCACGCCAGCGGCATCGCCACGCGGCTGCAGCAGGTGCTGGACGACTGGAATTTCCTCGCCCCGCAACTGCAAGACCTTGCCCGCACGCTGGAACAGGGCAAGGCGCGCCATGCGTTTGCCTTCGAGCCACGCCTGTGCCTGGCGCCGCTGCCGCGGGTGTGCCGGCTGGTCGATGCGCAGCCCTCCTTGGAGGTCGAGATGGCGGGCGATGCGCTGGCTGGAGCGCGGTCGGTCTGGCCCGACACCTGCACCGACGTGGGTGCCCGGCTGGTGGTGGCCCTCGGGGATGTGCCCCGCGGTGCGGGCGAGGACCAGGCCCGCGACGCCGTGCGGCTGGTGATGCTCGCCCACCATGGGCAGCACCGGGCAGCGGGTGGAGCGGTCGCCGCGTCGCTGGCCTGCGCGCCGGTGGCGGTGACACCGGAGGCGCTGGGTCCGGCCTGGCACCGTGGGCGGCTGGCCATGCGCCTGCAGACGGTGGTCGATGGCCGGGTGCTGGCGCCGGTCGAGCTGGCGGCGGCGGGCGGCGTGTCGGATGCGGGCGGCTGGATTGCCCGGCTGGCGCGCCACCGGGCGGTGTCGGCCGGCACCTTGCTCGCGCTGCCCGGCGGCCCGGCCCGTGTGGCGCTGGACGGCGTGGGGCAGGTGGACACCGCCGTGTGCGACGCACTCGGCCAGTCGGTGTTCGGGGCGGTCGTGCAGCGCGATCGTCCGTGACACTGCCCGCATCGCTGGGCACAATGGCCCAGCGGTTCACCACGCACTCCCTGTCCCTGTCCCGAGGAAAACAACATGCCCGACCACACGTCCTACAGCGAAGCGTTCAGCCCTTTCGTCCCCGGTTTCGAGTTTCTCCAGGGGCTGGTCAAGAATGCCGGACAGACGCTGCCGAACATCGGCCAATGGGTAGCGCCGACGCTGGATCCGGCCGAGCTGGAGCGCCGCATCCACGAGCTGCGCACGGTGCAGTTCTGGCTGGAGCAGAACGCCCGCATGATCGGCACCACCGTGCAGGCGCTCGAAGTCCAGCGCATGACCCTGGGGACGCTCCGGAGCATGAACGTGCAGATGGGCGACCTGAGCGAGGCGCTCAAGATGCGCCCGATGGCCGAGGCGGCGCCCGCGCCTGCACCGTCGCCAGCGCCGACCCCTGCACCAGACTCTGCCGACGCGGACGCTGCGCCGGCTGTTGATCCGATGCAATGGTGGGGCGCGCTGACGCAGCAGTTCACCCAGCTCGCCACCCAGGCCGTGCAGGCCACGACCGAGGCTGCCGCGCAGGCCCAGGCGGCGTCGGCCGCCACCTCCACCGCCACGGCCCCCGCGCCCAGTCCCGCCGCCAAGGCCGCTCCCCGCAAATCCCCCGCCCGCAAGTCCACCAAGGTCTGAGGCGCTGCTGCTGTTGTCGTTGCAGCCCCGTCCCTGTTGATCCATGCACACCTTCCTCACCGCCCACGCCACCCATCCCGACGCGCACATGGCACTGGCGCTGGTGGCCGCCCAGCTCGACGCCCAGCTCGCGGGGTTGCCCCCTGTGGCGGGTGGCCCCGACCCGTTTCCGCTGGGCTTCGTCTACATCACCGACCACTACGCTGCACGGGCCGATGCGCTGCTGGCCGAGCTGCGCCAGCGTTGGCCGCGGGTGTCATGGGTCGGTGGGGTGGGCGTGGGCGTGGCGGTGAGCGGGGTCGAGTATTTCGACGAGCCGGCGCTGGTGCTGATGCTGGCGGACCTGCCCATCGGCAGCTTCGAGCTGTACAGCGGCGAGCGCCCGCTGGTGCGCAGCGACGCCCACACCGCGCTGGTCCACGGCGATGGCCAGACGCCCGACATGGGCGAACTCGTCGCCGAGCTGGCCCAGCGCACCACCAGCGGCTACCTCTTCGGTGGCCTGATGGCGTCGCGGGGCCGCAGCGTGCAGTTCTGTGCCCCGGCGGCGGCGCGTGGTTCGGCGGCGCTGGCCGGGGTCTACGAAGGCGGCGTGTCGGGCGTGGCGTTCACGCGCGAGGTGGATCTGCTGTCGCGGGTCTCGCAGGGCTGCCAGCCGATCGGACCGGTGCGCCATGTCGATGAGGCGCGCGACCACATCGTCGCCGTGCTGGATGGCCAGTCGGCGCTGTCGTGCCTGCTCAACGACCTGAACATCGATCTCGACCACCCGCGCGAGGCCGTGCCGCGCCTGCGGGCCACGCTGGTCGGCCTGACCGGGGCGCAGGACGACGTGTTCGGCCGCGGCAGCCAGTTCGGCGGCGACACCTGGGTGCGCCACCTGATCGGACTCGATCCGATGCACCACGCCGTGGCGGTGGCCGGACAGGTCGAGCCGGGGATGCAACTGACCTTCTGCACCCGCAACGCCGAGGCGGCGCGGCGCGACCTGGTCCGCATCTGCGCCGAGATCCGCGAGGAGCTGAGCCCCGATCCTGACGACGAGGACAGTGCGGCCACCTTCGACACCATGCCCCCCGCCCGGCGCATCGCGGGCGCCCTCTACGTGAGCTGCTCGGGACGGGGCGGGCCGCACTTCGGCGGGCCCTCGGCGGAGCTGCAGCTCGTGCGCCATGCGCTGGGCGATGTGCCGCTGGTCGGCTTCTTCGCCAGCGGCGAGATCGCCCGGCACCACCTGTACGGGTACACCGCCGTCCTGACGGTCTTCGTCCACGCCTGAGCCGCGCGCTGCGTGCCGCGGTACAGTGCGCGCCAACCTAGCCGGAGTTCCCTGCCCATGAATGCCCCCGTGCCACAAGACGTTTTGGACGCTGCCGCCCGCCGCGAGCGCCAGAGCCGGCTTGTGCAGGCGTTGTCTTCCCTGCTGCCTGCCCATGCCCTGCTGTGGCACGCCGAAGACACGATCCCCTACGAGTGCGATGGCCTGACCGCCTACCGCACCCAGCCCCTGGCCGTGGCCCTGCCCGAAACCGAGGAGCAGGTCGCCGGTGCGCTGCGCATCTGCCACCGCCTGGGTGTCCCGGTGGTGGCCCGCGGTGCGGGCACCGGCCTGTCCGGCGGCGCCACCCCGCACCGCGACGGCCTGACGCTCTCGCTCGCCCGCTTCAACCGCATCGTCCAGATCGACCCGCTCGCCTGCACGGCCGTCGTGCAGTGCGGCGTGCGCAACCTGGCCATCAGCGAAGCCGCGGCTCCGTTCGGTCTCTACTACGCGCCCGATCCGTCCAGCCAGATCGCCTGCACCATCGGCGGCAACGTGGCCGAGAACTCCGGCGGCGTGCATTGCCTGAAGTACGGCCTGACGCTGCACAACGTGCGCCGTGTGCGGGGCTACACCGTCGAGGGCGAGGCGGTCGAGTTCGGTGGCGGCGGGCTGGACGCGGCGGGGCTGGACCTGCTCGGCATCGTCATCGGCAGCGAGGGCATGCTGGCCGTCGTCACCGAAGTCACCGTCAAGCTCGTGCCGCGCCCGCAGGTGGCGCGCTGCATCATGGCCAGCTTCCCGACCGTGGAGACGGCGGGCGACGCAGTGGCCGAGATCATCGCCGCCGGCATCATTCCCGCCGGGCTGGAGATGATGGACAAGCCGATGACGGCGGCGGTCGAGGATTTTGTCCACGCGGGCTACGACCTGGAGGCGGCGGCCATCCTGCTCTGCGAGAGCGACGGCACGCCCGAGGAGGTCGAGGAGGAAATCGGCCGCATGACCGAGGTGCTGCGCCGCTGTGGCGCGAGCCGGCTCGAAGTCAGCCGGGACGAGGTGCAGCGGCTGAAGTTCTGGTCGGGCCGCAAGAACGCCTTTCCCGCCACCGGCCGCATCAGCCCGGATTACCTCTGCATGGATTCGACCATCCCGCGCCGGCGCCTGGCCGACATGCTGGGGGCCATCGCCGAGATGGAGTTGCGCCACGACCTGCGCTGCTGCAACGTGTTCCACGCGGGCGATGGCAACCTGCACCCGCTGATCCTGTTCGATGCCAGCCGCCCCGGCGAGCTGGAGCGGGCGGAAGCCTTCGGTGCCGAGATCCTCGAAACCAGCGTCGCCATGGGCGGCACCATCACCGGCGAGCACGGTGTCGGCGTCGAGAAGCTCAATTCCATGTGCGTGCAGTTCGCGCCGGAGGAGCGCGAGATGATGCTGGCGGTGAAGCGGGCCTTCGATGCGCCGGGTCTGCTCAACCCCGGCAAGGTGATCCCGTCGCTCCACCGCTGTGCCGAGTACGGAAGAATGCATGTCAAACGCGGTTTGCTGCCTTTCAGCGAACTGCCCCGTTTCTGATCCTTGACCCCGAACTGGTTGCTGAACCACCCACCACCATGAGCAGCAAGGCCCTCGACAGCCTGATCGAACGCGTCCGCGCCGCCCGCGAGGGGCGCGGCAGCCTCGCCATCCGTGGCGCCGGCACCAAATCCTTCTACGGCGAGGCGGTCCAGGGCCAGTTGCTCGACGTGCGCGGACTCACCGGCATCACGCGCTACGAGCCGAGCGAGCTGGTCATGACCGTGCGCGGCGGCACCCCCATCGCCGAGGTCGAGACCGAACTCGCCCGCCGCAACCAGTACCTCGCCTTCGAGCCGCCGCGCTACCCCGACACCGAGCGCCCCGGCCAGCGTGGCGGCACCATCGGCGGCATGGTGGCGACAGGCTTGTCCGGCCCGTCGCGCGCGGCGATGGGCAGCGTGCGCGACTACGTGCTGGGCATGACGCTGCTCACCGGCAAGGCCGAGGTGCTGACCTTCGGCGGCCAGGTGATGAAGAACGTCGCCGGCTACGACGTGGCGCGCATGGTCACGGGTTCGCTCGGCATCCTCGGCATCGTCTGCGAGGTGTCGCTGAAGGTGATGCCGACGCCGTCCTACACCAGCACGCTGCGCTTCGACTGCTCGGAGGGCGAGGCGCTCGACCTGATGCAACGCTGGGCCGGCCAGCCGCTGCCGATCAACGCCACCGCGTGGTGGCAAGGGGCGCTGGTGGTGCGGCTGTCGGGGGCGACCACGGCGGTGGCCGCGGCCAACCAGAAGCTCGGCGGCGAGCCGATCGACAACGCGCTCGCCCAACGCTTCTGGCTCGGGATGCGCGACCAGAGCGACGATTTCTTCGTCGCGGCGCGCCGGGCACTGGCCGAAGGGGCGGCGCTGTGGCGCGTGTCGCTGCCGACGGGCGCGCCCCCGCTGCCGCTGCCCGGCGACCAGCTCATCGACTGGGGTGGCGCGCAACGCTGGTGGATCACCCGCGAGACTGCCGCCCGCGTGCGCCAGATCGCCCACCAGTACGGCGGCCACGCCACGCTGTTCCGCGCGCGGGACAAGGCTGCGGCGTCGAGCGGACTGGGCGTGTTCTCCCCGCTCAAGCCGCCACTGGACCGCATCCACCAGGAACTCAAGCAAGCCTTCGATCCCGATGGCGTGTTCAATCCGGGTCGCCTTTATCCGGGACTCTGACCGGCACTTCGCCCGGCACACCGAGCCAGCATGCAAACCACCCTCGCGCCTGAATTCAAGGACACCCCGGACGGCGACCGCGCCGAGGAGATCCTGCGCCGCTGCGTCCACTGCGGCTTCTGCACCGCCACCTGTCCGACCTACCAGCTCCTGGGCAACGAGCTGGATGGGCCGCGCGGTCGCATCTACCTCATCAAGCAGGTGATGGAAGGCCACACGCCGACCCGCAAGACCCAGCTCCACCTGGACCGCTGCCTGACCTGCCGGAGCTGCGAGACGACCTGCCCGTCGGGGGTCGAGTACGGCGCGCTGGTCGAGATTGGCCGGCGCGTGGTGGATGCCAAGGTCGAGCGCCCGCGCGCCGACCGCACCGTGCGCTGGATGCTGCGCGAGACCATGACCTCGCCGAGCTTCGGCCCGATGCTCAAGATGGGGCAGAGCGTGCGCGCGCTGCTGCCCGGCATCGTCAAGAACAAGGTGCCCAGCAAGCTCAGCGCCAGCGCGATGGCCCATGCCCAACGCTGGCCGACCCGCGAGCACCGGCGCCAGGTGCTGATGCTGCAGGGTTGCGTGCAGCCGACGCTGGCACCCAACATCAACAGCGCCACCGCCCGCGTGCTCGATGCCTGCGGCGTGCAGACGCTGGTGTCGGACGAGGCCGGCTGCTGCGGCGCCGTGCGCGACCACCTCGGCGACCGCGAAGGCGCGCTGACCGACATGCGCCGCAACATCGACGCCTGGTGGCCCAAGGTCGAGGGGCTGGGCGGGGTCGAGCCGGTCGAGGCGATCGTCTTCAATGCGTCGGGCTGCGGCCTGTCGGTCAAGGACTACGGCCACGCGCTCGCCCACGATCCCGCCTACGCCGAGAAGGCGGCGCGCATCAGCGCCGCGGCACGCGATCTCTCCGAGCTGCTGCCCACGCTGATCGGCCCGCTCAAGGCCGCGTTCGGACAGCGCAGAGCGCGCGGTGTCCTGGCCTACCACCCGCCCTGCACGCTGCAGCACGGCCAGAAACTGCGCGGCGGCGTCGAGGCGGCGATGACCGAACTCGGCTTCGAGGTCCATCTGCCCACACAGGACAGCCACCTGTGCTGCGGTTCGGCGGGCACGTACTCCGTGCTGCAACCCGAAATCGCCTACCAGCTCCGCGACCGCAAGGTGCAGACGCTCGAAGCGCGGCAGCCCAGCGTGATCATCTCCGGCAACATCGGTTGCCTGCAGCACCTGCAGTCGGGCACCAAGCTGCCGGTGCGGCACTGGGTCGAGGTGATCGACGAGGCGCTTGCGGCGGGCTGACCATGCACAGCCGCCTGTTGTTGCCGTGGTCGATGGCACTGTGGACGCTGGTGGCGCTGCTGTCCGCCTGCAACGGCAGCGCGCCGGCCTCGACCGAATTCGAAACCCTCGAAGCCCAGGCCAATGCACACGCGGACGCGGCCCGTGCGCTGGCGGTCAACATGCCGTGCAGCGAGGTCGGCCACTGCGGCCGGCTCTACCTGCAGCCGACGCGGGGTGTCTGCGCTTTGCCGACCCTGGTGACGTACTCGCGGGTGTCTGCGACCGCCCGGCAGGCCGAAGCCGAAACCGCTGCCCAGAACACCGCAGCGAGCCAGGCGCTTCCGCTGCAGCCCGGTGGCCTCCCGCCCAACGTGATGTGCTTCGCCGGGTTCCCTGACCCGCCGCTGGCCTGCGAGCGCGGCGCCTGTGTCACGGGTGCGGTGGCACTGCCCTGAGCTGCCAGTCGGCGAACCACGCGCCGAAGTCGCTGCTGCACAGGACACGCTCGCCACCGTCATGCCACAGCGTGATGACCTGCCCGACCGCACCACCCGCTGCGGGATCGAGGTCGAGGCAGAGGTGGTTGCCGCCGCCGTCGTGCGTGAACGGGATCCAGCGTGGGTTCCACCAGTCGTCGCGCACGCCCTGTGCGGGTGACGAGCGCATGGACTTGAACTGGCCTGCGTCGTGCAACCCCTTCCAGAGGCGCCACTGCTCGAACACGTTCTGTGTCGAGAGGAATTCCTGTCCGTCGAACAGCCCGTCCGCCAGCCCGCGCTGGCCGTTGTGCTGCTGGAGCACCTGCACGTAGTCGGCGGGCAGGGTCACGCCGAGTTGCTGTTGCAGCGTGGCGATCTCGGCGTCGGTGGCCGGCGGGTTCAGGTCGTCCGTGAGGGGCCAGCGGATGTGAATGTCCATCGTCAGACTCCTCGGGCGCGATCGGCCTTGAACTGCGCTTGAAATGCCGCGAACGTGCCCGCATCCAGCGCGTCGCGAACCTCCTGCATCAGGTTCAGGTAGTAGTGCAGGTTGTGGATGCTCGTCAGCATCGGGCCGAGCATCTCGCCGCAGCGGTCGAGGTGGTGCAGGTACGCCCGGCTGAAGTTCTGGCAGGTGTGGCACGCGCAGCTCATGTCGAGCGGGCCTTCGTCCGACTTGTGGCGCGCATTGCGGATCTTCAGGTCGCCGAAGCGGGTGAAGAGGTGGCCGTTGCGGGCATTGCGGGTCGGCATCACGCAGTCGAACATGTCCACGCCGCAGGCGACACCCTCCACCAGATCCTCCGGTGTCCCGACGCCCATCAGGTAACGCGGTTTCTGGCTCGGCAGCAGGTGGGGCGTGTGGCGCATGATCCGCACCATCTCGTCCTTCGGCTCGCCGACCGAGACACCGCCCACCGCGTAGCCGGGCAGGTCGAGTTCCACCAGCCCGTTCAGCGACTCCTCGCGCAGGCTTTCGAACATGCCGCCCTGCACGATGCCGAAGAGGGCGTTCGGGTTCTGCAGCCGCTCGAACTCCGCCTTCGAGCGTTTCGCCCAGCGCATCGACAGCTCCATCGACACCCGCGCTTCCTTTTCGCTGGTGATGTGGCCGCTGCCCTTGACGCCTTGCCAGTAGGGCGTGCATTCGTCGAACTGCATCACGATGTCGGAGTTCAGCACCGTCTGGATCTGCACGCTGATCTCGGGCGTGAGGAACAGCTTGTCGCCGTTGACGGGGGAGGCGAACTTGACGCCTTCCTCGCTGATCTTGCGCATCTCGCCGAGCGACCAGACCTGGAAACCGCCCGAGTCGGTGAGGATCGGCTTGTGCCAGTTCTCGAACTTGTGCAAGCCGCCGAACTGCGCCATCACGTCCAGGCCGGGGCGCATCCAGAGGTGGAAGGTGTTGCCCAGGATGATCTGCGCGCCCATCTCTTCGAGCGAGCGCGGCATCACGCCCTTGACGGTGCCGTAGGTGCCCACGGGCATGAAGATGGGGGTTTCGACGACGCCGTGGTTGAGCGTCAGGCGACCGCGGCGGGCGTGGCCTTCGGTGCCTAGGAGTTGGAATTGCAGCATGGCCGTGATTGTCTCAGGCTGCCGCAGCGACCCCCGTCCGCTCCCGCTGGTACGCCACTACATGCGCCAGCTCCAGCCGAATCCCGATCGCCTCGCCCACCGCGTGGTTGTGGTGCGAAGGCACGAGCGAGAGCACCTGCGCGCCGCTGTCGAGCGCCAGCGTGTAGAGAAACTCGGCGCCCCGGAACGCCTTGTGGACCACGCGGGCGCGGATTGGCGCGTCGTCGTCGTGGACCACATCGTCCGGGCGCAGCAGCACGTCCACCGGGCAGCCCGCGCCGCACAGGTCGCCGTGCTCGGTGCAGTGGATCGGCTGGTCGCTGTGCGCCACGCCCAGTTCGGTGCGGACGTGGTGGTGCCCGGCTAGCATTTCCCCCGGCAGGAACGCCCCTTGCCCGACAAAATCCGCGACGAAGCGGTTCGCCGGCTCGTGGTAGAGCTGGTAGGCGCTGGCCCACTGCTGGATGCGGCCCTGGTGCATGACGCCGATCTCGTCGGCGATGGCAAACGCCTCGTGCTGGTCGTGGGTGACGAGCAGGGCGGTGGTGCCGGCCGCCTTCAGCAGGCTGCGCAGCTCCGCGCCCAGCCGCTCGCGTAACTCGATGTCGAGGCTCGAAAACGGCTCGTCCAGCAGCATCAGCCGCGGCGACGGCGCCAGCGCACGGGCGAGCGCCACACGCTGCTGCTGGCCGCCGGAGAGTTCGTGCGGGTAACGCGGCGCCGTGTGGCCGAGGCCCACGGTGTCGAGCATTTCGGCGACCCGCTTCTCGGGATGCGGATGGCCGCGCAGCCCGAAGCCGACGTTGGCGGCCACCGTCAGGTGCGGGAAGAGGGCGTGGTCCTGGAACACCATGCCGATGCGGCGCTGTTCGGGCGGCACCTGCACGGCGGTCGAGCTGACGACCTGCCCGTCCAGCCGGACCTCGCCGCCCAGCACCGGCTCGAACCCGGCCACCGCCCGCAGCACCGTCGTCTTGCCGCAGCCCGACGGCCCGAGCAGGCAGCCGATGGTGCCCTGCGGCAGGTGCAGCGCGAGGTGCTCGACGACGGTCTTGGCACCGTAGCCGAGTCGGAGTCCGTCGAGGGCGAGCCAGGGAGTGGGGTGCGTGGGCATGGTCCAGATGATAATGATTATCGTTGTCTGTCTCCTGAATCCTGACTGGAAGGGTGTCTCTGATGTCTGTCGCCCCGAACCGCCGACCCTGGTTGTTGTGGATCGCCGTGCTGGCCGCGCTGCTGGTGGCGGCGCCGCTGGTGTCGGTGGGCACGCATGTGTTCTCCGGCGGCACGGGCGAGACTTGGCGGCACCTGGCGTCCACCGTGCTCGGCGACTACGTGGTCAGCACGCTGTGGCTGTGTGCGGGGGTCGGGCTGGGCGTGGCGGCGCTGGGCGTGGGTTCTGCGTGGTTGGTGACGCGCTACGACTTTGCCGGGCGGGCGCAGTTCGAATGGGCGCTGGTGCTGCCGCTGGCGATGCCGTCGTATGTCATCGCCTATGTCTACACCGACTTCTTCCAGTACATCGGCCCGGTGCAGACCGCCCTGCGCACCGCGTTCGGCTGGCGCAAGGCCGACTACTGGTTCCCGGACGTGCGCACGCTCGGCGGGGCGGCGTTGATGTTCGCGCTGGTGCTTTACCCGTATGTCTACATGCTGGCCCGCACTGCCTTCATCGAGCGGGCCGGCGGGATGATCGAGGTCGGGCGCTCGCTGGGGCTGTCACCGTTCCGCGCTTTCCTGCGGCTGTCGCTGCCGATGGCGCGGCCGGCGATCGCGGGCGGCGTGGCGCTGGCGCTGATGGAGACGCTGGCGGACTACGGCACGGTGTCCTACTTCGCGGTGCAGACCTTCACGACCGGCATCTACCGCGCCTGGTTCTCGCTCGGTGACCGGGTGGCGGCGGCGCAGTTGGCGCTGGTGCTGCTGGCCTTCGTGGTGGCGGTGCTGACCTTCGAGCGGGTCAGCCGGGGCGGGCGGCGTTACCACGACACCACCTTGCGCCGGCTCGGCAGCCCGCGTGCGCCGCTGACCGGCGTGAAGGCTGCTGCTGCGGTGATCGGCTGCGTGATTCCGCTGGTGGCAGGTTTCCTGCTGCCGGCCGGGCTGCTGCTGCGCATGGCCTTGACCGACGGCGACGCGCAGTTCGGCGAGCGTTTTGTCGTGCTGGCCCGCAACAGCGTGCTGGTCGCCGGAACCACCGCGCTGCTGGCGGTGGCGCTGGCGCTGCTGATCGGCTATGCGGCGCGGGTTCACCGGGGCCGGGTCACGCGCTGGGCGCACCGGGTGGTGGGGCTGGGCTATGCGCTGCCGGGTTCTGTGATCGCGGTGGGCGTGCTGATCCCGGTGACGCGGCTGGACCACGCGCTGGCCGCGTTGATCGGCGAGCTGACCGGCCACACGCCGGGCCTGCTGTTCACCGGCAGCATCGCGGCGCTGGTCTACGCCTGCCTCGTGCGCTACCTGACGGCGGCGGTGCAGGCGATCGACGAGGGCCTGGGCCGCATCACGCCGAACATGGACCACGCGGCGCGCAGCCTCGGCCTGAGCGCGGGGCAGACACTGCAGCGGGTCCACCTGCCGATGCTGCGGGGGAGTGCGCTGACGGCGGGGCTGCTGGTGTTCATCGATGTGATGAAGGAGTTGCCGGCGACGCTGGTGATGCGCCCCTTCAACTTCGACACGCTGGCGACGCAGACCTACACGCTCGCTTCGGACGAGCGGCTGACCGAAGCCTCGACCGCCGCGCTGGCGATCGTCGTGGTCGGGCTGGTGCCGATGGTGCTGCTGTGTCGCAGCATCGCCAAGGGGCGCGGCATCGGCGGCGCCCCCTGACCAGACTTCTCGGACTTCTCAGCGCCAGCCGGCGCGGTCGAACACCTTCTGCGCGGTGACCGTGTTCTTCGCCAGATCGCCGATCGGCAGCGCGTCGGCCTTGAACGCGCCCAGCGACTCCAGCGCCCGGTTGTTCGTCTTGACCGAAGCGACCACCGGCCACTCGTTGTTGCCGTCGGCGAAGTAGAGCTGCGCGGCGTCGCTGGCGAGGTACTCCAGGAACTTCACGGCCGCGTCCTTGTTCGGCGCGTACTTCAGCACCCCGGCGCCGGAGATGTTCACATGCGTGCCCCAGCTCGCCTGGTTCGGCCACACCACGCCGACGGCGCGCATCGCTTCCTGCTCGGCCGGCTTGGTCGAGCGCAGCAGCCGGGCGACGTAGTAGGTGTTCGCCAGCGTCACGCCACACTCACCGGCCGCCACCGCCATGATCTGGTCCGTGTCGCCACCTTTGGGTGTGCGGGCGAAGTTGGCGACCAGACCGCGTGCCCAGGCTTCCGTCTTCGCCTCGCCGTCGTGGGCGATCAGCGCACCGCCGAGCGACAGGTTGTACGGATGCGCCCCGGAGCGCACGCAGACCTGGCCCTTCAGCGCCGGGTTGGCGAGGTCTTCGTAGTTCTGCACCTGCTCGCGCTTGACGGCGGTCTTGTTGTAGACGATGACGCGGGCGCGGGTCGAGAAGGAGTACCAGTTCGGCGTGTGCAGGTTCGCGGGGATGCGCGACGCCAGCACCGCCGACTTCACCGGTTGGAACAGGCCCAGCTTGTCGGCGATCTCCAGCCGCGTGGCGTCCACCGTGATCAGCAGGTCGGCGGGGCTGGCCGTGCCTTCGTTGCGGATGCGCTCGACCAGCTCGTCTTCCTTGCCGTCGATGCGGTTGACCTTGATGCCGGTGGCCTTGGTGAAGTTGCTGTAGAGCGCCTCATCCGTCTGGTAGTGGCGGGCGGAGTAGAGGTTGAGCACCTGCTCCTGCGCGGACGCAGGCAGGCCAGTCAGCGAAGCGGCCAGCGCGGCGGCAGTGGCGAGGACGGAGCGGTGGAGCAGGTGCGTCATGGTCGGGAGTCCGGCGAGGTGAGAATGCATTGATGGTATCAATAATCATTCGCATCTAAAAGCGCACGGGCTTTACCGCCATCCTGACGCGTGATCCCGAGCCACCTGCTCAGGCCGGTGCGCTGGTGCGGATCAGGTGATCGAACGCGCTCAGCGCCGCCGTTGAACCCGCCCCCATCGCGATGATGATCTGCTTGAACGGCACGGTCGTCACGTCCCCGGCTGCGAACACGCCCGGCACGGAGGTCTGTCCCCGGTCGTCGATGATCACCTCGCCGCGTCCGCTCAGCGCCACCGTGCCGCGCAGCCAGTCGCTGTTGGGCAGCAGGCCGATCTGCACGAAGATGCCTTCGAGGTCCACGCGGTGCATCGTGCCGTTCGTGCGGTCCTGGTAGCTCAGGCCGCTGACCTTCTGGCCGTCGCCGTGGACCTCGGTGGACAGCGCCGAGACGATGACCGTCACGTTCGGCAGGCTGAAGAGCTTCTTCTGCAGCACGGCGTCGGCGCGCAGCTTCGAGTCGAACTCGATCAGCGTGACATGGCGGACGATGCCGGCGAGGTCGATCGCCGCTTCCACGCCCGAGTTGCCGCCGCCGATCACCGCCACGCGCTTGCCCTTGAACAGCGGCCCGTCGCAGTGCGGGCAGTAGGCCACGCCCTTGTTGCGGTATTCGTCTTCACCGGGGACGTTCATCTGCCGCCAGCGGGCGCCGGTCGAGATGACCACGCTGCGGCTGCGCAGGCTGGCGCCGTTCTCCAGCTTGACCTCGATCAGGCCGCCGGGTTCGCTGGCCGGGATCAGCGCGGTGGCACGCTGCAGGTTCATCACGTCCACGTCGTGCTGCCGGACGTGCTGCTCCAGCGCGGCGGCGAGCTTCGGGCCGTCGGTTTCCTTCACCGAGATGAAGTTCTCGATGCCCATCGTGTCGAGCACCTGCCCGCCGAACCGCTCGGCCGCGACCCCCGTGCGGATGCCCTTGCGGGCGGCGTAGATCGCCGCCGCCGCCCCCGCCGGGCCACCGCCGACGATCAGCATGTCGTAGGGTGCTTGCGCGGTGATCTTCGCGGCTTCGCGGGCGGCGGCGCCGGTGTCGATCTTGGCGAGGATCTCGGCCAGCTCCATCCGCCCGGACGAGAACATCTGCCCGTTCAGGTAGACACAGGGCACGCCCATGATCTGGCGCTCGTCGATCTCGGCCTGGAACATCGAACCTTCGATCGCGGTGTGGCGGATCTTCGGGTTGAGTGCAGCCAGCAGGTTGAACGCCTGCACCACGTCCGGGCAGTTGTGGCAGGTCAGGGACATGTAGGTCTCGAAGACGAGATCCTGTCCGGGGTCGAGCGCCTTGATCTGCTCGACCAGCGCAGCCTCGACCTTGGGCGGGTAGCCGCTGGTCTGCAGGAGTGCGAGCACCAGCGACGTGAACTCGTGGCCCATCGGCAGGCCGGCGAAGCGCACGCCGGTGTCGGCACCTGCGCGGCTGATCTGGAAGGAGGGCACGCGCTCGCCGCTGATCGCACCGACACGCACGCCCAGCTTGCCGGCCGGCGCGACCGAGGCCACGTCCGCCACCAGTTCGAGCATCTGGCGGGCGTTCGCGCTGTCGTCGGCGAAGGTGACGATCTCGATCGGCTGCACGAGGCGTTCGAGGTAGCCCTTCAACTGGGTCTTGAGGTTGCTGTCCAACATGGTCGGTGCTCCTTGAGGGCGAGGTAGGGGCGTGTCAGGCCGGAAGGGCTGCATGGGCTGCAATCCTTCGGGTCCGAAACAGCGGTTCAGAGGGTGTTCTGGTGTTGGCTCCTCCCCCAGCGGGGGAGGTTGGGAGGGGGTTCGCCTTGCGCAGACGTTGTTTGGCCTGCGTGAACCCCCACCCCGGCCCTCCCCCGCTGGGGGAGGGAGAAAGACCAGAGCGATCAGCCGATCAGCCGATCAGATCTTGCCGACGAGGTCGATCGACGGCGTCAGCGTGGCCGCGCCTTCGTTCCACTTGGCGGGGCAGACCTGGCCGGGGTGGGCGGCGGTGAACTGGGCCGCCTTCAGCTTGCGCAGCGTTTCCTTCACGTCACGGGCGATCTCGTTGGAGTGGATTTCGGCGGTCTTGATGACGCCGTCCGGGTTGATGACGAAGGTGCCGCGCAGCGCCAGACCTTCTTCCGGGATGTGGACGCCGAATGCGTTGGTCAGCGTGTGCGTCGGATCACCCACCAGCGGGAACTGGGCCTTGCCGACGGCTGGCGAGGTCTCGTGCCACACCTTGTGCGAGAAATGCGTGTCGGTGGTGACGATGTAGACCTCGGTGCCAGCGGCCTGGAAGGCGGCGTAGTTGTCGGCCGCGTCTTCGATCTCGGTCGGGCAGTTGAAGGTGAAGGCGGCCGGCATGAAGATCAGGACCGACCAGTGGCCCTTCAGGCTCTCGTTGGAGACTTCGACGAACTGGCCGTTGTGGAAGGCGGTGGTCTTGAACGGCTGGACTTGGGTGTTGATCAGGGACATGCGAGGACTCCTTGGGTCGCGGGGTGAACGGATCGGGTGAGATCCGATGAGACCAATCTTAGGGCCTGCGTCGATATTGATCAAATTGACAGTTTTTCATGACTCAATAGTTATTAGCTATTTTGTTGAGGCTGTCAGCCATGGCCCATGCAGACCGCCATGCCCAGCATGGGTGGGGCCAGACAAAGGTACTGCAGCGTACAAATGGGTGCTCTGTATAGTGATCGCTTGTCCGACGACTCTTTTGTGTACCTGCCCCGATGAAGGCCCTGCTTGTCGATGACCATGCGCTGTTCCGCTCCGGCCTGATGCTGCTGCTGGCCATGCGGTTTCCGGACGTGGTCATGCGGGAGGCGGACGGACTGACCGCGGCCTTGGCGCACCTGGAGGCGGAGCCGGACATCGAGCTGGTGCTGCTCGACCTGGGCCTGCGCGACAGCGACGGGCTGCCGACGCTGCGCCAGCTGCGGGCGGTGTCGGATGAGCGGACCTTGGTGGTGCTCTCGGCCAGCGACGACGTGGACACGGTGATCGCTGCGCTCAACGAGGGCGCCGCCGGCTTCATTCCCAAGACCACCCGCGGCCAGGCGGTCGAGCAGGCGCTGCGCGTGGTGCTGGGTGGCGGGATCTATCTGCCGCCGGTCGTCTACAGCGCCGTGGCGCCGTTGCCGGTGCTGGAGCAGACGGACGAAGCACGCGCTGCCGAGGCCATCGACCGGCTGGGCTTGTCGCCCCGCCAGATCGATGTGCTGCGCCTGCTGACGGCGGGTCAGTCCAACAAGGTGATCTGCCGCGAGCTGGATCTGGCGGAATCCACCATCAAGACCCACCTGCTGGCGCTGTTCCGCAAGCTCGGCGTGAGTTCACGCACCGAGGCCGTGGTGGCCGCGGCACGGCTCGGGCTGAAGTTCCCGAATGGCTGAAGTCTGACGGCTGAACGGTTCGAACCTCAGCCCACGACCACCCGCACCGCCGCCCGCTTCACTTCCGGCTCCGATTCGAAGCGGTCGAACCCCGTGTAGCAGAGGAAATGCCGGTTCGCTGCCCGCCCGAACAGCGCCATGCCGAGCCGGGTCGCGAGGTCATGCCCCATCTGCGTCACGCCGTTGCGCGAGACGATGATCGGCACGCCCATGTGCGCCGCCTTCATCACCATCTCGCTGGTGAGCCGGCCGGTGGTGTAGAAGGTCTTGTCGCCACCCTCCACGCCGTGCAGCCACATCCAGCCGGCGATGGTGTCGATGGCGTTGTGGCGCCCCACGTCCTCGATGAACATCAGCAGTTGCGTGCCGAGGAACAGCGCGCAGCCGTGGACCGAGCCGGCCTTGCGGTGGATGCTGTCCTGCTGGCGCACCACGTCGAGCAGGCCGTTGAGCGTGCCCTGGCGGATGCGGGCCGTGCGGGCGTCGGGCAGGCGGATGG
>NZ_JAAFKF010000075.1 GCF_013299175.1 Sphaerotilus sp.
CTTCCTCGTCGGCATGATGGCCGCGCAGGCGAGCAAGACCGGCAAGGTCGGCTTCGTCGGCGGCATGGACATCCCGCTGATCCGCAAGTTCCAGTGCGGCTACGAGCAAGGCGCCAAGTTCGCCAATCCGAAGGTGGAAACCTTCGCCAACATGACCGGCACGACCGGCGCGGCCTGGAACGACCCGGCCCGCGGTGGCGAGCTGACCAAGGCGCAGTTCGCCAAGGGCGCGGATGTCGTCTTCGCGGCGGCGGGCGGCACCGGCATCGGCGTCTACCAGGCGGCCAAGGACGCGGGCAAGCTGGCGATCGGCGTGGACAGCAACCAGAACCACCTGCAGCCCGGCACGATGCTGACCTCGATGCTCAAGCGCGTCGATGTCGCCGTCTACAACGTGGCGAAGAACCACACGCCGGGCATCGCGTCGCTGGGTCTGGCCGAAGGCGGCGTGGACTACGCGGTGGACGAGCACAACGCCAAGCTGGTCAGCGCCGACATGAAGGCCAAGGTCGATGCGGCCAAGGCGGACATCGTCAGCGGCAAGCTCAAGGTGGTCGATTACATGGCGGCCAACGCCTGCAAATGACCGTCCCCGCCACATCCGCCGCCATCGCCGTGCGCATGGCCGGTGTCTGCAAACGCTTCGGGGCGGTCGCGGCGAACCAGGATGTGGCCCTCACCGTGCAGACCGGCTCAGTCCACGGCCTAGTCGGCGAGAACGGCGCCGGCAAGAGCACGCTGATGTCGATCCTCTACGGCTTCTACACCGCCGATGCCGGGTCGATCGAGGTCTTCGGCGAGCCGGCGACGATCCGCAACGCGCAGGACGCCATCGCCCGCGGCATCGGCATGGTCCACCAGCACTTCATGCTCGTGGACACGCTCAGTGCGCTGGACAACGTGATGCTCGGCGCCGAGCCGCACGCGCTGCTGCACAAGGCGGAAGGCCAGGTGCGCGAGCGGCTGCGCGGGCTGATGCAGCGCACGGGCCTGAACGTGAACCTCGACGCCCTGGTCGGCGACCTGCCGGTGGGCGACCAGCAGCGGCTGGAGATCCTGAAGGCGCTGTACCGCGGCGCCCGCGTGCTGATCCTCGACGAGCCGACTGCCGTGCTGACGCCGCAGGAGACGCTGCAGTTGTTCGAGGTGCTCGCCCGGCTGCGCGAGGCGGGCACGACGATCATCCTGATCACGCACAAGCTCAAGGAAGTGATGCGGTTGTGCGACCGCGTCACCGTGATGCGCGCCGGGCAGGTCGTGCACGACTGCGAGATCGCCGACGCGAGCGTCGAGTCGCTGGCCGAGGCGATGGTCGGGCGCAAGGTGGCGATGGGGCGGCAGGTGGACAGCGCGGTGAAGCGTGGCGCGGTGCTGGTGCAGGCGCGTGGGCTGGGCTTGCGCGACAAGCTGGGCGTGGTGCGGCTGCGGGAGTTTTCGCTGGACCTCCACGCGGGCGAGATCGTCGGCGTGGCCGGCGTGTCGGGCAACGGGCAGAGCGAGGTGCTGGAGCTGCTGTCCGGGCTGCGGGCGTCGGATGGCGGCACGCTGCAGGTCGGCGAGCGCCGGTTTGCCGCACCCAAATGGCTCGATCCACGCACCGCCCGCACGCTCGGCATCGCCCATGTGCCCGAGGACCGCTACGCCCGGGCGATGGTGATGGGCTTCGAGGCGTGGGAGTCCGCCGTGCTGGGCTACGAAGGCTTGCCCGGCTACAGCCAGGGCGGCTGGATGCGCCGCGCCGCGATGAAGCTCGCCACCGCGCAGATGATGGACAAGTTCGACGTGCGCCCGCGTGACCCGCAACTGGTCAGCGGCAAGTTCTCGGGCGGCAACCAGCAGAAGCTCGTGCTGGCCCGCGAACTCGGTCAGGCACCGAAGATCCTGCTCGTCGGCCAGCCGACCCGCGGCGTGGACATCGGCGCGATCGAGTTCATCCACGGCCGGCTGCGGGCGATGCGGGACGCGGGCTGCGCGGTGCTGGTGGTGTCGAGCGAGCTGGACGAGATCCTGGCGCTGGCCGACCGGGTGCTCGTGATGAACCAGGGGCGGGTGACGGGGGAGCTGCCGATCGCCGACTGCACCGAGGCACGGCTGGGGATGCTGATGGTCGAAGGAGCGGCGGCATGAGCGCGAGTCGAAGTGCCAATGCACCGTTGCCGCGCTGGGCGGATGTCGCGCTGATGCCGGCGATCAACCTGCTGGTCGCCCTGATCGCAGCGGGCGTGGTGGTGGCGCTGGTCGGGCAGAGTCCGTGGGAGGTGCTGTCGGTGCTGATCCGCGGCGCGTTTGGCACGCCGCGCGGGCTGAGCTACACGCTGTATTACGCGACGACCTTCACCTTCACCGGGCTGGCGGTCGCGGTCGCCTTCCACGGCGGGCTGTTCAACATCGGCGGCGAGGGGCAGGCCATCCTCGGCGGGCTGGGCACCGGGCTGGTGGCGCTGTGGCTCGGGCCGCACCTGCCGGCGGTGGTCGTGCTGCCGCTGATGCTGGTGGGCGGGGCGCTGTTCGGGATGGTGTGGGCGGCGGTGCCGGCCTACCTGCAGGCGTACCGCGGCAGCCACGTCGTCATCACCACCATCATGTTCAACTTCCTCGCCAGCAGCCTCCTGGTCTACCTGCTGGTGAACAAGCTCAAGCCGCCGGGGTCGATGTCGGTCGAGAGCCAGTCGTTTGCCGCGTCGGCCAAGCTGCCGGCCATGCACGAACTGCTGGGTGCGCTGGGCATCGCGTGGCCGTCGTCGCCGCTGAACCTGAGCGTGGTGCTGGCGCTGCTGGCGGCGGGCGCGGTCTACCTGTTCCTGTGGCGCAGCCGGGCGGGGTATCGGCTGCGGGCGGTCGGCTCCAGCGAAGGGGCCGCCGCGTATGCCGGCATCGAGCCGAAGCACCAGGTGCTGGTCGCGATGGGCCTGTCGGGCGCGCTGGCCGGACTGGTCGGCATGAACGAGATCGCGGGCGTGGCCGGGCGGCTGCAGCTCGACTTCGTCGGCGGCGCGGGCTTCACCGGCATCGCGGTCGCGCTGATGGGGCGCAACCACCCGGTCGGCATCCTGCTGGCGAGCCTGCTGTTCGGGGCGCTGTTCCAGGGCGGGGCCGAGGTGGCGTTCGAGGTCTCGGGCTTCAGCCGCGAGATGGTGGTGACGCTGCAGGGCTTCATCGTGCTGTTCTCGGGCGCGATGGCGTATGTGATCGCGCCTCGGGTGGCGCGGTTGCTCTTCGGCCGGATGGTGCAGAAGCAGGGAGCCGCCCATGGATGAGGCGCTGATCGGGGCGCTGGTCGCCTCCACGCTGCGGGTTGCGGCGCCGCTGATCCTGTGTGCGCTGGCCGGGTTGCTGTCCGAGCGGGCCGGGGTGATCGACATCGGGCTGGAGGGGAAGATGCTCTTCGCCGCCTTCGCCGCGGGCACGGTCGGCGTGTGGAGCGGCTCGACGGCGGTGGCGCTGTTGGCAGCGATGGGCGTGGCGATCGTGCTGTCGTGGCTGCACGGGCTGGCCTGTGTCAGCCACCAGGGCGATCAGGTGGTGTCGGGCGTGGCGATCAACATCATCGCCGCCGGGCTGACCGCCGTGCTCGGCATCGCGTGGTTCAAGCAAGGTGGACAGACGCCGCCCGTCAGCGACGCGGTGCGCATCCGGGCGGTGTTCCCGTCGATGGCCGATTCACCGCTGTTCGGCCACAACGCGCTGGTGTACCTGGCGCTCGCGCTGGTGCCGGCCGTCTGGTGGATGGTCTACCGCACGCGCTTCGGCCTGCGCCTGCGGGCGGTCGGCGAGAACCCGGCGATGGTGGACGCGGCTGGCGTGTCGGTGACGCGGCTGCGCTATGCGGCGCTGACGCTCAACGGGATGCTCTGCGGGCTGGCCGGCGCCTACCTCGTGCTGGCGCAGAACGCCTCGTTCGTGCCGAACATGACCGCAGGACGCGGCTTCATGGCGCTGGCCGCGATGATCTTCGGGCAGTGGCACCCGGTGAAGGCGCTGTGGGCGTGTCTGCTGTTCGGGGCGCTGGACGCCATCGCGATCCGGCTGCAGGGGGTGAGCCTGCCGATGGTTGGCGAGGTGCCGGTGCAGGCGGTGCAGGCGCTGCCGTACCTGCTGACCGTCGTGCTGCTGGCGGGGTTCATCGGCAAGTCGGTGGCGCCGCGGGCGCTGGGGCGGGCGTATCTGAAGGAGCATTGAACATGGCGCCGAACCCGTTGAACCCACTGGAACTGAACGACTTCCCGTGGAACGCGCTGATGGACGCCGCCCGTGCCGCACGGTTGCAGGCGCACGCGCCCTACTCGCGCTTCCTGGTCGGCGCCGCAGTGCTCGACGAACACGGCCGGCTGCACGCGGGCTGCAACGTGGAGAACGCCGCTTATCCACAGGGCGTCTGCGCCGAAGCCGGTGCGCTGTCGGCGATGGTGCTGGCGGGTGGAAAGCGGTTGCGAGCGGTGGTCGTGCTGGGCGACGCGGGCGGTGCGCTGGTGACGCCGTGCGGCGGTTGCCGGCAGAAGCTGCGCGAGTTCGGCGCGGCGGACCTGCCGATCCTGATCGCCGATCCGCAGCGGGCACTGGCCCGGTTCACCCTCGATGACCTGCTGCCGCACAGCTTCGGCCCGGACCACCTTTCCCCGCATCCGTGACCCCGACATGACCGACACCTCCCTCGACCGACTCCGTACCCGCTGCGCCGATCAGCCGCCCCGCATCGCCGTCGTGCTCGGCTCCGGCTGGGGCGGGCTGACGGCGCGGCTGCAGGACGCCGAGCGCATCCCGTATGCCGAGCTGCCCGGCTTCCCCGTCTCGACGGTGGCGGGCCACGACGGCGCGCTGTGGCTCGGCCGGCTCGGGGCACACCAGCTCGCGGTGATGAGCGGGCGCAAGCATGTCTACGAGACGGGCGAGGCGGACGGCATGAAGACCCCGCTGCGCACGCTGCGGGCGCTGGGCTGCGAGGTGCTGGTGCAGACCAACGCGGCCGGCAGCCTGCGCCCTTTGATGCCACCCGGCAGCCTGATGGCGATCAGCGACCACCTGAACCTGTCGCAGCGTTCGCCGCTGGTCGGCGAGCCGGGATCGGAACGCTTCGTCAGCATGGGCTATGCCTACGACCCCGCGCTGCGCCGGCACGCGCAGGCCGTCGCGCACTCGCTGGGCACACCGCTGCACGAAGGCGTGTTCGCCTGGTTCCTCGGGCCGCAGTTCGAGACACCCGCCGAGATCCGCATGATGCAAGGCTTCGGCGCCGACGCGGTCGGCATGAGCACCGTGCCCGAGACGATCATCGCCCGCCACGCCGGGATGCGCGTGCTGGCGCTGTCGCTGCTGACGAACATGGCCGCCGGCTTGTCGAACGAACAGCTCAGCCACGCCCACACGCTGGCCCAGGCGCAGGCCGCGGCGGACACGGCGGGCGATCTGCTGGCGTCTATCCTCGCGACACTCCCACTGCCATGACCGCCATGACGCCCACCGAAGCCGCCCGCCTGTCGCTGGCCTGTCTCGACCTCACCAGCCTCAACGACGCCGACACCGAGGCCGACATCGCCCGCCTGTGCGAGCGTGCGCAGGCGCCAATCGGGCCGGTCGCCGCCGTGTGCGTCTGGCCGCGGCTGGCGGCGTTCGCCCGTGCGCAGTTGCCGACGCACATCGGCGTGGCGGCCGTCGCCAACTTTCCGGACGGCGGCACGGACGTTCAACGCGCCGTGCGGGATGCCGGCGAGATCGTGCAGGCGGGCGCGCAGGAGGTGGACGTGGTGCTGCCGTGGTGGGCGCTGCAGGCTGGGGATGACGCTGCAGCATCGGCGGTGGTGCGCGCTGTGCGGCGGGCATGCGAGGGACTGACGCTGAAGGTGATCCTCGAATCGGGCGAACTCGGTGCCACCGGCGACACGGCGCTGATCACCCGCGCCTGCCGGATCGCGCTGGCCGAAGGCGCCGACTTCCTCAAGACGAGCACCGGCAAGACCACGCGCCACGCCAGCCTGAGCGCCGCCGAGGCGATGCTGGCCGCCATCGCCAGCGATCCGCAGGCACGCGAGCGTGTCGGGCTGAAACCGTCGGGCGGGCTGCGCACGGTGGCGGACGTGCAGCCTTATTTGGCGCTGGTGACGCAGCACCTCGGCGCCGGGGCGCTGAATCCGCAGCGGTTCCGCATCGGGGCGAGCAGTTTGTATGCGGACATCGAGGCGATCCTGTCCGGCAACAGCAGCGCACCGACCGGCAGCATCTACTGACTTCGCCCATGCTCCCCCAGGAAATCATCCGCACCAAACGCGACGGCCACCCGCTGACCGCCGTGCAGATCAACGCCTTCGTGGACGGCCTCGTCACCGGCGGCTGGAGCGACGCGCAGGCGTCCGCGCTGGCGATGGCCGTCGTGCTGCGTGGCATGGACGCCGCCGAAACCGTCGCGCTCACCCAGGCGATGACCCGCAGCGGCGACGTGCTGCGCTGGCACAACCTGGACGATGGCCTCGGCGACCACCCGCCGATCCTCGACAAGCACTCGACCGGCGGCGTCGGCGACAAGGTGAGCCTGATGCTGGCGCCGATCGTGGCAGCCTGTGGCGGCTGGGTGCCGATGGTGTCGGGGCGCGGCCTCGGGCACACGGGCGGCACGCTGGACAAGCTCGAAAGCCTGCCCGGCTACCGCACGCAGCTCACCCGCGACGAACTGGTCGCCACGCTGCGCACGGCCGGCTGCGCCATCGTCGGCGCCTCGCCCACCGTGGCACCGGCCGACCGGCGGCTCTACGCGATCCGCGACGTGACCGCGACGGTCGAATCCACCGCGCTGATCACCGCCAGCATCCTGTCCAAGAAGCTCGCCGCCGGGCTGCAGGCGCTGGTGATGGACGTGAAGACCGGCGACGGCGCCTTCGCCTCGACACCCGAGCACGCCCGCGAACTCGCGCTGAGCCTCGTGCGCGTGGCCGAGGGCGCGGGGCTGCCGACGCGGGCCATCATCACCGACATGAATCAGGTGCTCGGCCACACGGCGGGCAATGCGCTGGAGGTACAGGAAGCCCTCGACTACCTGCGCGGCACGCGGCGCGACGTGCGGCTGCACACGCTGACGCGCACGCTCTGCGCCGAGCTGCTGGTGCTGGGCGGGCTGGCGGGTGACATGGCCGACGCCGAAGCGCGGGTCGATCGCGCCCTGCGCAGCGGCGAGGCATTGGAGCGGTTCGAGCGCATGGTCCACGCCCAAGGTGGCCCGGCCGATGTCGGTAGCCGCAGCCGCTTGCCCAAGGCGCCGGTGCAGCGGATCGTGCCGGCGCCGCACGCGGGCTGGGTGCAGTCGATGGCGGTGCGTGAACTGGGGATGCTGGTGGTGACGCTCGGCGGCGGGCGGCGCACGGCGGGGGATGTGATCGACCCGCGGGTTGGGCTGAGCGAGGTGTGCCAGATCGGCGACCGGCGCGAGGCGGGCGAGCCGCTGGCGATCGTCCATGCCGCCACGGAAGCCGACGCCGACGACGCGGTGGCACACGTGCATCGATTCGTCACGCTGGGCGAGGCGCCGGTCGCAGCAGGCTCGGTTATTCTCGCCGCCGCCTGCCACTGAACCCTTGCGCCCACGCCCATGACCACCCGCGCCGCCATCGCCGCCTCCATCGCCTACGACACCATCATGGTCTTCGAGGGCCAGTTCACCGACCACATCCTCCCGGACCAGATCCACAAGATCAACCTGTCCTTCCTGTCGCCGAAGATGCGCCGCGAGTACGGCGGCTGCGCGGGCAACATCGCCTACAACTACGCGCTGCTCGGCGGCGAGGCCGTGCCGATGGGCATGGTCGGCGACGACTTTGGTCCCTACCGTGAGCACAACGTGCGCACGGGCGTGGACCAGAGCTGCATCGTTGCGGCGCCGGACACCTACACCGCGCAGTGCTTCATCGTCACGGACCTGTCGAACAACCAGATCGCGGGCTTCCATCCCGGCGCGATGGGCCGCTCGGCCGAGATCCCGCTGGCGCAGGCCGGCGCCGTCACCTGCGGACTCGTCGGACCGGATGCGCCGGACGCGATGGTGCTGCACACCCGCGAGATGGCTGAGGCGGGCCTGCCCTTCGTGCTCGATCCGGGCCAGAACATCCTGCTGTTCAACGGCGAGCAATTGCTGGCGATGATCGACCAGGCGCCGGTGCTGGTCTGCAACGACTACGAGGCCGAGCTGATCTGCGACAAGACCGGGTTGACGCTGACGGCACTGGCCGAGCGCGTCGAGACGCTGATCGTCACCCGCGGCGGCGAAGGCTCGAACGTCTACCAGCGCGGCGAGGTCCACGCCGTCGCCCCGGTGCCGGCCACGGCGTTGAAAGACCCGACCGGCTGCGGCGACGCCTACCGCGCTGGCCTGCTGCTGGCGCTGGCGGAAGGCCAACCACTGCTGCAGGGCGCGCAGCTCGGCAGCGTGCTGGGTTCGATCAAGATCGCCGTCCAGGGCTGCCAGAACCACCGCCCGAGCCGCGCCGAGATCCGTGCGCAGTTCGAGCAGCACTACGGCCCCTGGCCCTTCGCCTGAACCGAGGAACCCGCCATGCCCCACCCTTGCACCGTCGTCGTGGTTGGTAGTCTGAACATGGACCTGAAGGTGCGCACGCCACGCCTGCCTGTACCGGGCGAAACCCTGCTCGGCAGCAGCTTCAGCACCGACAGCGGGGGCAAGGGCGCCAACCAGGCGGTGGCGGCGGCCCGCATGGGCGTGGCCGTGGCGATGCTCGGTTGCATCGGTCATGACGCCCATGGCGATGCCTTGGCGCGGTCGCTGCGCGAGGCGGGCGTGGCGGTCGAGGCGCTGGTCGTGGACGAGGTGCAGGCCAGCGGCATCGGTGCCATCTTCCTGATGCCGGACGGCGAGAACAGCATCGTCGTCGTGCCCGGTGCCAACCACGCGCTCACGCCCGCCCGCGTCGAGGCCCAGGCCCACCGGCTCCGGCAAGCCCGCCTCGTCGTGGTGCAGCTCGAATGCCCGCTCGACAGCGTGCGCCGGGCGCTGCGGATCGCCCGCGAGGCTGGCGTGACCACGCTGCTCAACGCCGCGCCGGCCCAGCCGCTGGACGATGCACTGCTGGCCGACGTGGACTGGCTGGTGGTCAACGAGGTCGAGGCGGCCATGCTGAGCGGCCTGCCGGTGGACACGCCCGCCGAGGTCGAACAGGCCGCGCAGGCGCTGCGGCGGCGCGGCCCGGCGCAGGTGGTGGTCACGCTCGGTGCCGCCGGCATGCACCACGCCGGCCCGGACGGCACGCTCGCTCTGCCCGCCCCCCGCGTCACCGCGGTGGACACGACCGGCGCAGGCGACACCTTCGTCGGCACCTTGGCCGCAGGTCTGGCCGAGGGTGCCCCGCTCGCCGCCACCTTCGCCCGCGCCCAGACCGCCGCCGCGCTGGCCGTGTCGCGGCTTGGCACGCAGTCTGCCATGCCCACCCGTGCGGAGGTCGATGCCTTCGCGCCCGCGCCCTGAAGCGGAGTTCCCCCATGACCAAGATCCTCTTCGACACCGACCCCGGCATCGACGACGCGATGGCGCTGTACCTGCTCGCCCGCGACCCCCGCGCCGAACTGGTCGGCATCACCACCGTGTTCGGCAACGCTCCGGTGGACACCACGACCCGCAACGCGCTGGCGCTGCGCGAACGTTTCGGGCTGTCGCATGTGCCGGTGGCGCGGGGCGCGGCGCGGGCGCTGGTCAAGCCTTCCGAGGGCTATGCGGACTTCGTGCATGGCCGGGACGGGCTGGGCGATGTCGGCACCGCCCCGGCCTCGTCCGGACACGACACGCTGGATGGCCGCGCCGCCGCCCTGTTCATCATCGAGATGGCCCGCCGCCACTCGGGCGAGCTGGTGCTGGTGCCGGTCGGCCCGCTGACCAACCTCGCCCACGCACTGCAGCTCGACCCGGAGCTGCCCCGCCATGTGCGCGGCGTGGTGCTGATGGGCGGCGCGTTCGGCACGCTCGGCCACGGCGGCAACATGTCCCCCGTCGCCGAAGCCAACATCCACGGCGACCCGCACGCCGCCGACCTCGTGGCCACGGCAGACTGGCCCGTCACCTTCGTTGGCCTGGACGTGACGCACCAGGTCCGCATGTCCACGGCCTACCTCGACGAGATCGGCCGCGAGGGCGGCGAGCATGGCCGCTACCTGCGCGACATCACGCGCTTCTACGAGCGTTTCTACGAACCGCGCACGGGCGGTGGCATCTACAGCCACGACGCCAGCGCGGTGGCCTGCGCGCTCGACCCGGGCCTGTTCACGCTGCGCCACGGCCCGGTGCGCGTCGTCACCGACGGCATCGCCTGCGGGCAGACCGTCCAGCGCCTGCCCGGCCGGCCCGATCCGTCGCCGCACTGGAACGGCCTGCGTGATCAGGCGGTGTGCGTGGACGTGGACAGCGAGCGGGTATTGCGGGAGTACCGGGCGCTGTTCTGAACCTGGTGCCTCCCGCCGGGCGCGTCCGTGGTTTCAGTCGCCCTTGAACCCGGTTGCCTTGACGGCCGCCGCCCAGCGCGTGGCCTCGGCCTTGAGCATCCGCTCGGTGTCGGCGCGGGAGGTGCCCAGCACGCTGAAGCCGGCCTCCTGCAGCTTGGTGCGGGTCTCCGGCGCCTGCACAGCGGCGACGATCTGGCGGTTGAGCTGGTCCAGCACGGCGGCAGGTGTCCCGGCCGGCGTGAACACCGCGAACCACGCCGAGAAGTCGATCGACGGCATCCCGGCTTCCGCGAAGGTCGGCACCTCGGGCAGCAGCGCCGAGCGTTGCGCCGCCGTGGTGGCGAGGGCACGCATCTTGCCGCCCTTGATCTGCGCAGCACCAAGCGCGGTCGAGACGAAGGCGCCGGCCACGTCACCCGCCACGATCGCCGTCACGGCATCGCCCGTGGCGCGGTAGTGGATCGGCTCGATCTTGAAGCCGGCCGCGTCCGCGAACAGCTCGGCGCCGAAATGCCCCGGCGTGCCCGCCCCGAACGTCCCCATGTTGGTCTTGTCGCCCCGCGCCTTGCTCGCCTTGACCAGATCGGCCACCGTCTTGTGCGGCGACGTGGCGGGCACGACGAGCAGGAAATCCGCCCGCACCACCTCGCTCAGCCCGACCAGCTCGCGCGCCGGGTCGTAAGGCAGCTTGCTGAACGCGGGCGGCGCGATGGCGATGGAGCCGACTTCGCCGAGCAGCAGGTTGTAGCCATCGGGTGCGCTCTTGGCGACCGACTGCGCGGCGATCTGGCCCCCGGCGCCGGCCTTGTTGTCCACCACGACCTGCTGCTTGAGCAACTCACCGAGCTTCTGCGCCAGCAGCCGGGCCACGACATCCGGCCCGGTGCCTGGGGGGAAACCGACGGTCAGCTTCACCGGCTTGTCGGGGAAGGCGGTCTGGGCCTGCCCGGACAGCGGCAGCATCGCCACCAGCAAGGCAGTAGCAGCAGCCAGCACGCGGCGGCGGGGACGGTGGTGTGAAGAGGCGTTCATGCGGGTAACTCTCGGCGAAGGTGGTGCACCGCCGCAGCGGCGGTGCCAGAACGGGCGATGATCGCGGCTGCGGTGGAGCTGTCCATAGGGGATGGCCTGATGCCGCGCCCGGAGCCGACCCATGGACCATGTCTTTCCCCCTGCGCCGCCGCTTGTGCCGATGGCGCGCATCGCGTGCGAAGTCGCCAGCGTCATCAGCCTGGGCGCCCTGCCGACCGGCGAGCGGCGCTATGTACCGCTGCGGGGCGGCCGGGTCAGCGGGCCGGAGCTGAACGGCGAGATCGCGGAAGGCGGCGTCGATTGGCAGATCCTGCGCAGCGACGGCGTGATCGAGATCGCCGCGCATTACGTGATCCGCACCGACGACGGCGCACTGATCGAGGTGCGCAGCGAGGGGCTGCGGCATGGCTCGCCCGAGGTGCTGGCGCAGTTGGCCCATGGCGAGCCGGTGGAGCGGGACGCGATGTACTTCCGCACCGTCGTCCGCTTCGGCACGTCGGCACCGGCGTGGCAGCATCTGAACAAGGTGCTGGCGCTGGCCTGCGGTGCGCGGGACGCCCACCTCGTCCGGCTGGATCTGTACCGCATCACCTGAGCCGACACCTGAGTCGATACCTGAGAACAAGGAGACAACCCATGACCCACACGACCCTCCGCCCGCTCCTGGGCGCTGCCATGACCGTGGCCACCGCGGCGCTGCTGTCCGCCTGCGGCACCACAAAACCCGACCTGCCGGCCGTGGTGATGCCGCCCCCTGGCTGCGACGACGGCCTGAAGACCGCGTTCAAGCCCGACGCGCTGACCACCGTGGTGTCGGTGCGCGCGGTCAAGAAGGGCGAGAAGCTGATCGCCGTCGATTCCCCCGCGCCGATCACCGCGGCCGTGGACCTGTGCCTGGTCAAGCTGCTGGTCGGCCCCGGCTTCACTGCCGAGAAGGACAAGACCGCCCGCTCGTACTCGGAAGGCATCGGCATCGAGGTGTGGCTACCCGCCCCGGCGCAGTGGAACGACCGCATCCGCAACTACGGCGGCGGCGGCTGGGTCGGCGGCGGCCACCGTGTCCCCGACCAGATCGGCAGCAAGGTGCCCGCCCTCGTCAACGCCAACCTGGGCTATGCCGTCGGCACCACCGACGCCGGCCAGCCCTGGTCGCAGGACGGCTCGTTCACCTTCCTCTCCAACGGCCAGATCAACCGCGAAGGCTTCCGCGACTTCTCCTGGCGCGCGATGGTCGAGCAGGCGGTCAAGACGAAGGCGCTGGTCAAGCTCTACTACGGCCGCACCCAGCAGTTCGCCTATTACGACGGCCACTCGCAGGGCGGGCGCCAGGGCCTGAAGGTGGCGCAGGAGTACCCCGAGCTGTACGACGGCTACATGATCGCCCAGCCCGCGATCAGCATCCCCAGCTTCGGCCCCACCGGGCTGTATGCCCAGGTGGTCATGAAAACCGACCTGGGCTACAACGCCACCGACAAGCCACGGGCCACCGCCTTCGCCAAGAAGCTCAACGAGACCACGGCCCGCGCCGTCGCCCAGTGCGATCAGGCGAAGCTGGGTTTCCTGCTCGATCCCTTCAGTTGCAGCTACAACCCGGCCCGTGACGCGGCGGCGCTGTGTGCCGGGGTCGCGGGGGATGGCGTGACCGGCAGCGGTGCCGACCCGGCCGTGTGCCTGAGCCGCCCGGAGGCCGATGCCATCAACAAGATCTGGTATGGCGCGACCCGCGACGGCCGATTCGACGCCAACCAGTCCGCCGCCGCCCGCAGCGGGCTGGCGCTCGGAGACGGCCAGCTCTGGTGGACCTTCACCCGCGGCACCGGCATCGGCGGTCTGGCCACCGGAGCCGGCACCGACAACGTGGCCACGGCGCTGCAGGACGTGCGCTACGCCGCCGACGCCAGCGTGACCCGTGCCGCACCGATCCTCAACACCTCGACCCCCGAGCGCAACCGCTGGACGCAGCTCGGCTACGCCGGGCTGGCCGAGGCCGTGGACCGGGGTGTGGCACAGCAGGAACTCTTCGGCCACCTCGCCACCGACAACCCGGACCTGCGCAAGCTGCGCGACCTCGGGCGCAAGGTGGTGATGTACAACGGCCTGGCCGACGACGCCATTCCGCCGGCCACCGCCATCCACTACCTCGACCGCGTGCAGGCCCGGATGGGCGGCCATGCCGAGGTGCAGAAGTTCCTGCGCATGTACATGGTGCCCGGCATGGCCCACAGCTCGCAGGGCCGGGCGCACACCGTCAGCGGCCAGAACAACACGGTCCCGATGCCGATGCTGCCCGGCAACGCCAACCAGACCCCGACCCGCGCACAGGACCAGATGTTCAGCGCGCTGCAGGACTGGGTGGAACGCGGCGTGGCGCCCGAGGACATGCTGATCACGTCCCGCGATGGCAGCGTCAGCTATCCCGTGTGCGTGTACCCGAAGAAGACCACCTGGAACGGCACGGGTTCGGTGAAACTGGCCAGCAGCTACACCTGCCAGTGACCTGATCAGGCATCCAACATCGGGCATCGAGCACGGAGCGGTCAATCGGCCAGTTGCTGCAAAGCGGCGAGGTCCAGCACCCTCACCGCCCCGTAGTCCAGTTGCAGCAGGCCATTGCGCTTCATCGCGACCAGACTCTCGTTGCAGCGCTGGCGCGAGACGGTCGCGAGGTTGGCCAACTCCTCCTGCGAGATCGTCAGGCAGCACTCGCCGCGGGGGTTCAGCAGCGGATGCACCAAGCCGAGCAGCGCACGGGCGACCAGCCGATCCGCGTCCAGCAGCCGGTGCGCGGCGAAGTTGCCCATGAACCAGTGCAGCCGCTCGTTGATCTGCTGCAGCAGGAATTCGTTGAACGCCGGCTGCGTGCGGCGCAGCCAGTCGAAGGTCTCGAACGGCATCGTCGCCACGCGGCTCGCCCGCAGCGCCACCAGATCGGCCCGGCGTGGCTGGCCGCGCAGCAAGGTGCCCTCGCCGAACCAACTGCCCACCGACTGGCCGCCCAGCGTCACGGTGCGGCCGTCGGCCGCATTGATCGACCATTTGAGCAAGCCCTCCAGCACACCGTACCAGTGGTGCTGCGTCTCGCCGTGGTGGCCAAGGCTGGCACCCGCAGCGATGGCACGCACGCCGATGTCGCGGCGCAGTTGCTGCTGCGCCGCCTCGCCGATGGCCGCCCACCAAGGCGACTGCGACAGCAGTTCATCGACGCTGATCGACGCGGACGGCGTCCGCAAGGCGCGGGTCATTGGCGGTCCTCCGAGTAGTTACCCCGACTCGAACTGTCGTCGAACCGACGGTGACGATCCGAGTTGCGCCGAATGATGCACTCCATCGCGCCCCCACATCCGCCGGAGACTCCCACCATGCTGAACCGCCGCCAACTCATTGCCGCCGCTGCCTTGGCCGCCGCCGCCTCGTCACCCTTTGCACAGGCACAGACCACCATCGACAAGACCGCCAAGATCGTCGTCGGCTTCCCGGCCGGTGGCGCTGCCGACACCGTCGCCCGCCTGCTGGCCGAGCAGTTGCGCGGCACCTACGCGCCGACGGTGATCGTCGAGAACAAGGCCGGTGCCGGCGGCCGCCTTGGCGCGCAGGCCGTGAAGGCGGGCGACGCCGATGGCACGCAGATCCTGCTCACGCCGGCGTCGATCCTGACGATCTACCCGCATGTGTACAAGAAGCTCGGCTATGACACGCTGGCCGATTTCACGCCGGTGAGTTCGGTGGCCACCGTGACCTTTGCTCTGTCCGTCAGCTCGGCCGTGCCCACCAGCGTGAAGACCGTGGCCGACTACATGGCCTGGGCCAAGGCCAATCCGAAGGACGCCAACTACGGCTCGCCGGCCGCCGGGGCCACGCCACACTTCGTCGGCGTGATGCTCAGCCGCGCCGGCGGCGTGTCGCTCAATCACATCCCGTTCAAGGGTGGCGCGCCGCTGGTGAGCGATCTGCTCGGCGGTCAGGTGCAGTCGGGCGTGAACGTGCTGCCCGAGGTGTTGCAGCACCACCTGTCCGGCAAGCTGCGCATCCTGGCGGTCAGCGGCGCCAAGCGCTCGAAGTTCCTGCCCAACGTGCCGACGATGGCCGAAAGCGGCTTCAAGGACGTGGCGGCCGACGAGTACTTCGGTGTCTTCGTGCCGGCCAAGACGCCGGTCGAGATCGTGACCAGGCTCAACGCCGCGATCCGCACGGCACTGAAGTCCAAGCCGGTGATCGAAGGGCTGGAGAAGGCATCATTCGACGTGGGTGGCGAGTCGCAGGCCGAGTTCGGCAAGCTCGTCAAGAGCGAACTCGAACGCTGGGGTCCGGTGGTCAATGCCTCGGGCTTCTCGTCGGAAGACTAAGTTCGCCACCATGCCCAAGGAGACAGACATGGACATCCAACTCGTGGCCGGAGAAGGCGACATCCTGTGGCGGCCCACGCCGGCGCAGACCGAGGCGACGCAACTGGCGGCCTACCAGCACTGGTTGTCGCGCGAGCGCGGATTGCGCTTCGATGACTACGCGGCGCTGTGGCAATGGTCGGTGAGCGACGTTGCCACGTTCTGGCAAACCATCTGGGACTTCTTCGACCTGCAAGCCGAAGGCTCGCGCGAGCCGGTGCTGGCGTCGCACGCGATGCCCGGCGCGAGCTGGTATCCGAATGCACGGCTGAACTATGCCGAGCATGTGTTCCGGCATGCGCAAGCCGACACCCCCGCGCTGATTGCCCGCAGCGAAGACACGCCGACACGCGAAGTGTCGTGGGCCGAACTGCAGCGCGACACCGGCGCGCTGGCGGCGAAGATGCGCGCCCTGGGGCTGGTGGCCGGCGATCGCGTGGCTTCCTACCTGCCCAACCGCGTCGAGACCGTCGTCGCATTCCTGGCGTGTGCCAGCATCGGCGCCGTCTGGTCAAGCTGCGCACCCGACATGGGCGCCACCGTCGTGCTCGACCGCCTGCGCCAGATCGAACCCAAGCTGCTGCTGGCCACCGACAGCACCACCTACAACGGCAAGACGCAGGACCGCGCGGGCGTGGTCGATGCGTTGTTGCGCGAGTTGCCGAGCGTGAAGGCGGTGGTGCATGTGCCAGGCCCGCTGTCCGGCCAACGACCGATCGAATGGCGCGACGGCCTCCCTTGGGCCGAGGCCATCGCCGCGCCGGCCGAACTCGTCTTTGATCGCCTGCCCTTCAGCCACCCGCTGTGGATCGTCTATTCCTCCGGCACCACCGGCATGCCCAAAGCCATGGTGCATGGACACGGCGGCATCGTGCTCACGCACCTGAAGACGCTGGGTTTGCAGCAGGACGTGCGGCCCGGCGACCGCATGCTCTTCCTCGGCGGCACCGGCTGGATCGTCTGGAACCTGCAGCTTGGGGCCTTGCTGACCGGTGCAACCATCGTGCTTTATGACGGCAACCCGGCCTGGCCCGACGGACAGGCACTGTGGCGCTTCATGGACGAACACCGCGTCACCTCGTTCGGCTGCGGCGCCGCGTTCCTGATCAACGCGATGAAGGACGGCCTGCGCCCACGCGACTTCGCGCCGATGAACCGCCTGCGGGCGGTCTACTCGACCGGCTCGCCGCTGCCGATCGAGGCCTACCGCTGGGTGTACGACGCGGTCAAGCCCGACCTGTGGCTGGCCTCGATCAGCGGCGGCACCGACATCGCATCCGGCTTCGTCGCCTGCGCCCCGACCTTGCCGGTCACTGCTGGCGAGATTCAATGCACGGAGCTGGGTGTCGCGGCCTGTGCGTTCAACGATGCTGGCCAACCGGTGGTCGATGAGGTGGGTGAACTCGTCATCACGAAGCCCATGCCGTCGATGCCGCTGTACTTCTGGGGCGACCCGGAAGGCCGGCGCTACCGCGAAAGCTATTTCGAGACCTTCGAGGGTGTCTGGCGCCACGGCGACTGGATTCGCTTCACGCCGCGCGGCACGGCCATCATCTACGGCCGCTCCGACAGCACGATCAACCGCTTCGGCATCCGCATGGGCACGGCCGAGATCTACCGCGTCGTCGAGGAGATGCCCGAGGTGCGCGACAGCCTGGTGGTCGATCTGGAATTCCTCGGCCGCGCATCGTTCATGCCGCTGTTCGTGGTGTTGAAGCCCGGCTGCGTGCTCGACGCGGCGCTGAAAAACCGCATCGCGCAGGAGATCCGCAGCAAGGCCTCGGCGCGGCATGTGCCCAACGAGGTGTTTGAGGTGGCCGAGATTCCGCGCACGCTCACCGGCAAGAAGATGGAAGTCCCGGTGCGCAAGCTGCTGCTCGGCATGCCGCGCGAGAAGGTGGCGAGTGCGGAGGCCATGGCCAATCCCGCCAGCCTGGCGTTTTTCATCGACTTGGCGGCGCAGTTGAACCAGCCGGAGGCCCCATGAGCGCAGTCAAGCGAGTCCTGGTCACCGCCGGTGCCGCCGGGATTGGCCGCGCGATCGTGCAGGCGTTTGCGGCTGCGGGGGCGAAGGTGCATGTCTGCGATCTGGACACCGCCGCATTGGCCACGTTGCGCGCCTCGGTGCCTGGCGTGACGACCTCGGCATGCGACATCGGCGACCGCGCCAGCGTCGAGCGCATGGTCGCCGAGGCCGCGGTGGCGCTCGGCGGACTCGACGTGCTGGTCAACAACGCCGGCATCTCGGGGCCGACGGCGAGCGTCGAGCAGATGGACCCCGACGCCTGGGAATCGGTGCTGCGCGTCAACCTCACTGGCACCTTCAACGTCACGCGCCATGCGATCCCGCACCTGAAGCGCTCGCCGGCCGGCGTGATCCTGGTGATGTCTTCGCTCGCCGGGCGCTTCGGTTATCCGAACCGCAGCCCCTACGCGACCACCAAGTGGGGACTGATCGGCTTCACGAAGACGCTGTCGCGCGAACTCGGCGAGTTCGGCATCCGCGTCAACGCGGTCCTGCCTGGTGCGGTCGAAGGTCCGCGCATCGAACGGGTGCTGGAAGGTCGGGCCGCGGCCAGTGGGCGCAGCGTCGCCGAGGAGCGCACCGCGGCGCTGGCCAACCAATCGATCAAGCGCATGGTGGCGCCGCAGGACATCGCGGCACTGGCGGTCTTCCTGGCCTCGGACGCCGGGCGCTCGATCTCGGGCCAGATCCTGCCGATCGACGGCGACTCGCAAAGCGCGTCTTGACAGCTTGCGAGGCCCGCACATGAAAAAAGCCCGGCGCGAACCGGGCTTTCGATGACCTGACACGTCAGCGCAGGACGCTGACGCGCAGGTTCCTCAGGGCTTCTCGCCCGTCGGGAACGGCCAGGCGGCCTGCGGGGCAAGCGTGGTCTTGGCGGTCGAGGACGACGCCGAGGCCGGCACCGCCTTCTTGCCGCCAGCCTTCTTCAGCGCAGGCTTGGGCTGGGGCGCCGGCGCGGGCGCGGGAATGGGCGCTGCGACAGCCTTCTTGGCCGCCGCCTTCTTGGCCGGCTTCGCGGCAGGTGCCGGAGCTTCGACAGGAGCGGCAGCGGGTGCAGGCGCTGCCGCGGCAGCCTTCTTCGCAGCCTTCTTCGCCGGAGCGGCAGGGGCGGCCACCGGCGCCGGCGCCGGTGCGGGCACGGGGGCTGGTGCTGCAGCGGCAACAGGTGCAGCCGCCTTCTTCTTGGCCGCAGCCTTCTTGACCACCGGGGCCGGAGCCGGCGCCTCGACCGGAGCGGGCACAGGTTCCGGGGCAGGCGCTGGTGCCGCCTTCTTGAGCGCGGGCTTCTTCGCCGCAGCCTTCTTGACCGGGGCAGCAGGTGCCGCCACCGGAGCAGGAGCAGGAGCGGGGGCCGGCGCTGCGGCTTCGACCACGGCCGCCTTCTTGGCGGCAGCCTTCTTCGGCGCTGCAGCCTTCTTCACAGGGGCAGCAGGTGCAGGAGCCGGGGCCGCCACGACGACCACCGTTTCAACCGGTGCAGCGGCCTTCGCGGCCTTCTTTGCAGGCTTGGCGGGAGCCGCAGCCGTCTTCTTTGTTGTTGCCATCACAGTTCTCCTAGATGAGTTTGCACGTTTGAACAAGAGAAGGCGCAGCCCCGGGCGGACCCATCAGTCCCAGGACAGCGCCCCACCCGTCTGATACTCGATCACGCGGGTTTCGAAAAAATTGCGCTCTTTCTTCAGGTCGATCATCTCGCTCATCCACGGGAAGGGGTTTTCCTCTCCGGGGAACAGCTCGTCGAGACCGATCTGCACCGCGCGCCGGTTGGCGATGTAGCGCAGGTAGCCCTTGAACATCGCCGCGTTCATGCCCAGCACGCCACGCGGCATGGTGTCTTCGGCGTAGGCGTACTCCAGCTCGACCGCCTTCTGGAACAGCACGACGATTTCAGCCTTGAACTCCGCAGTCCACAGGTGCGGGTTCTCCATCTTCAGCGCGTTGATCAGGTCGATGCCGAAGTTGCAGTGCATCGACTCGTCGCGCAGGATGTACTGGTACTGCTCGGCCGCGCCCGTCATCTTGTTCTGGCGACCCAGGGCGAGGATCTGCGTGAAGCCGACGTAGAAGAACAGCCCTTCCATCAGGCACGCGAACACGATCAGCGATTTCAGCAGCGTCTGGTCGGTCTCGGGCGTGCCGGTCTTGAAGTGCGGGTCCATGATCGCCTCGATGAAGGGGATCAGGAACTCGTCCTTGTCGCGGATCGACTGGACTTCGTTGTAGGCGTTGAAGATCTCGCTCTCGTCCAGGCCGAGCGACTCGACGATGTACTGGTAGGCGTGGGTGTGGATCGCTTCCTCGAACGCCTGGCGCAGCAGGAACTGGCGGCACTCGGGTGCCGTGATGTGGCGGTAGGTGCCCAGCACGATGTTGTTGGCGGCCAGCGAATCGGCGGTGACGAAGAAACCGAGGTTGCGCTTGACGATGCGGCGCTCGTCTTCGGTCAGACCATTCGGGTCTTTCCACAGCGCGATGTCGCGGCTCATGTTCACTTCCTGCGGCATCCAGTGGTTGGCGCAGGTGGCGAGGTACTTGTCCCAGGCCCACTTGTACTTGAAGGGAACGAGCTGGTTGACGT
>NZ_JAAFKF010000076.1 GCF_013299175.1 Sphaerotilus sp.
TCGTTCACCTCGACCGTCCGTGGAACCCCGCGCTGCTGCTGCAGCGGCTCAGCCGCGTCCACCGCACCGACCGCGTGCGGCTGGTGGAGGTTCACCACCTGCTCGTGGACGACAGCATCGAGTCGCGGCTGGTGGACGCCCAGCAGGCCGACGCCGGGCACGACCGCTTCGTCGGTCTGGTCGAAGGGCCGAACGCCGAGGCCTTCCTGGAAGGTGCCCGGCTGACGCGGTTCATGGACGCGCTGGCGGCACTGGTCGAACCCGTTGAACCTGTCGCGCTGAACGCGGGCTGAGGCGCCCCGGACCGGGGCAGCGGTCAGCGGCGCATCGACACCGCGCTGACCGCCGCAGGCCGCAGGGGCTGAGAAGACACGGGCACGGGTGTCTGGGTCATCAGGAACTGCTCGGCCAGCCGCCCCAGCTCCGCGCTGCCACACGCCCGGCACAGGCTGAGCACCGCGCGGGCGTATTCGGGCGGGCCCAGCATGAGGCTGACATCCACATCCTCGCCCATCTCGTGCATGAGCAGATCATGGATGCGGCGGGCGATCTGGTGGCGTTGGGGGTCGTGCATGTCGGGCTCCTGAGTGCCCGCCTTCCCTTGCATAGGCCATGCCGGACGATTCGCCAACATCCGCACACGCCCGCCGCGCACCTTGTCACACCGGGATCAGGGCCGCACCATGCACTGTCAGGGTAACTGCGGATCCTGCCCGGCGATGGTCCGCTCGGCGCTGGCACTGCACCAGAACCGTGCCCCGAACCAACCCCGACTCAGATCGCCTTGCGCAAGTTGGCCGGCGCGATCTTGAGGGCTTCGCGGTACTTGGCCACCGTGCGGCGCGCGACCTGGATGCCTTGCTCTTCCAGCATGGTGCTGAGCTGGCTGTCCGAGAGCGGCTTCTTCACCTCCTCGGCCGCGACGAACTGCTTGATGAGCGCCCGCACCGCCGTGGACGAGGCATTGCCACCAGCTTCGGTGTTCAGCGACGACCCGAAGAAGTACTTCAGCTCGAAGGTGCCGAAGGGCGTGTTCATGTACTTGGCCGTCGTCACGCGCGAAATGGTGGACTCGTGCAACCCCAGCTCGTCGGCGATCTCGCGCAGCACCAGCGGCTTCATCGCGATCTCGCCGTGGGTGAAGAAACCCTTCTGGCGCTCGACGATGGCCTGCGAGACGCGCTGGATGGTGTCGAAGCGCTGGAGGATGTTCTTGACGAACCAGCGCGCCTCCTGCAGCCGCACCGCCAGCGTGGCCCCGCCCGCGTCGCCGTGGCGCTGGCTGCGGTGCTGGCGCAGGACCTGGGCGTAGAGGTCGTTGATGCGCAGCTTGGGCATCACGTCCGGGTTCAGCACGACGCGCCAGCCGCGGCCCGCCTTCTGCACAATCACGTCCGGCACGACGATGTTGGCCTCGGCGCGGGTGAAGCGGCGACCGGGTTTCGGCTCCAGCGTGCGGATGAGCGTCTGGGCGTCGCGGATGTCGTCCTCGTCGGCACCAGTGGCGGCCATGAGCTTTTTCATGTCGCGCCGGGCGAGCAGCTCCAGGTGGCCCTGGCAGACCAGGATGGCCACGCGCTGCGCCTCGGTGCGGTCACATTCGCGCAGTTGCAGCACCAGGCATTCGCCCAGATCGCGGGCCCCGACGCCGCACGGCTCCAGGTTCTGCAGCCAGCCCAGGGCGCAGCGCAGCCGGTCGGTCAGCTCCTCGCGCAGGGCGGCGATCTCCTCCTCGCCGGGCACCGCACCGGACGGATCGCCCACCGACAGCTCGATGGCCAGCCGCTCGGCCACGTCCTCCAGCGGATCGGCCAGGTAGCCGTCCTCGTTGAGCGAGTCGATCAGCGCCTCGACCAGCAGCATGTCCTCGCCCGCCAGCCGCATGCCCAGCAACTGCCCGCGCAGGTGGTCGTTGAGGCTCTCGGTGAGGCTGGACCGCTCGCTCCAGTCGCCGTCCTCGTCCTCGACGGCGTTGCTGCGGGCGCCGGACACGTCGGACAGGCTGTCGTAGTCCTCGCGCTCGTTGCCGCTGTCCCAGTCGGGGCTGTCGCTGCCACTGTTGAAATCGAGCTGATCGACGCCCGCGGGTTCGGCTTCGGACGCGCTGCTGGTGGACGCGGCCGTGCTGTCGCCGCTGTCCCACTCCTCAGCGGTGGCGGCGCTGCGCTCGGGCGGGGCCAGCGTGGCGTCGGCCATCGGGCGGTCCTGGGCGGCGCCTTCTTCATCGACTTCCAGGAAGGGATTCGCTTCGAGCATCTGCTCGACTTCCTGGTGCAGCTCCAGCGTCGAGAGCTGCAGCAGCCGGATCGACTGCTGCAGTTGTGGCGTCAGCGCCAGGTGCTGCGAGAGGCGGACCTGCAGGGAAGGTTTCATGGGGTCGGGACCGGAATCGGAGTCGGAGTCACATGCGGAAATGTTCGCCGAGGTAGACCTTGCGCACGTCCGGGTTCTCGACGATGGCCGCCGGCGTCCCTTCGGCCAGCACACGGCCCTCGCTGATGATGTAGGCGCGGTCGCAGATGCCCAGCGTCTCGCGCACGTTGTGGTCGGTGATCAGCACGCCGATGCCGCGCGCCTTGAGAAAACCGATGATGCGCTGGATCTCGATCACCGCAATCGGATCGACCCCGGCAAACGGCTCGTCCAGCAGGATGAAGCGCGGCTGCGTCGCCAGCGCCCGCGCGATCTCCACACGCCGCCGCTCGCCACCCGACAGGGCCGGCGCGGGGCTGGCGCGCAGCCGCTCGATCGACAGGTCGTGCAGCAGCCCGTCGAGCAGCGCCTCGATGCGCACCGCGCCGAGCGGTCGGCCGTCCGCGCCGTGCTGCAGCTCCAGCACGGCGCGGATGTTCTCCTCGACCGTCAGGCGGCGGAAGATCGACGCCTCCTGCGGCAGGTAGGACAGGCCAAGCCGCGCGCGCTGGTGGATGGGCAGGCGCTGCACCTCGGCGCCGTCGATGCGGATGCTGCCCGCGTCGGCCCGCACCAGCCCGACCAGCATGTAGAAGCTGGTCGTCTTGCCCGCGCCGTTCGGCCCCAGCAGGCCGACCACCTCGCCGCTGCGCACCGAGAGGTGGACATCCTTGACCACCAGCCGGGCGCCGTAGCGTTTCTGCAGCCCCTCGGCCTCCAGGCAACTGCGGCTGTCGTGGCGGACCTCGGTCAACGCGGTGTCTCCGCACTCACCGGCTCGGCCGCCACACCCGTGGATTTGCGCGGCGTCACCACGCCCTTGACGCGCCCGCCGGAACCGCCGGTCGAAGCCGCCCCCCCGCCGCCCTGCACCTCGAACACGTCGCGTGCATGGTTGTAGACGATGGTCTGGCCCGTCACCTGGTCGGCCGGCACGCCGCCGCGCAGCACCCGCACCTGCGCCTGGTCGATGAAGCGCACGGTCTCGGTCACGGTGTCGTACTCGATGCGCCGGGCCTGGCCTTCGACGATCTCGTCCAGCCCCTCGCGCTTCTGGCGGAAGGTGGCGAGCTGGCCGTCGGCGCTGGTGGCGGTGGCGAACTGGCCTTGCGCGGTTTCCTTCAGCTCGATCTGCGCGGCCTTGAGGACCAGGGTGCCGCGGGTGATCTCGACGCCGCCGCTGAGGGTGCGGATCTTGCGCTTGCCGTCCAGCACCATGCGGCCAGCATCAAAAGTAAGCGCCTGCTCGCTATCGGCCTTTTCGGCGTGGGCCGGCAGACCTGCACACGCCAGCACCGCGGCGAGCACCCGCATCCAACCCGTGCTTCGGCACGAACTTCGGCATGAACGTCGGAACAGCACAGCAGCAGCAGGGCGCATTGGAGGTCAAGGCATGGAAATTGCATTCCATTCTAGCCAGTCTGGCCAGAAGCGAACAGGCCCGCGGCATCTTCTGTCGCGGGCCTGTGGCAGGGTGCGGTGCGGGGTGGCGTCAGGTGCCTTTGCGCGACTTGGCGATGAGCTGGTCGGTCAGCGCCAGCGCACGGACCTGGCCTTCCGACTCGGGCGTGTTGTCACCGCCGGCCAGCGACGGCGAGGTGTAGTAGTGGCCGTGGATGCCGAGCGCGGGTACGCCGTCGATCTTGTACGCCTCGGACAGCAGCTTGCCCTGGCGGACCTTGTTCTGCATCCCGAAGGAGTTGAACATCTCGGTGAACTTGACCCGGTCGGCGCCGTTCTGCACCGCGAACTCGATCAGCGCCTCGGGCTTGTCCAGCTTCGCGCCTTGCTGGTGGATCGCGTAGAAGACCTTGCGGTGGATCTGCTCGACCAGCCCGAGGGCTTCCAGCGTGGCGTAGAAGCGTTGCTGCGGCTCGAAGTTGGGCCGGAACCCGACATGCACGCGCTTGAAGGCCACGTCCGCAGGCAGCTTCTTGATCCACGCCTCCAGCGTCGGCTCGAAGGCGTTGCAGTGCGGGCAGCCGTACCAGAAGAACTCGATCACCTCGATCTTGCCGGCGGGGGCGGACACCGGCACGGGGGTGGACAGGCGGACGAAGTGCTTGCCTTCCTGGAACGACCCCTGGGCCGACACCATGGGGCTGACCCCACCCAGCGCAAGGGCGGCGGTACTGCCCACGACAAACTCACGACGCTTCATGCAATGTTTCCTTTCGATGGTCCAGCCGGATCAGAGTGGTTCCGTGCAGCAAGGTTCAACGCGATTCGACGCGGCTCAACGTGGCACACGCACCAGCGCCGCTTCGCCGTAGCCCGAGGCCGTCGTCTGGTCGCGCATCCGCTCGGCATCGTCGCGGGTCTCGAACGGGCCAAGGCGCACACGGTACATCAGACGGCCAGACTGCTCGCGTTCGGTGATGCGGGCCTTCAACCCCCCCATCGCCAGCTTGGCGCGCTGCTGCTCGGCATCGTCGGTGCTGACATACGCGCCGACCTGCACGAAATACACAAACGCATCCGCACCGGGTTTGGCTGACGCGCTGGCCGCCGACGCCGACACCGACGCAGCAGCCACACCCGAGGCCCGGCTGGCCGCTGCGGACGCTGCGCGCGCGGGGGCGCTGCTGGCCACCGCCGTGACCCCGGCCGCCGCGTTGGCCACCGCACTGGCCACGGCGTCCTGCGCGGCAGTGGCCGTGGCGGTGGAGGCGTTGTCGGTGCGGGCCGAGCCAACGGCGGGTTTGGCCGGGTTCTTGCCGTGCAGCGGCGAGTTCGGATCCCAGTGCTTGTTGCGCTCCACCTCGGCCGCGTCCTGTTCGGCCGTGCGCTGGGGCACCTTGTCCATGAAGGGAATCGGCGCCTTGGTCACGTAGAGCGCCACGCCCAGCGCCAGCACCAGGCCGACCAGCAGCCCCACGACCACGCCCACGCCGAAGCCGCCGCGCTGTGTCTTTCCATTCGATGCCATCGAGGGTCTCCTGACCGTTGTCCTCATGGTGCCTCCCACCATCCCGTCTCTGTCACATCTTGCGCGGTGCATCCACACCGAGCAGGGCCAGGGCATTGCGCAACACCTGCGCCGTCGCCTGCAGCAGCGCCATCCGTGCCGGCATCGCCACCGCGTCGCCGTCCAGGAAGCGCACCGCCGCGTAATAGCTGTGGTACGCCGATGCCACGTCGCGCAGGTAGAACGCCACGTCGTGCGGCGCCAGATCCTGCGCGGCGCGGGCCAGCATCTCCGGGTAGTCGGCCAGCTTGTTCATCAGCGCGACCTCGGTCGGCGCCATCAGCCCGGACAGGTCCGCCGCCGCGAGGGCTTCGACCGACACGGCCCCCTGGTACTCGGCCTCGTACTTCGCCAGCACCGAGCAGATGCGTGCGTGGGCGTACTGCACGTAGAACACCGGGTTCTCGTCGTTGGCCTGCAGCGCGAGGTCCACGTCGAAGATGAACTCGGTGTCGGCCTTGCGGCTGATGAGGAAGAAGCGCACCGCGTCGCGGCTGGTCCAGTCGATCAGGTCACGCAGCGTGACGTAGGAGCCAGCGCGCTTGGAGATCTTCACCTCCTCGCCGCCCTTCATCACCGTGACCATCTTGTGCAGCACGTAGTCCGGAAAGCCCGCCGGGATGCCCACATCCGCGGCCTGCAAGCCGGCGCGCACGCGGGCGATGGTGCCGTGGTGGTCGCTGCCCTGGACGTTGACGACCTTGTGGAAGCCGCGCTGCCACTTGTGGATGTGGTACGCCACGTCGGGCACGAAGTAGGTGAACGTGCCGTCGGACTTGCGCATCACGCGGTCCTTGTCGTCGCCGTAGTCCGTGCTGCGCAGCCAGAGCGCGCCACCGTCCTCGAAGGTCTTGCCGGCCGCCACCAGCTTCTGCACCGCCTCGGCGACCCGACCGCTGCTGTAGAGGCTGGATTCCAGGTAGTAGTGGTCGAAGCGCACGCCGAACGCACGCAGATCCAGATCCTGCTCGTGGCGCAGGTAGGCCACCGCGAACTGGCGGATGCCGTCGAGGTCGGCCGGGTCGCCGGACGCGGTGAATTCGCGGTCATCGGCGCGGACGGTGGCCTTCTGGCGGAAGGCGTCGGCGATGTCACCGATGTACTCGCCGTTGTAGGCCGACTCGGGCCAGCCGTCGTCGCCCGGCTTCAGCCCGTTCAGGCGGCACTGGGTCGAGGTGGCCAGCGTGCCGATCTGGACGCCGGCATCGTTGTAGTAGAACTCGCGGTGGACCTGCCAGCCCTGGGTCGCGTACAGATTGCACAGCGCGTCACCCAGCGCCCCTTGCCGGCCATGGCCGACGTGCAGCGGGCCGGTCGGGTTGGCGGAGACGAACTCCACCATCACCTTGCGGCCGTTGTCCGGGCGCACGCCGAAGCCGTCGGCCTCGGCCAGCACCTGCGCGACCACCTGCTGGCGGGCGGCGGGCTTCAGGCGGATGTTGATGAAGCCGGGGCCGGCGATCTCCATCGACTCGACCCACTGCTGCGCCGCGGGGCGCGTCTGCAGGGCCACGATCAGCGTCTGCGCGAGGGCGCGCGGGTTCTGCTTCAGCGGGCGGGCGAGCTGCATCGCCAGGGTGCAGGCCAAGTCCCCGTGGGAGGCTTGCTTGGGGTTCTCGAAGGCAGGCTCGACCGCCGCACCGGGCGCGATCTCGGCCAGCGCGTCGCCGAGCGCGGCGAGGAGTTGCTCTTTGGCTTGAATCATGCGCGGATTCTACGGGGCGGGTCGGCGCGCAATCCGCACTTGCACGGCACGGCCGGGAGTGAAAGGATCGGCGATTGCCCTGTGAAGCCCCCATGATCGACTGCACCGCCCCGGTTCTGCCCGAACGCATTGGCAAGTACCGCGTCATCCGTCGCCTCGGCGAAGGCACGACCAGCGAGGTCTTCCTCTGCCACGACGAGTTCCACGACCGGCAGGTGGCGGTCAAGCAGGTGCGCGCCAGCGTGCTGAGCGACGCGCACGACGGCCACATGTTCGCGCGCTTCTTTGCCTCGGAAGCTGCGCTGGCCGGCCGGCTGCACCACCCCAACGTGGTCGAGATCTTCGACGCCGTGCCGGACCCGGTGGCGCCCTACGTGGTGATGGAGTACGTGCCCGGCACCACGCTGCGCGCCTTCTGCCAGCCCGGCCACCTGCTGCCGCTGGAGCAGATCGTGGAAATCGGCTTCAAGTGCGCGATGGCGCTGGGCTACTGCTACCGGCAGGGGCTGGTCCACCGCGACGTGAAGCCCGCCAACATCCTCACCCTGACGCAGGGCCACGGCACCGAGATCCACGACATCAAGCTCACCGACTTCGGCAGCGCGCTCAACCTCACCTCGGACGCCACGCAGGTCCACCGCGTCGGCTCGCTGGCCTACATGTCGCCCGAGCAGCTCGACGGCAGCGAGCTGGATGCGCGGGCCGATGTCTACGGGCTGGGCGCGGTGCTGTACCACCTGATCGCCGGGCGTGCGCCGTTCGAGGCCACCAGCCAGGCCAGCCTGATGCACCAGATCTGCCACGTCCCCGCGCAGAGCCTGGTCGGGCTGCGCACGGGCGTGACCCCGGCGCTCGACCAGGTGGTGCAACGCTGTCTGGCCAAGCGCGCCGACGACCGCTACCCCTCGTGGGATGCCGTCGGCCAGGCGCTGTCGCAGCTCATCACGCTGCACCACGTCCCGCGCGGCAGCTCGCAGGGCGTGCTCGACTCCGAACGCTTCACCCTGCTGCGCACGCTGGAGTTCTTCACCCAGTTCGGCGACGTGGCGCTGTGGGAGGTTGTCCACCGGGCGCGCTGGCGGCGCTACCCGGTCGGCCACGCGCTCTACCGCCGCGGCGAGGAGGGGCGCACCTTCCACATCATCGCCAGCGGCGCCGTGGACGTCCGCCGTGCCGGCCAGCGCGTCGCGCAGCTCGGCGCCGGCACCTCCGTCGGCGAGATGGCCTACCTCGCCCCCAACCCGGAGCTGCGCCGCCACAGCACCGACATCGTCGTCACCGACAACGCCACCGCCATCTCCTTCACCCCGGAGACCCTGGCCCGGCTCAGTCCGCAGACGCGCCACCTCTTCGACGAAGCCTTCATCCGCGTGCTGGTGCGCCGCCTCCACGCCGCGCACGAGGCGCTGGCGCATCCGCGGCGCATCCTCTGATCCGCGGTTGATCAGACATCCCCTCTTGCCGAAAGGGGTCGCTGCGGTTTCAATGCGCGTGGCGCCATTGCGCTGCACCCCCCAAGCAACCAAGGAATCGACCATGAAGAAGCTGATCACCGTGCTGGCCCTGGCCCTGGCCGGCCTGTCCTCCACCGCCTACGCCGCCGACAGCGGCTGCGCGGCCAAGGCCGGGGAAAAGAAGCTGGCGGGTGCCGCCAAGAACAGCTTCATGAAGAAGTGCGAGCGCGAAACCGGCGGCGGCGGTGACGCACAGACCGCCTGCGACGCCAAGGCGGCCGAGAAGAAGCTGGCGGGTGCGGCCAAGAACAGCTTCGTCAAGAAGTGCGTGAAAGACGCTGGCTGAGCCTGGTGCCCCTGCGACCCCACCCGAGGCGAGCGGTCCCTATGATGCCGTGATGGACACGCTCTACCTCGGGGTCAAGACCCTGCACATTCTCTTCATCGCCAGTTGGTTCGCGGGGCTGTTCTACCTCCCGCGCATCCTGGTCAACCTGGCGATGGTCGCTCCCGACAGCCACGCCGAGCGCGAGCGGCTGCTGCTCATGGCGCGCAAGCTGCAACGCTTCTCGACGCTGCTGATGGCGGTCGCGCTGGCCAGCGGACTCGGGCTGTGGCTGGGCTTCGGCCTGTGGCGCGGCCCCGGCAACGGCTGGCTGCACGCCAAGCTGGCGCTGGTGGTGCTCGTGGTCGGCCTGCACCATGTCAATGCCCGGCTGCTGCGCCAGTTCGAGCACGCGGCCAACCAGCGCAGCCACACCTGGTTCCGGGTCTACAACGAGGTCGCCGTCGTGCTGTTCACGGCCATCGTCGCCCTGGTCGTGTTCAAGCCGTTCTGAGCGCGCCGCCCCCGCCGACGGCCCGCCCCACCCGATGCCCGCCCACCGCTCCTCCTCCTGGCCGCTGGCCTGGATGTGGGCCGGGCTGATCGTCTACGCGAGCCTGCACCCCTTCGCGCCGTGGCAATGGCCGGTGCTGCCGCCGGGACAGGCCGGGTGGACGCTGCTGTGGCTGCCGATGTCGCGCTACACGCGCTTCGATTTCTGGTCCAACTTTCTGGCCTACCTGCCGCTGGGGCTGCTGCTCGCGGTGGCGTGGCTGCGGGGAGGGTCAGCGCCGTGGCGGGCCGGCTTGCAGGCGGCGGGGGTCGGCGTGCTGCTGTCGCTGGCGATGGAGTGGACGCAGTATGTTCTGCCGCTGCGCGTGCCGTCGCGGATGGACTGGGCGCTCAACAGCGCGGGGTCCGTGACCGGTGCGGTGCTGGCGCTGGGGCTGCAGCGGCTGGGCGCGATGGCGGGCTGGCAGCGGCTGCGCGATGTGCTGTTCGTGCCGCACGGCACGCTCGGGCTGGTGCTGCTGCTGTCCTGGCCGATCGGGCTGCTGTTTCCGACGCCGGTGCCGCTGAGTCCGGGGCAGGGGCTGGTGCGGCTGGCCACCCTGGTGGACGGCTGGCTGGCGGACACGCCCTTCGCCGACTGGGTGCCGCTGCCCGCCGCGAACAGCTCGCTCGCTCCAGGCAGCGAGGCGCTGGTAACGGCACTCGGGCTGCTCGCGCCCTGTCTGGTGAGCTTCGTGATGCTGCGCCGGGTGCGCCACCGGCTGGTGACCCTTGCCGGGGCCTGCGTGCTGGGTGTCAGCGCCACCGCCTTGTCCACCGCCCTGAACTTCGGTCCCGACCACGCCATGTCCTGGCTGGCGCCGCCCGTGGTGCCGGGCCTGCTGATGGGGCTGATCCTGGGCTGCGCGCTGGCCTTCATGCACCGGCGGGTGGTGGCCGCGCTGGGCCTGATCGTGCTCACCATCCTGATCGGATTGGTCAACCAGACCGGCGCCGACCCGTACTTCGCGCTCAGCCTGAAAGCCTGGGAGCAAGGCCGCTTCATCCGCTTTCACGGGCTGGCGCAGTGGATAGGCTGGGTGTGGCCGCTGGGAGCACTGGTGTTCCTGGTGTTGCAGGTGGTATCCCCACGCCGCCTGCCCCCTGGTCCGACTCCTACAATCCGCCCATGAGCACGCCCACGCCAACCTCCGCCCCCACCGCCCCGACGCCCAGCGGCAGCTACTACCAGCGCCACATCTTCTTTTGCCTCAACCAGCGCCAGGGCGAGTCCAGTTGCGCCGACCAGGGCGCACAAGCCGCGTTTGACCACTGCAAGCGCCAAGTCAAGGTGGCCGGATTGGCGGGACCAGGCCAGGTGCGGGTCAACAAGGCGGGTTGCCTCGACCGCTGCGCCGGTGGTCCGGTGGCGGTGGTCTACCCGGACGCCACCTGGTACACCTTCGTGGACACCGCGGACATCGACGAAATCGTCGAGTCGCACCTGAAGCACGGCCAGATCGTCGAGCGCCTGGTGCTGCCGGCCGACGTGGGCCGATGAACGCCCAGACCGAACGGGGGCAGGTGGCCGGAGCTGCCGGGGCCATCGAGGTGGCGATCGACCAGCCGGTGGGCTTCGACGCGCTGCGCGGCGTGGTGGTGCTCGCCCATCCGCACCCGCTGTTCGGCGGCACGATGGACAACAAGGTCGTGCAGACGATGGCGCGCGCCTTCCTGCTGATGGGCTACCGCACGGTGCGCTTCAACTTCCGCGGCGTGGGGGCGACCGAAGGCGTGCATGACGCAGGCCGCGGCGAGAGCGACGACCTGCTCGCCGTCGTGGCGGCGCAGCGGATCGCGGGCCTGCCGCTGGCGCTGGGCGGCTTCTCGTTCGGCGGCTACGTGACCACGCTGGCGGCGGCCCGGCTGGCGCTGGAGGACGGTCAGTGCGCCGAGCGGCTGCTGCTGGTCGGCCCCTCCACCCAGCGCGCCCGCCCGGCCGACGTGCCCGAAGACACCGTGGTCATACACGGCGAAACCGACGATGTCGTCCCGCTGTCGGCCACGCTCGACTGGGCACGCCCGCAGCAACTGCCCGTCACCGTGGTGCCCGGTGTCGGCCATTTCTTCCACGGTCAACTGCCCCGCCTGCGCCAGCTCATCGTGCGCAGTTGGCACTGAGACCCCAGCCCTGAACTGAACCGAATCCCCCATGAAACGACTCCTCGCCACCCTGGCGCTGGCCCTGGCCCTGCCGTACACCTCGGCCCAGACCCCGCCCGCCCCCGAAATCGCCGCCAAGGCGTATGTGCTGCTCGACCTCAGCGCCGACCAGGCGCTGGCCGGCCGCAATCCCGACACCACGGTCGAACCGGCATCGCTGACCAAGCTGATGACGGCGTATCTGGTCTTCCAGGCCCTGCGCGACAAGAAGCTCACGCTTGACCAGGAACTCACCGTCTCCGAACGCGCCTGGCGCACCGGCATGACCGACGCCTCCCGGATGTACATCCAGGTGGGCAACAAGGTGCGGGTCGAGGATCTCATCAAGGGCATGATCGTGCAGAGCGGCAACGACGCCACCGTGCTGCTGGCCGAAGCGGTCGGCGGCTCGGTGGAGAACTTCGTCGCGATGATGAACCGCCAGGCGCAGGCGTTCGGGCTGAAGGTCTCGCAGTTCAAGAACCCGGAAGGGCTGCCCGCGCCCGGCCACGTCAGCACGGTGCGCGAACTCGGCACCATCGCCACGCGGCTGCTCAATGACTTCCCCGGCGACGTGCGCTACTACGCCATCAAGGAGTTCACCTTCAACAAGATCACGCAGCAGAACCGCAACCTGCTGCTGTGGCGCGACCCGAGCGTGGACGGCCTGAAGACCGGCTACACCGACGCCGCCGGCTACTGCCTGATCGCCACCGCCAAGCGCGATTTCCCGAACGGGCCGCGCCGGTTGATCAGCGTGGTCGTCGGCGCTGCGTCGAAGGAAGGGCGCGCGGTCGAGAGCCAGAAGCTGCTGAACTGGGGCTACAGCGCCTGGGACTCGGTCAAGGTCTATGACGCGCGCCAGGTCATCACGCAGGCCGAACTCTGGAAGGGTGCAGCCGCCACCGCCAAGCTCGGCACGCAGGCCCCGGTGGTCGTGTCGGTGCCGCGCGGCGAGGGCGCGCAGCTCAAGACGCAGCTCGTGCGCACCGACCCGCTGATCGCGCCGCTCGCCAAGGGCCAGCAGGTGGGCACGCTCAAGGTGCTCTCGGGCAGCCAGGTGGTGCGCGAAGTGCCGGTGACGGTGCTGGAAGCCGTGGAGCAGGCGGGGATGTTCGGCCGCGCCTGGGACACGCTGCGCCTGTGGATGCGCTGAGCGGGAGCCGGACATGAGCCACCCCGGAGACATTCCGCCCGAGCAGTCGCTGATCGAGTACCCCTGCGACTTTCCGATCAAGGTCATGGGGGCGAACGTGGAGGGCTTCGCGGCCGCCATTGCCCATGTGGCACGGCAGTTCGACCCCGGCTTCGACGCCAGCACCCTCGAACTCCGTCCGAGCAAGGCCGGCAATTACCTCGGCGTGACCATCACCATCCGCGCCACCAGCCGGCCGCAACTCGACGAGCTGTACCGCACGCTGACGACGCATCCGATGGTGAAGATGGTGCTCTGAACGGACTCACATGCCCAGCAGCCAGGCGATCACGCTCTTGGCGACGAAGCCCACCATGCCGAAGGCCAGCACGACGAACAGCACGAAGGTGCCGAAGCGGCCGGCCTTGGCCTCGCGGGCGAGCTGCGCGATGACGAACAGCATGTAGAGGATGAAGGCCCCGATGCCGACCGTCAGGCCGAACTGGGCAAGTTGTTCCTCGGTATAGCCGAACATGGTGGGGTGGCGCAGGGCGGGAGCAGCGGGGGGTAGAGATCGCGGTAAGCGTACCAGCTCGCGTGCCCCAGCATCGGCACGACGAACACCAGCCCGACCAGCAGCGCCGCCAGCCCGAGCAGCATGAAGCCCATCACCAGCGCCGCCCACACCGCCATCGGCAGCGGGTTGTCCAGCACGGTCTTCCAGCTCGCCAGCACCGCCTGCCAGACGCCGACGGGCCGGTCCAGCAGCATTGGAATCGCCACCACGCTGGAGGCAAACACCGGCGCGGCCAGCATCCCGCCCAGCGCCAGCCAGCCCTCGAACAGCCACGAGTCCCGGTTGGCGACCACGTAGCGCAGGAAATCGACCGGCGTGTCGATGCGGTGCGGCGCCAGCAGCGTGATCAGCGCCGCCGAGGTCATCACCCAGCACGTCCCGGCCGCCGCCAGCAGCACCCCGAACACCACCAGCCGCCGGTCCAGCGAGCGCCACACCGCGGCCACCGTGCCCCAGCCGGCGGACTCGCCCCGCTCCAGCGCACGGCTGACGGCGTACAGCCCCGTCGCCAGGATGGGCGCGACCAGCAGCAAGCCCGACAGCGCCCCCGCCAGCACCCAGAACCGGTCCTTGGCGAACAACACCAGCAGCCAGCCCCACCCCGCGAGCAGGACACCGTGGCCGAACCCCACGCCCGGCGCTTGGCGGATGTCATGCCAGGCACGTTCCAGCCACGTCAGGGGCTGCAAGGGGCGCAGCAACCGGACCACAGGAGAAGCAGCAACGGGCGCATTCATGGCGCCCATGCTAGACCCAGACCCGCTCCAGCGGTACCCGTGGCACTCCCGAGACGCCGCGACTTATCATCCCCGGATGATCTCTTCCGGCCACGACACCGCCACGCAGCGTTACCTCAATGCGCTGGCCCTTTTCGACGAGTTCGTCCGCAGTGCTGCCAGTGCCGCGCCGGACGCGGCGGCCCTGCGCGGACTGGAGCGGCGCTTCGCCGAGCGCATCGAGATCCAGCCCAGCTACTGGAGCCAGATCAAGGGCCGCACGCGCCAGATCGGCGAGCGGCTGGCGCGGCAGTTCGAGCAGCGTTGCGACAAGCCGGCTGGCTGGCTGGACCACCCGCACGGTGTCACCGCGGTCACCGCGACAGTGCCCTTGGCCAGTGCCGCACCCCGCACCGCCGAGACCGGCACCCCGCGCGACGAGGACGAACGCTTCATCACCGGGCTGGTGCTGACCTACTACCGCCGCAATCCGCAGCGGGCACGCCAGCGGCTGCTCGATCTGCTGGGCGAGGTGCTGGCGCCCGTGCCGACGCCGCCCCCGCCGCCGCCGCCGCCGCCCAGCGCGGTGGACGCCGACGCCGCACTCTGGGCCCGTGCCCGCCAGAGCATCGCACCGCTGAAGAAAAAACGCTGAATCGCTGCGTTGCTGCGTTGCAGCGCCAGGTACTTCACAGATTGATAAACATTCGTTTATCATCTGAGCAACAACCCCCCTGACCCGACACCCACCCGTGTCACGCCCCGACTGTGCTGCCCAGCGCGGTCCGGGTGCGCAGCGGCATGGGTTGCACGGAAATACCGCATGCAACGGAATGACCCCCATGCAAAAACCGTCCTGGTGGCCGATGACCTTGACGAGACCTCGCGATCCCTGATCCTTGTCCACCCGAAAGCCCGGCGATGACCTACCACGACCTGCTCCCGCGTCTGCTGCCACATTGGCCGCCACACTGGCTTCCACGCCTGTCGCTGCAGGCCCTGCGCCAGCAGCGCGCCCTGCGGCGGCTGGACCGGGAAGAGGCCGCACGCGAAGCCTGCGCCCATGAAGGCGCCGAAGTCGATCTGCGCACGGTGGAACTCGACGGACAGCGGTTCGGCGCGCTCTACCGCAATGGCGAGCTGGTCTGCCTGCTGCCGCGGAGCCAGGGCCACTGAGACCGGTGCCCACGCTCAAGTCGGCGGACACGGCGCCGATAAGGTCGTCATCCACCGTCCCCCATCCCCGGAGCCGAACATGCTCGCGCAGCCCCTGCCCGATCTCGCTGCCTGGTCGCAGTACCTCACAGGCCAGCCGATCCCGGTCCTGCTCGACACGGCGGACGGGCTGCGCGTGCTGGCCGAAGTCGAGGAACGCCACGGCACGGTCGATGCCCATCTGATCCACGATGCGGTCGGCGATGACCCGCTGATGACGTTGCGCGTGCTCGCCCACGCGGCCCGGCACCGCACCGACCGCCAGGTGACCGACGTGGACACCGTGACGGCCGCGGTCGTGCTGATGGGGATCGGCCCGTTTTTCCAGACGTTTTCGCCCCCGCTGGTGCTGGACGACCACCTGGCGGCGCATCCGCAGGCCATGGCCGAAATCCACCGGCTGATCCGCCGCGCCTGGTGTGCGGCGCGGCTGGTGACGGAGTTTGCGCTGCTGCACGCCGATGGCCACGCCAGCACGCTGCAGAAGGCCGCCCTGCTGCACGGGCATGCGGACATCCTGCTGTGGTGCCACGCCCCGGCGCTGGCGCAGGCCGTGCAGGACCGCTGCGCACAAGATCCCCAACCAGACAGCACCGAACACGAGCGCGCCGTGCTGAACGTCGGGCTGCGGGCGCTCGAACACCGGATGGCCAGCGACTGGAGGCTGCCGGCCGCGCTGCGCCGGCTCACCGACCCTGACGACACCCGCAGCCAGGTGCTGCTGCAACCCCAGCGGCGCCTGTTGACGCTTGCCCTGACGCTGGCCGACCGCCTCGACCGCGAAGGCCCGCACGCCACGCCGACACTCGACGAGCTGGAGGAGCTGTCCACGTTGCTGACGCTGTCACCGCCGTCGGTGCAGCGCCTGATCGACAACACGCTGGCCTGAGCCTGAGCGCACGCCGCCGTCAGGCTCAGGAAGGCATGGCGAGCGCGACCGCCGCCAGACGGTCGAGTCCGTGCTCGACATCCTGCCCCAGCCGGTAGTCGGTCACCAGACTGAGCCAGCGCAGCAAGACGTTGGGGCCAACCGTCGATTCCAGGGTCCACGTCACCCGCGTGCCCCCCGCCACGGCGTCCAGCCGGATCTCGCCACGCGCCACCGAAGACCGGCCATCGAACGTGACCCCGTAGTCCAGCCGCGTGGGCACCTGGGCCTCGTCGAAGCGCATCTGGCCACGCCCCTGGGTCGGACTGTCCCACGACCACTGCGCACCCTGGCCCGACACCGGGCCGCTGTACGCCAGCCGCATCTGCGGATCACGGCCATGCCAGGGCGACCAGCGTGGCCACTGGCGCGGCTCGGCCAGCAGCGGCCAGAGCTGTGCCGGCGTGCGGGCAATGACGTGGTGCCGCTCGACCAGATGGCGGTTGGGCAGCGCATACGCCAGGACCACCAGCACCGCCAGCAGCGCCACGAGCGACTTCATGAGGTTGATCAGCCAGGTCATCTTGTGCATGCCTCCGTTTTGCACGGAAGTTACAAAATATCACACGGCGAGTCCATCCCTGGAACAGGTCACACACCCGGCGCCATCGGCCCATCCCCACCACGGAAGGTTCAGATCGGCACGCCGCGCTGGAGCTTGATCTGATCGAGCACGAAACTGGTCTTGCAATCTTGCACACCGGGGTGCAGCAGCAAGGTGTCCATCATGAAGCGGCCGTAGTGCGCCATGTCGGCCACCACGACACGCAGCAGATAGCTCATGCCGGTGCTCAGGCAGACACACTCGGCCACTTCCGGCCAGTCCTGCACCGCGGCGCGAAACTGCTCGGCCAGACGCCCGCCCTGGGCCTCGACCGGCCGCTGCAACTGCACCTCGACATAGGCCGACAAGCCCAACCCCAGCTTGCCCGGCGGCACGATCGCGGCGTAGCCGGCGATGACCCCCGCGTCTTCCAGCCGCCGCACCCGCCGCAACACGGCCGACGCCGACAACTGCACCTGCGCGGCGAGTTCATCGTAGGTGATGCGCCCCTGCAGTTGCAGCGCGGCAAGAATGCGCCGGTCCACGGCGTCCAGCGTCAATTCGGAATCCATCGAAGGATCATTGCAGGAATGATCAGTACCATCCTGAATCCGCGCTGAGGATCGCGCCGCCGTGCGGGTTGTCGCGACAGAGACAACCGCCCACCGCCGCTACGGGCAAGCCCCGAGCACCAATCCTGACACCGGGCTGAACAATCGGACATTCCCAGAACCGTCCGATCCGGAGTCCGCCCATGAACACCACCGCCCGCCCCTGGCTGCAGAGTTACCCGGAAGGCGTTCCCGCCACGGTCGAACCCCAAGGCTCGCTGGTCGATCTGCTCGACACCAGTTTCCGCCAGCACGCCCACCGCCAGGCCGCCCTGTTCCTGAACCAGCCCGTCACCTTCCGCACCCTCGACGAACAGTCCACCGCCCTGGGCGCCTGGCTGCAGGGCCGGGGGCTGGCCCGCGGCGCACGGGTGGCGCTGATGATGCCCAATCTGCCGCAGTACATGGTGGCCATCGCCGCAGTGCTGCGGGCGGGCCATGTGGTCGTCAACGTCAACCCGCTCTACACCCCGCGCGAACTCCAGCACCAGCTCGCCGACTCCGGCGCCGAAGCCATCGTCATTCTGGAAAACTTCGCCGCGACCCTGCAGGAGGTGATCGAGCAGACGCCGGTGAAGCATGTCGTGCTCGCCGCGATGGGCGACATGCTGCCGCTGTGGCGCCGGCAACTGGTGAACTTCGTGGTGCGCCATGTGCGCAAGATGGTGCCCGAGTTCAGTTTGCCAGCGGGCAACGGCCGCAGCGTCACCCGCTTCAACGACGCGGTGGAGCAGGGCGGCCGGATGAAGCTCGCCCGCGCCGGCGTCGGCCCGGACGACATCGCCTTCCTGCAGTACACCGGCGGCACCACGGGCGTGTCCAAGGGCGCGACCCTGCTGCACCGCAACGTCGTGGCCAACATCGTGCAGAGCGAAGTCTGGTTCCAGCCCATGCTCGACCGCCTCGGCGACCAGCAGATGACCGGCGTGTGCGCGCTGCCGCTTTACCATATCTTCGCGCTGACGGTGTCGTTCTTCCTGGGCGCGCGCATGGGCCAGCGGCTGATCCTGATCCCCAATCCACGCGACCTGCCGGCCCTGATCGGCGCGCTCAAGGGCCACCGCATCCACATGTTCCCGGCCGTCAACACGCTCTACAACGCGCTGGCCCACCATCCCGACTTCGCGCGGCTGGACTTCTCGCAGCTCGTCGTCTCCAACGGTGGCGGCATGGCGGTGCAGAAAGCCACCGCCGAGAAGTGGCTGAAGATCACCGGCTGCCCGATCGCCGAAGGCTACGGCCTGTCGGAAACCTCCCCCGTGGCCACCGCCAACCGCATCGACCTGAAGGAATACACCGGCACCATCGGCCTGCCCGTGCCCTCCACCGACATCGCCATCCGCGACGACGACGGACACGACGTGCCGCTGGGCCAGCCAGGCGAGATCTGCATCCGTGGCCCGCAGGTGATGGCCGGCTACTGGAATCGCCCCGACGAGACCGCCCAGGTCATGACCACCGACGGCTACTTCAAGTCCGGCGACATCGGCATCATGGACGAGCGCGGCTATTGCCGGATCGTGGACCGCAAGAAGGACATGATTCTGGTGTCCGGCTTCAACGTCTACCCGACCGAGATCGAGCAGGTGGTCAACCTGCACCCAGGCGTGCTGGAGTGTGCGGCGGTCGGCATTCCCGACGAGCGCACGGGCGAAGCGGTGAAGCTCTTCGTCGTCAAGGGCGACCCGGCGCTGGCCGAGGAAGACCTCGCGGCCTACTGCCGCGACAACTTCACCGCCTACAAGCGCCCCAAGCACATCGAATTCCGCGACGAGCTGCCCAAGAGCAACGTCGGCAAGATCCTGCGCCGCGAACTGCGCGGCTGAGCACCACCCCTGCAGCTATCCACTGGCTATCCACTGGCTATCCACCGGCTATCCACCGGCTATCCACGGCATTTCCACAGCCAGACGCCTTGTTCTACCGGGTTACGCACCGGTTGTTCACAGCTTGCCCACGCAGTTACCCGCACCGCATCGGCAAGCCAGGCGCCCTTCGTGGTGCGTTTCACCGTAGTTGCAGGTGATCTCCTCGCCCTCCACGATGGCCCGCATGGCGTAGATTTCGATGCGCCCCTGGCGGATCCGCAGGACCGCATTCGGCATGCACGAGTGGTTCGTGAACCGCAGCGGATCAAGCGATCTGGAGGCATCTATCGCTCTTCTGGGCGAAATTTCCACCATCATGATGCGTTCCATCGTCTTCACGCGCTCCCAGGCTTCGTGGATGCTGATCCGCTCGCCACGGATTTCACCGATCTTGCGCCGGGCAGGGATGGATTCGCCGGCAAACGCGCCCGTGCCCTCGATCGGACTTGGCGCGGACAAGACCACGTACTTCTGAGGGTTGGCAGGCGTGCCCATGGACGGATCCCCGATCGTGAAAGCGTGCGATGGTACGGGTTGCCGTCACCGGCTGCTGTGGATAACTGCGGCCAGGCACGCTGTGACAGGTTGCACGGAATAACTCTGTGGAAAAGCGTTGGACAAATGGTGAGTTGTTCTGGGAAAACCGACTCCCGGCCAAGTTGTTGTCTGTGACTCCCGGATTGCTCCACTGGGTAGTCCACAGGCTTTTCACCAGCTCAAGTTGTTGATTTCAAACAGGAAAATCGGGTTGTCCACAGAAACTGGCCCCCTCTACTACTACTACTATCTTTTAAGAAAAAGAAATCGGAAGAAGAACAAGTCTGGAAGAAAACGCCTGCACCGCACTGCGTGAAGTTCCAGCAGACCACGCTGGCACACATCTTGAAAGCATGGAGACACGGGCATGGCCCCGTTCTTCTAGTCCTGTCATCCACACCCACACACCACGGTCGGAATCTGCAACCATGAATCACAAGCTCAACGTCGTCATTGCCGCAGTCGCGTTCGCAGCGGCCACCCAGGTCAGCGCACAGGAAGTGGTCAAGATCGGCCACGTCGGCCCGACCAGCGGGGGCATCGCCCACCTGGG
>NZ_JAAFKF010000077.1 GCF_013299175.1 Sphaerotilus sp.
GTCATGGACATGCTTGCGCTGGTCGTTCTGGCCGTGGTCATCCTCTTCGTCGCCCGGTCGCTCAAGGTCGTGCCCCAGCAGAACGCCTGGGTGATCGAGCGCCTGGGCAAGTACCACGGCACGCTGTCGCCGGGGCTGAACATCCTGATTCCCTTCGTGGACCGGGTGGCGTACAAGCATTCCCTGAAAGAAATCCCGCTCGATGTCCCCAGCCAGGTCTGCACCACGCGCGACAACACGCAGCTCAAGGTGATCGGCAAGATGGAGCTGGACCGCACCTTCGAGGAGCGCGAGATCAGCAGCCCGGCGGCGCCGAAGCCGTGCAACTCAAGGTCGCGGAAAAGGCGGTCGATGCCTACGCCCAGCTCGCGCAGAAGAACAACACGATGATCGTGCCCGGCAACATGAGCGAAGTCGCCGGGCTGATCGGCACCGCGATGGCGCTGATGCGCAAGCCGCCAGCGGGTGCCGCCCCTGCAACAGGTGCGGGTCAGTCGTCGTCCTGAGCGTCCAGTCCGGGAAACAGCACATCGGTGTAGCCGAAGCGGCTGAAATCCCGGATACGCATCGGGTAGAGCCTGCCGATCAGGTGGTCGCACTCGTGCTGCACCACGCGGGCGTGGAAGCCGGACACCGTTCGATCGATGGGCTGCCCCGTCTCGTCCCAGCCGGTGTAGCGGATGTGTGACCAGCGTGGGACGACGCCCCGCAGTCCTGGCACGGACAGGCAACCCTCCCAACCTTCCTCTTCCTCGCTGGACAGCGGGGTGATGGTGGGATTGACAAGCACCGTGCGCGGCACCGGTGGCGCGTCCGGGTACCGCTGGTTGCGTCCGAAGCCAAAAACCACCACGGCCAAGTCCACACCAATCTGCGGCGCGGCCAGACCAGCGCCCTGCACGGCCTCCATCGTCTCGAACAGATCGGCCACCAGCATGTGCAGCGCCGGAGCCTCCCAGGTCTCGACGCTGCGTGCCACTTGCAGCAACCGGGGATCTCCCATCCTCAGAATGTCTCGTATGGTCATGGATCGGGCATGAATCGTCAGCAATCTGGTGACTGTACACACGATCGCGCCGGGTGCGTGCGGTCGATGTAAACGATTCGGTACCGACTTGATGTGAGAATATTGGCGTTCTGACACCGGAGTTGCCCATTGATCCACCGCTGGATACACCGCCGCGCCGCGCTGGCGTGGCTCTTGCTGCCTTGGCTGGCCTTGCTGCTGGCGGGGCTGGGCCTGACCGTGGTGGATGCCGTGTTCGGGGATGGGGTGTTGCTGCAGGATTGGCGTGTGCGCGCCCGCAACGAGTGGCTCTGGCCTGCGCTGCTGGATCTGCCGCTCCTGCTGGCGGGACTGTATGGGCTGGGCAGCGTGGTCTGGGGCTGCGGTGTGCTGGCAGGCGGGCGGTCGGCGCGGCGCACTGCGGTGGTGCTGGGGCTGCTGTGCGGGGCGGGCGGGCTGGCGCTGGGCGGGCTGGTGGGGCTGGCCTGGAACCGGCCGGCGTCGCTGGTGCTGGGCGTGGTCGCGCTGGGCATCGGCATCGGCTACGCCGCGCTGACCCACCGACCCAGGCTGCGCGTGCAACGCCGGATGGTGCAGGTCGTGTCGGTGCCGCCCCCTCCCCCTGCTCCTCCTCCGCCTGTGCGGGCACCTGTCGATGGGCCTGCAACGACTGTGATGCGCCATGAAGCTCCCACCACGCAACCCGCTGACTACTGAACCCGTGTGGTGCCGCGCAGCGCGCCGTGCAGTGCTGGGCCTGGCACTGCTGGCACTGCTGGCGGTCTGGCCGGCGACGGCCGGCGCGACCACCCGTGCCTGGCTGGTGGCCGGTGAATCGGACCCTGCCGCCGCCTCGCGCACCGAGCCTGCGACGCTGTGGGTGGCAGAGACACTGCGGGCGGTGTCCTCCGGGAGTGCCGTGCAAACCATCTTCGCGGATCCAGCCCCGGAGCTGGCCGACAGCCGCACCGCCGCAGGAGCGCGGCCAGCCGAAAACACCCTGCCGCTGCAGCCGCTGGCGCGCGTGTTCGGTCAACAAGCGTTCAACACGGTGCCCAGCCGGCGGCTGCGGATCAGTGGCTCGGTGGTCGGCGCGCGGGCACAGACCCTGTCGGCCACGCTGGACAAGGCGTTCGCTGCGCTGGGTCCGACCGACAAGGGGCTGTTGTTCTACACCGGCACGGGCCAGGCCGATTCCAGCGACGCCGCGGGGAACGCCTTGCGTCTGTGGGACAACACTGCACTCTCGGTGCGCGAGCTTGACGCACTGAGCAGCCACGCACCGACCACGGCCCCGCTGCGTTTTGTGCTGACCCAATGCCACGCCGGGGGCTTCCAGCGCCTGATTCGATCGGGTACGCGCGACCTGCGCACGCTGGGTCCGCACAACCGCTGCGTGTTCACCGCCGAGCCGATCGATCACCTCGGTCGCCGCTGCCCGAGCGACGCTCCCGACGTGGCGGCCCCCCTGGCAGACGAGGGCATCGACTACGCCAGCCAGTTCTTCGCGGCATTGGCCGGACGCAGTCGGTCGGGCGCACCCCTGCGGCGCTCGGCGGATCTGGACGGCGACCGCACCGTGACCTTGCACGAGGCCCACCTGCACGCCGTCATCGAGAGCGACGGCGCCGACCTGCCCCGCGCTTCCACGGAGACCTACCTGGAGCGTTGGCAGCCGCTCTGGCTGCGCTACCTGGACACGGTCAGCGAACCGGACAACGAGTACGGCCGTGTGGCGATGGCACTGGCGGAACGGCTGCGGCTGCCGCTGCGCGGGCGGGCGCTGGTGGATGCGCTGGAAACGCGTCAGAAAGAGATGACTGGACGGCTGCAGCGGCTGGCCGAAGAGTCGCGCCGTGTGGAAACCGACATCGAGCGGCTGCAAACCACGCTGCGCCGCGCCCTCAGCCAACGCTGGCCAGCCGCCGCCCACCCGCACACCACCGCGTACGTCCGTTTTCTGGCCAACGATGTCGGCGCCGCCCAGGGGTTCTTGCTGGCCCAGACGGCCACGTACCCGGTGCTCGTGGCACGTCAGGAGCGGCAGGTGCAGATCGGCCGAGACCAGCAGGTGCTCAACCGCGGTCTGACGCAGCTCGACAAGCTCCTGCGGATGCGCCAGCTCGCACGGCTGCGGGAACAGTTCGAGCGCCACGCGGGCACGCAGTCTCGCCAGGAACTCCAGCGCCTGACACGCTGCGAAAACAGCCTCCCCTGAATCTGAACCTGAATCCCTCAGGCCAGCCCGGTGGCCGGTGCCGACAGCACATGCCGGTAACGCTTCATCGGCCCGGTGTCGGCGTAGCCCATCCAGCGGGCGACCTCCTCCTCGGCGTGGCCGCTGAGCAACTGGCGCACCGCGAAGGTGTGGCGCAGCCGAAACGGTGATCCACCCTCGATGCCCGCTTCGTCCATGGTCCCCACGGCGGCGCGGTGGCAGGCGGGATGCGACCAGGGCTTGCCTGTGGTGGTGGAGGGGAAAACCCAGGGCGATTGCTGCATCGCTTCTCCCTGCGCAGCGCGCACGTCCAGCCAGAACCGCAATTGCCGCGCAGCCCAAGCGGCGATCGGCACCTGGTGTGCGGCCGAGCTGCCGTCGGCCGCCACGGACAGCCGCCAGGGCACGCCCGGCTCGGTGCCTCCGTCGATGGCCACGTCCTCGGTGCTCAGCACCCGCACCTGCCCCGGCGCCAAGCCAGCGCCCAGCATCAAGGCCACGGCACTGCGGTCCCGGATCGATTTCCAGGTCGCACCGCGGGTGGCATCGACACCGGTGATGGCGGTGCAATGCGCGATGAGCGCGTGCGACTGCGCGTCGGTCAGGACATCGGGCACAGGCGTCAGCGCCGAGGCATTGGCATAGCGGTACGGGGCTTCTTGCATCAACAGCCACGGCGCCTCGATGGGGTCCAGCCCGTGCGCCTCGCGGTCGTGGTTGAGCACCCGGTCGATCAACTGCAGCAGGCGCCACGCATAGCGGGGTGTCAACGCTGCGTGGGCTTGACCGGTGCGCGTCTTGCGCTGCGGACGCACGGCGGCGAAGGCGAGAAAGTCCAGCAGATCCTCGCGGCCGAGACCGAGTCCCTGCACGGGATCGAGGTGGACGCGCGCTGTGCCCTGCTCGGCGTCAAACGGTGCGCAGTAGGCGGTGAACGCCTGCCACATGTCGGCGTAGATCTGCGCGGATTCCTCTCGCAGCGCGCCTTGCTGCCGCGGGCCTCGGCCGGGGGACGAAGCCAGCCAGGTGGCGAACTGGATCTGCAGCGATTGGGCGAGCGTGTCACCGTCGGACGCAGGGTTGGAAAACAGCGGGAGGGTGTCTTGGGGGACGTTGCGCATGAAAAGATACTAACGAAAATTCTACCTTCTGAACAGAAGTGCGTAAGTCCTGTGTTTTCTTGTCTCCCCTACAACCATTTAGCCGTTAGTATCTAATTTATGGCGCCACTTTATTTGCCCACTGGACCGTCTGGCGTCCATGACACCGCACCGACTGCGGCGAAAATTGCCCGACGCCCGGCCCCCTTTCTCTGGAATCTGTCTTGATGAACACCACCCGCCCACCCGCCGATCTGATCCTGTGCGTGGAGCAAGCCTTGTCCGAGGACATCGGCCAAGGCGACATCACCTCCGTGCTGCTGCCACGGGGACACATCGTGTCGGCCCGCGTGACGACCCGCGAGGCGGCCGTGCTGTGCGGTCAACCGTGGTTCACGGCCGCGTTCCAGCGCATCGACCCGACCGTGTCGGTGGATTGGGCGGTACCGGAAGGCAGCCGCGTGCAGCCCGACGATCTGCTGTGTACGGTGACGGGCTGCACGCGCGCCCTCTTCACCGGCGAGCGAACCGCCCTGAATTTCCTGCAAACCCTCAGCGGCACGGCCACCTCGGTGCGCCGCTACGTGGACGCTGTCGCGGGCACCGGCGCACGCATCGTGGACACCCGGCAGACACTGCCCGGCCTGCGCAGCGCACAGAAATACGCCGTGCTCGTCGGCGGTGGACTCAACCACCGGCTCGGCCTGTACGACGGCTTCCTGATCGAGGATGTCCACAGCGCCGCTGCGGGCGGGCTGCGCGAGGCGATCCGTGGCGCGCAGGCCATGGGCATGAACGTGCCGATCATGGCCGAGATCCGTACGCGTGAAGAAACGCGCATCGCCCTCGACGAGGACATCGACCTGCTGCTCGTGGAAAGCCTGCCGCTGGAGCTGGTGAAGACCGTGGCGCGCATGGTGCACGAGCACCGCGACTGCGGCGGGCGCACGCTGGTCGAATACTCGGGCGGCGCCTCGCTGGAGACGGTGCGCACGCTGGCGGAAACGGGCGTGGACCGGGTGGCGGTTGGCTCCATCACCAAGCACCTGCGTGCGGTGGACATCACGCTGCGCATCCAGAAGTGATACGCAACGTTACCGTTGTCACCTTGTGAATTCCCTTGATCTGAAACAATGGGTTGATCCGGACTGAAGGGCGCCAGCCCGGACAGGATCGACCCACGTTCCAAGATGAAGCGCCCCATTCCACAACTTTGGGGACTTCACGACATGGGATCTCTTGCACACCGCGCCTGGATCGGCGCCGCACTCACCCTGGGACTGTTGTCAGCGCCAGCCTTCGGCGCCGGCTGGAGCGTCAGCGGCACCCAGGTGCTGGACCCGAACGGCAAGGCGTTCGTCTTCCGGGGTGTCAACTACCCGCATGCCTGGTACGCCAGCCAGGCCACCCAGGCATTCAAGGACATCGCGGCCACCGGCGCCAACGCCGTGCGCGTCGTGCTGAGCAACGGCGTGCGCTGGACCGCCACCACCGCGGCCGAGGTCTCCACCCTCATCGGCTTGTGCCAGACCAACAAGCTGGTGTGCGTGCTGGAGGTGCAGGACACCACCGGCTACGGCGACCAGACCGCCAGCAGCCTCGCGCAAGCCGCTGCCTACTGGACCCGCGCCGACATCAAGGCCGCCCTCATCGGCAAGGAAGACTACGTGGTCATCAACATCGGCAACGAGCCGATGGGCAACAACTTCTCCTCGGCCAATTACGTCACGCAGACCAGTGATGCCATCCGCGCCCTGCGCACGGCCGGTCTGACCCATCTGCTGATGGTCGATGCACCCAACTGGGGGCAGGACAACACCGGCGCCATGCGCAGCAACGCCGCCACGCTGTTCGCCGCGGACACCAAGGCCCGCACGGTGTTCTCGGTCCACATGTACGAGATGTACAACGCTGCCTCGGTCCAGAGCTACCTCACCCAGTTCCGCAACAGCGGCTATGCCCTGGTGATCGGCGAATTCGCGACCACCAACAACGGTGTCACCGTGGACGCCGCCGCCATCATGCAGAACGCCCAGAGTCTGGGCGTGGGCTATTTCGGCTGGATCTGGAGCGGCAGCGACCCGTGGAACGTGGTCAACAACTTCAACGCCGCATCGCTGACCTCCTGGGGCAACCTGCTGATCAACGGCACCAATGGCATCCGGGCCACCTCGAAGCTGGCCTCCAACTACGGCACCACACCGACACCAACCCCGACGCCCACCCCCACGCCCACACCGACTGTCGCCCAGTGCAACTGGTATGGCACGACCTACCCGATCTGTGCCAACACGGCCAGCGGGTGGGGCTGGGAAAACAGCCTCTCGTGCATCGGCCGCACGGACTGCTCGGCGCTGAAGGCCCCGTATGGCGTGATCGGTGCAACGCCGACACCGACACCGACACCGACACCAACCCCCACTCCGACGCCAACACCCGCCACCCCAGCCAAGTGCAACTGGTATGGCAACGTCTACCCGGTCTGCACCACCACCAGCAGCGGCTGGGGCTGGGAAAACAGCGCCTCCTGCATCGGCAAGACGGACTGCACGGCGCTGCCTTCGCCCTGGGGCCTCATCGGCAGCACGACACCGCCGCCAGCCCCCGTGCCCACCCAGTGCAACTGGTACGGCAACACGTACCCACTGTGTACCGGCGTGAGCACAGGCTGGGGCTGGGAAAACAGCATGAGCTGCGTCGGCAAGACCAGTTGCCTGGCGCTGCCCGCACCCTATGGCGTGAAGTGAGCGCAGGCGGTGGTGCGGGTCACGAAGTGCCAGCCACTGCCCTCTTCGAGCGAAAAGGTGCCGAGGTGACCGCGCTGGGCGTCGAGCGTCAACGCCTGGCCCAGCAAGTAGCCACACTGCGTCGCACTGACGTAGAACGGCACGCCCCCCACCTCGCCGACCCGCACATCGCTGCTCCCCAGGGACAGCTCGCCCACCGCCCAGGCCGCCGGCACGCTGCCTTCGCAGCAACCACCCGACTGGTACAGCAGCATCGCCGGGTGCGCCCGACGCAGCGTGGCGATCAGCGCCAGCGCCGCGTCGGTGGCGGACACGGTGGTGGTCGTGTCCGCGGGCATCAGAAGAAGCCCAGCGCGTTCGGCGAGTAGCTGACGAGCAGGTTCTTGGTCTGCTGGTAGTGGTCCAGCATGGCCTTGTGGGTTTCGCGGCCGATGCCGGATTCCTTGTAGCCACCGAAGGCCGCGTGCGCCGGGTAGGCGTGGTAGCAGTTGGTCCAGACGCGGCCGGCCTGGATGGCGCGGCCCATGCGGTAGGCGCGGCTGCCGTCACGGCTCCACACGCCAGCGCCCAGCCCATAGACCGTGTCGTTGGCGATGGCCAGGGCTTCGGCTTCGTCCTTGAAGGTGGTCACGGCCAGCACCGGGCCGAAGATCTCTTCGCGGAAGACGCGCATGTCGTTGTGGCCCTTGAACAGCGTCGGCTGGATGTAGTAGCCACCGGCCAGCTCACCCCCAAGCTCGGCACGCTCGCCGCCGATCAGCACCTGCGCGCCCTCGGCCTTGCCCACGTCCAAGTAGGAGAGGATCTTGTCCATCTGCATGGCGGAGGCTTGTGCGCCCATCATGGTGTCGGTGTCGAGCGGGCTGCCTTGCTTGATCACCTTGACGCGCTCCAGCACACGGGCAATGAACGGCTCGTAGATCGATTCCTGGATCAGCGCGCGCGACGGGCAGGTGCAGACCTCGCCCTGGTTGAACGCGAACAGCACCATGCCTTCGATCGCCTTGTCGAAGAAGGCATCGTCGGCCGCCATGATGTCCTCGAAGAAGATGTTGGGCGACTTGCCGCCCAGCTCCAGCGTGGCCGGGATCAGGTTGGACGCCGCCGCCTGGGCGATGACGCGGCCAGTGGCGGTCGAGCCGGTGAAGGCAATCTTGTTGATGCGCTTGGAGGTCGCCAGCGGCATGCCGGCTTCGCGCCCGTAGCCATTGACGATGTTCAGCACGCCCGCGGGCAGCAGGTCGGCGATCAGTTCGGCCACCAGCAAGATGCTGATCGGGGTCGATTCCGCGGGCTTGAGCACCACGCAGTTGCCCGCACCGAGCGCCGGCGCCAGCTTCCACGCCGCCATCAGGATCGGGAAGTTCCACGGAATGATCTGGCCGACGACGCCGAGCGGCTCCTGGAAGTGGTAGGCGATGGTCTCGCCGTCGATCTCGCTCAGCGCGCCTTCCTGCGCCCGCACGCAGCCGGCGAAGTAGCGGAAATGGTCCACCGCCAGCGGGAGGTCGGCGTTCAGCGTCTCGCGGATCGGCTTGCCGTTGTCCACGGTTTCGGCGTAGGCCAGCAGCTCCAGGTTCTGCTCGATGCGGTCGGCGATCTTCAGCAGGATGTTGGCGCGCACGGCAGGCGGCGTGGCAGCCCAGCCAGCCTTGGCAGCGTGGGCGGCGTCCAGCGCCAGCCCGACATCGGCTTCGGTCGAGCGGGCGGCCTGGGTGTAGACCTGGCCGGTGATCGGGGTGATCACGTCGAAGTATTGGCCGTTGACCGGGGCGACCCACGCGCCGCCGATGAAGTTGTCGTAGCGGGCCTTGTACTGGACCTTGGCTTGCGGGGTGTTGGGCTGGGCATAGATCATGGGATGTCTCCTGCGGTGTGACGAAAGGGTGGCGAACACCCTCCTCTACGCGAGCCGCGTGCCAGCCTGCAACCCGGTGAGCGACCGCCGATCGGTTGCCGAGAAATGGCCCGTTTCCTGCTTGAACCCTGTTCAATGCCCTGGGCCAGGTGAACACCTGGAACGCCCGGCACCGAAGGAAATCAGGGTATCCCGCAGGCACCTTGCATTCCATCAAGCCAGAGCGGCAGATTGGTCGAATCGGTGACGGTCCAGACCGCAACGATTGGCAGGCCAGAACATAAGGGTAATTACTGAATGAGCAAGGTCAACAAGCCGACTACTCCGCCCGCGCTCTCCCCGGCTCGCCTGCGAGAAGCCCGCCGGAACATGGTCGAAGCCGGCGAGACGCCCAAGGATCTGGCCGCCTCCGATCCTGCGCTGCTGCGTTCCTGGCAGCGCAGCCAGGCGGCGGGCCTGTCGCCGTCTGGACGAACCGGCGCACCCCACGCCTCGGCCGTGCAGCTCGCCCAGGCCCGCGCGCATCAACATGAACTGATCGCCCATGCCCGCCCGGCGATGGAGTTCATCCACGAGCAGACCCGCGACACCGACAGCATCGTCCTGCTCTCCGACGCCCAGGGGATGTTGCTGGAGACCCTCGGCGATGCGGCCTTCGCCAACCGGGCGGAGCGGGTAGCCCTGCGCCCTGGTGCGAACTGGCATGAGCAATGGCGCGGCACCAATGCGATCGGCACCGCGCTGGCCGAGCAGCATCCGTTGGTGGTCCACGGCAACGGGCACTACCTGGAGCGCAATGGCTTCCTGACCTGTGCCGCCGCGCCGATCATCGACCCCGCGGGCGCCCTGCTCGGCGCGATCGACATCTCCAGCGACCACCGCCAGTTCCACCGCCACACGCTGGGCCTCGTCCGCTCGGCGGCCCGCATGATCGAGCACCGCCTGTTCGAGACCCGCCACCGCGACAGCCTGCGGCTGCGTGTCCACAAGTACCGCGAGGGCCTGGCCGGATTGACCGAGGGGCTGCTCGCGCTGTCCGACGACGGCTGGCTGATCGGCGCGAACATGGCCGGGCTGCACCTGCTGGGGCTGGCGCGGCAGGACATCGCGGGGCTGCGGATCGACACCGTGTTCGACACCTCCGTGGAGGCGCTGCACAGCCGCAGCCACGCGGGCCATGGCTGGCCGTTCGCGCTGTGTCGGCCCGATGGATCGCCCCTGTGGGTGCAGGTGGAAGCCGGCCGTGGCGGCATCGACATCACGCCGGAACCAGCGGCACCGGTCATCCCTGCCCCGCTGCCCGACGACACCGAGCGCACCGTCGCAGAGTGCAAGGGCAACCTGTCCGAGGCGGCACGGCGACTGGGCATCAGCCGCACGACGCTCTACCGCCGCTTGCAGCGGTAGCGTGCCGTGACCGGGTGGGTTCAGCCGCGCAGGAAGTGCCCGAGCTTGTCGCGCTTGGTGCCGAGGTAGGTGGCGTTTTCGGGGTTGGCGTCGATCTCGTGCGGCTCGCGCTGCACGATGGCGATGCCCTGGGCCTGCAGCGCCAGCACCTTGAGCGGGTTGTTGCTCATCAGGCAGACCGAGCGCACGCCCATGTCCTGGAGGATCTGCGCCGCGGCCTCGAAGCGGCGGCTGTCGGCGGGATGGCCCAGCGCGAGGTTGGCCTCCACCGTGTCCATGCCCTGGTCCTGCAGGTTGTAGGCGCGCAGCTTCTGCTCGATGCCGATGCCGCGTCCCTCGTGGCCGCGCATGTAGATCACCATGCCGCGCCCGACCTGGGCGATGCGCTGCAAGGCGAGCTGCAGTTGCGGGCCGCAGTCGCAGCGCAGCGAGCCGAAGATGTCGCCGGTCAGGCACTCGGAATGCACCCGCACCAGCACCTCCTCGCCCGCCACGTCGCCGCAGTGCAAGGCCAGGTGCTCGATGCCGGTGGAGCGATCGAAATACGCGGTGATGGTGAATTCGCCGTGGGGCGTGGGCAAACGGGCGCTGGTGCCCTTGTCGATGTCAGACGTCATGCCGGCATTGTCGCCTGCCACCCCATCGACTGGGTTCAAGGCCCCTGCACGGAGACTTCAAGGAACTTGCAACACCCCCCGGCGCACCTGGTCGCGCTCCAGCGACTCGAACAGCGCCTTGAAGTTGCCCTCGCCGAAGCCATCGTCGCCGCCGCGCTGGATGAACTCGAAGAACACCGGGCCGAGCAGCGTGCGCGAGAAGATCTGCAGCAACAGCCGCGGCCGTCCACCGTCGGTCGAGCCGTCCACCAGGATGCCGCGGGTCTGCAGCTCCGCCACCGGCTGGCCGTGGCCGGGCAGGCGCTCGCCGAGCATCTCGTAGTACACCTCGTTGGGCGCGGTCATCAGTGGCACACCGGCCAGCGCCAGCCGGTCCACGGTGTCGATGAGGTTGTCGGTGAGCGTCAACCCGTGGCCTTCCGGGCGGCGTGGCACGCCGTCGAGGAACTCGAAATCGATGTCATAGATCGACTTGCCATCCTCGAAGCGGTCGATCAGGTACAGCGGCGCGCCACCGATGCCCTTGATCGCCGGCAGCCGCAGCTCCATCGGGCCGGTGGGAATCTCGATCGGCTGCGCGCCGAGTTCGAGGGCACGGGCATACGCCTTGTGCGAGTCCTGGACGCGAAATGCCAGCCCGCAGGCGGACGGGCCATGTTCCGCCGCGAAGTAGCCAGCGGCGCTGCGCGGCTCGCGGTTGACGATGAAGTTGATCTCGCCCTGCCGGTAGAGCACCACGTCCTTGGAGCGGTGGCGCGCGACGAGCGAGAAGCCCATCCGCTCGAACAGCGGCTCCAGCACACCGGGCGTGGGTGACGCGAACTCGACGAACTCGAAGCCCATGAGGCCCATCGGGTTGTCGAGCAGGTCGGTGTCGGTGTGCATGGGAAACCTCCTCCGTCTATGCCGGCTTGGCCGCCCGCGCGACCGTTCGTTTGGCAATCTCGATCTTGGCGATGGCATTGCGGTGGACCTCGTCCGGGCCGTCCACCAGCCGCACCGTGCGCTGGTGGGCGTACATCTCGGCCAGCCACGTGTCCTGGCTCACGCCTGCCGCACCATGCGCCTGGATCGCCCAGTCCACCACCTGGCACGACACGTTCGGCGCGACGACCTTGATCATCGCGATCTCCTGCCGCGCGCCCTTGTTGCCGACGGTGTCCATCTTGTAGGCGGCGTTCATCGTCAGCATGCGCGCCTGGTCGATCATGCAGCGCGAATCGGCGATGCGCTCGTGCCAGACCGACTGCGCCGACAGCGGCTTGCCGAAGGCGACGCGGGTGGACAGCCGGTCCACCATCATCTCCAGCGCCCGCTCGGCCGCGCCGATGGAGCGCATGCAGTGGTGGATGCGGCCGGGGCCGAGGCGACCCTGCGCGATCTCGAAGCCGCGGCCCTCGCCCAGCAGGATGTTCTCGGCGGACACGCGCACGTTCTCCAGCAGCACCTCCATGTGCCCGTGCGGCGCGTCGTCGTAGCCGAACACGCTCAGCGGACGCAGCACGGTGACGCCCGGCGTGTCCCGCGGCACCAGCACCATCGACTGCTGTTCGTGGCGCGCTGCCTCGAAATCCGTCTTGCCCATCACGATGAAAATCGCGCAGTGTGGGTGGCCCGCACCGGACGAGAACCACTTGCGCCCGTTGATGACGTAGTCGTCCCCATCCCGCCGGATCGAGCACTCGATGTTGGTCGCGTCCGACGACGCCACCGCCGGCTCGGTCATCAGGAAGGCGGAGCGGATCTTGCCGTCCAGCAGCGGCTCCAGCCAGCGTTCCTTGTGCGCAGCGGTGCCATAACGCTCGATGGTTTCCATGTTGCCGGTGTCCGGCGCGGAGCAGTTGAACACCTCGCCCGACCACACCACGCGGCCCATGAGTTCGCACAGCGGCGCGTAGTCGAGGTTGGACACACCGCCCTCGCCCTTGTACGGATGCGGCAGGAACAGGTTCCACAGCCCGGCGGCACGGGCAACCGGCTTCAGCTCTTCCACCAGCGGCACGACCTGCCACGGATTGCCCGCCGCCCGCAGCGCGTGCATCTCGGCGTCGTAGCGCGCTTCGTTCGGGTAGATGTGCGCGTCGAAAAACGCCTGGACGCGGTCAACGAGGTCTTGGCTCTTGGGGGAAAGTTCCCGGTTCATGGCTCTGGCTCCTGCAGCGGGTGCGGATGGGGCGGGGGGACAGGCCAGATTGAAGCACCGAGGGCGCCAGCGCGCAGGTCACCTAGGCGACCCTGAAGGGTGAAGGGTACAGTGCGCATGACCTGCACTGGCGCACTGGAGCACCCCATGAAGATCCCGTTGATCCGCTTGGTTCACCTCGTCGCGGCGACCGCGTTGACGGCCGGGGCACTGCCCGCCCACGCAGCGCCACGCCCTGCCCGACCCATCGCCTGTTCGCCGATCGCGGGCACCTGGTTCCACGACCGCAAGGGCATCCCCGTGAGCGTGAACGCCCGCGAGGAGATCCTGGTGAACATGTCGGCCTTGCGACGCCCGAACGCCCGCGGGCGGATGCTCGGCCCGTCGCAGATCGAAGTGACCTTCCCGGACGACGGCACCTTCACCGGCACGCTCGACGGCCAGGGCCAGCTCCGCTGGAGCAACGGCACCGCCTGGCAGGCCACGCAGTTCGCGGGCACCTGGCAGCAGGACTCGGCCTGGGGACCGATGGTCCGGCACGTCGGCAACGAGCTGACGGTCAGCATGGGCGCCTACGGCCGACCGGACGCGGTGGGCACCGTGACCTCGCCCTCTCAGGCCAGCGTCACCTTCAGCGACGACGCCACGTTCACCGCCACGCTGGTCGCCCCCAACTGCATCCAGTGGTCGAACGGGACGACGTGGACCAAGTGACGATCACGCGAGATCCAGCTCGGGATAGCACCGGAACAGCCCCTGCTCGTTGAACGGAATGCGCCGCGGACTGGCGAGATAAGCCGCCACCCGCGGCACCTCGACCACGCGGTCATGCAGGTCCACGATCAGGGGCGTCCTGGCCAGCGCGCTGGCCGCCGCCTTCGGGAAGGCGTAGCGCAGCCCCTCGATCAACTGGAACAGCGACAGGTCGGCGTAGCTCATCTTGCCGCCGACCAGGAAGCGCGTGCCGGCCGGATTGCGGGCGACGATCTGCTCGAACCACTGCAGGTACTTGGGCATGCGCGTGGTGCAGAACGCCTGGGCGCGGCGCAGGGCTTCCGGCTTCTGGTCCTCGTAGTACAGGCCGGAGTCGATCGGGTGGTGCGTGTCGTGCGCCTCGCTGACCATGTCGGCGAGGGTGAGCTGGATCTGCTGCGTCCACACGCGCGACTGCTCGCTGCGCCCGACCAGCTTCCACTCCAGCGCCAGATACTGCAGGATCACCGCGGTCTGCCCGATCACGACGCTGCCATCCTTGAGGAACGGCGGCGCGAACGGCGGCTGGACCGCCTTGGCGTCCTTCAGATGACGCATCAACGCGGGCACGCCCTGCCCCGCCGCCTCGTCGCCGCGGGCCACGTCGGTGTACGGCGCACCCGCCGCCTCCAGCGCCAACCGCACGAATTCGCCTCGACCTTGAATGGTCGGCCAGTAATGAAGTTCATATGCCATGGGCGGGACTGTAGCGGCCAATGCCTTGCATTCCGGCACCGTGCCCTCAGATCGGCCTTTCTCGGACCTCAATCTTCCACCGCACCTCAACCGCAACGCACTGAAGGAGTTACCCGCATGGGCCTGTTCGACATGTTCAAGACCGACACTGGCGACAAGATGACGCCACACCTGGCCTTCACCACCTCGCTGATCTACATGATGTCCGCCGATGGCGAGATGGACGCCGAAGAGGTCGGGCACCTGCTGTCCGTGCTCGGCGGCCAGGACGACGGCAAGGGCACGATCGGCGTGGGCGCGCAGAACCAGGCGCTGCTGGACGCGTCGCTGAAGTACCGCCGCAAGAACTCGCTGGACACCTTCCTGACCGAAGCCACGCCGCTGCTGAGTGACGCGCAGAAGATGTGCATCCTGTGCAACCTGATCGACTCGTCGCTGGCGGATGGCCAGCCGGAGCGCGAGGAGCAGGAGATGTTCGCCAAGTTCCTGAAGGCGTTCAACATCACCGAAGAGCGGTTCCGGCCGTTCTTCGAGGTGATCGTGCTCAAGAGCGACCGCACGGTGTTCACCAACCAGACGCATCCGAAAAACCAGCCGGGCTATCAGGTCAAGCTGTCGCTGAACTGAGGGTGAGCGGCTCGCCCAGTGCGGTGTCGATGGCCTTGAGCAGGAACCAGCGATGAAGGGCTGGCGCGTCACCGCCGCGGCGAGCACGTACACGACCCGTTCGTAGTTGCCGTAGCCGACCATGATCAGCGGCATGGTCAGCGGCATGGTCAGGCTCCGGTGGGGATGGGGTGGGGGCGAGATGGCCCGTGGTGGCACACCACGATAGTCCATAACGGGACTACACTCCATCTCGTCATGGACGATTCCATGCAGGAGCTGACCACATGACCGCACTGCACGCCACTGCCCCCTTACCCGCCATCACCGCCACCCGCCTAGGCTACCGGCCGGCCCATGGCGTCGATGATTTCGTCCAGCAGATCGCGCAGGCCACACCGCTGGAGCTGGTCGAGATCGAGCGCCACGGCGTCGCCGGCATCTTCCTGAAAGACCTGTCCCGGCGGATGCAGATCCCGGCGACGCGCATGTTCACCATGCTCGGTGTGCCCAAGGCCACGGCGGAGAAGAAGTCGGCCGCTGGTGAATCCCTGAGCGGCAGCGGCGGACAGGCGGCGATCGGCGTGGCCCGGCTGCTGGGCATCGCACAGGCGATCGTCAGCCACTCGACCGCGCCGGAGGCGGCCGATTTCGACGCGGCGAAGTGGCTTGGGCAATGGCTGGAACGTCCGCAACCCGCGCTCGGTGGCCGCAAGCCGGGCGACCTGATCGACACGCCGACGGGCATCGAGGTGGTCTCAAGGCTGCTGGGGGCGATCGAGAGCGGGGCGTACCAGTGATCCTGTGGCGCATCGCGGCGGACACGCGCCGCTACGCTGCCGATGACCTGAGCGGCGGGGGCGCGGCGGTTTACCCCGGTCGGTGGAACGAGGAGCAGCAGCCGGTGCTCTACACCGCGCCGACGATCGCGATTGCCGTGCTCGAAACCGCGGCGCACCTGGATGACCACGGCTTGCCGCTGAACCGCTATCTGGTGCGGATCGAGGTGCCGGACGAGGTGTGGGCGCGGCGCGAGACGCTGGACGTGGCGGCGCTGCCGGTGACGTGGGCGTCGATTCCGGCGGGGCGGGCCAGCGTGCGGATCGGCGCGGAGTGGCTCGCGTCGATGCGGTCGGCGGTGCTGCTGGTGCCGTCGGTGATCGTGCCGGAGGAGTCGGCGGCGCTGGTGAACACGCGGCATCCGGAGGTGCAGGGGTTGCGGGCGGGGATCGTGCGGCGGTTTGAGTACAACCGGTTGTTCAGGGGCGCTTGACGATGCGGCGAATGGGCCGCACATTCACCGCAAATCATGCGGAGAATGCACAAGCATGCCGATCTACATCCATCAAAGAACCGACTGGCCTGCATGGCGCTGGGACCACGACGTGCTCGCGCCGACGCTGTCCGACATCCGCCACCGACAAGGCAGGCTGCTCGGTCGGATGGAGTCGCTCGGCTTCGCGTTGCGCCAGCAGGCCACGCTGCGCACACTGACCGAGGATGCGGTCAAGACCAGCGAGATCGAGGGCGAGCGGCTCGACACCGAGCAGGTGCGCTCCTCGGTGGCGCGGCGGCTGGGCATCGCGCTGGAGCGGTTCGCGCCGCAGGACCGGCATGTCGATGGGCTGGTCGAGGTGTTGCTGGACGCCACGCAGTCGTTTGCGCAGCCGTTGACGCCAGAGCGGCTGTGGGGCTGGCACGCGGCGCTGTTTCCGACCGGCTACAACGGGCTGAAGCGGATCGTGGTCGGAGGGTGGCGCGGGGCGCGGGAAGATCCGATGCAGGTGGTGTCGGGGGCGCTGGGGCGGGAGCGGGTGCATTTCGAGGCGCCGATGGCCGATCGGCTGGACCGCGAGATGGGCGCGCTCCTCGGCTGGTTCAACGCACCGACCACGGCCGCCACGACCGACCCGGTGCTGATCGCCGCCATCGCGCACCTGTGGTTCGTCACGCTGCACCCCTTCGAGGATGGCAACGGCCGGCTCGCCCGCGCCATTGCCGACCTCGCACTGGCCCGGTCAGAAGGCTCGGCGCAGCGTTTCTACAGCCTGTCCGCCCAGATCCGGCAGGACCGGCGCAACTACTACGAGCAACTGGAGCGCACGCAGAAGGGTGCGCTCGACATCACGGCGTGGCTGGCGTGGTTCCTGGCGTGCCTGGGGCGCTCGCTGGCGGCGGCGGAGGGGGAACTGGCGGTGATCCTGAACAAGGCGGCGTTCTGGGATGCGGTGCGGGCACAGCCGCTGAACGAGCGGCAGCGGCTGGTGCTGAACCGGCTGCTGGATGGGCTGGACGGGAAGCTGACGTCCTCGCGCTGGGCGAAGCTGGCCGGGTGTTCGCAGGACACCGCGTTGCGGGACATTCAGGGGCTGGTGCAGGCTGGGTTGTTGCGGCTGGGGGAGGCGGGGGGGCGGAGTACCTGCTATGTGCTGGGGCTGGCAACGACGACAGGGCTGTGAGCCGAGGACGTGTCAGACCAGCCAGTCTTCCACCAACAGCCCTGGCACCCGCTCGAACTCCCGCGTGTTGTGCGTCACCAGCACCAGCCCACGCGAACGAGCATGAGCGGCGATCCAGAGGTCGTTGCCGCCGATGGGCGTTCCTGCACGCTCCAGAGTTGTGCGGATGTCAGCGTAGTGGCGATCGGCTTCGCCGTCGAACGGCAGCACCGTGACCGTCGCCAACAGCGCCTCGACCCGTGCAGTCAGGGCAGGCGAGCCTTTGCGCTGCACGCCGAAGCGCATCTCGGCCGCCACGATGATGCTGGTGCAGATCGCCTCGTCGCCCGCCGTCGCGAGCCGTTGCAGCAGGCCGGGTGCTGCTGATGCACGGACCAGCGCCGACAGCGTGTTGGTATCAAGCATCCAATGCAGCCCGGCGGTCATTCGAACAACTCCCCGCGCTCCTGTGGCGGTAGGTCGTCGCGGTCGGGAAAGTCATCCTCAGGTGGCAACGGCTCCCACTGGCGCACCAGTTCCAGCAGGCGATGGCGGCGCACCGGAGTCAGGATCAGGCTGTCCCCCTCGCGGCGGATCGTCACCTCGGTGCCGTCGATCTCGAATTCGCGGGGGATGCGGATGGCTTGGTTGGCACCGTTGCGGAAGACGGCGATGCGGCGGGTGGGGGCGGGCATGGGACTCCTCCGAAATCACATAGGTCAAAGCATATGCCATCTTTGATGGACCATGCAATCAGATGGATGCGCGTGAGCGGGACGTGTGACAGCGCCCAACATTTTCACATCAGCCCCGCACCGCCAACGCCTTCCCGATCCGATTCCGCCCCACCGACGTCTTCGGCACCTTCCCCTTCAGATGCCCGAACCACGCCCGCACGTCCTCGTCCAGCCCGATCCCGTGCATGTAGTTGTAGAGCGCCTTCTTCAGCCCCACGCCCAGCGCGTCGTGGTCCGTGCCCGTCGGGTCGATGAAGCCGACATCGTTCTGCGCGAACGTCACCGGCGGCAGCGGGCGCAGCTTCACGCCGTACTCCGCCGGGTTCAGCCCCACGGGTGAATGCACCGTGCAGGCGAAGCGGTGGAAAAACCCGCTCTGGATGCAGCCGTGCTCGAACAACTGGCGCACGTACTCCAGCGCATCGACCGTGTCCTGCACCGTCTGCGTCGGGAAGCCGTACATCAGGTAGGCGTGGACCAGGATGCCCGCGTCGCTGAATCCCTTGGTGACCCGCGCCACCTGATCGACCGAGACGCCCTTCTTCATCAGCGTCAGCAGCCGGTCGGACGCCACCTCCAGCCCGCCCGACATCGCGATGCAGCCGCTGTCGGCGAGTTCTTGGCACAGCTCGGGCGTGAAGGTCTTCTCGAAGCGGATGTTGCCCCACCACGAGATCTGCACGTCGCGGCGCTGCAGCTCGGCGGCCAGCGTCTTCAGTGCCTTGGGCGGCGCGGCTTCATCGACGAAGTGGAAGCCGGTCTGGCCGGTCTCGGCGACGATGGCCTCGATGCGGTCCACCAGCGTCTCGGCGGTGGCCGTCTCGTAGCGCGAGATGTAGTCCAGGCTCACGTCGCAGAAGCTGCATTTCTTCCAGTAGCAGCCATGCGCCACCGTCAGCTTGTTCCAGCGCCCGTCGCTCCACAGCCGATTCATCGGGTTGAGCATGTCGAGCAGCGAGAGGTACTTGTCCAGCGGCAGGCCGTCCCACGTCGGCGTGCCCACCTCGGCGAACGGCACGTCCGGCTCGACGAAGTTGATGTAGCGGACCAGCCCGGTGTCGGCGTCCCGCACAAACGTCCGCACGAGGCGTTGCCGCGACCGCTTGCCGCCGAGGTGTTCCAGCAGCGCCAGCAACGGCCGCTCGCCCGAGTCCAGCGTCACGTAGTCGATGTGGTCGAACACCCGCGGCTCGGTGAGTTCGCGCAGTTCCGTGTTGACGAAGCCGCCGCCCAGCGCCACCACGATCATCGGATCGACCGCCTTGACCGCCTGCGCGATGCGGAACGCCGCGTACACCGCCCCCGGAAACGGCACCGACAGCAGCACCAAGCGGGGCCGATGCCGCTCCACCGCCGCCTTGGTCAGCTCGGTGAGCACGTCATCCATCAGGTTCGGGGCAGCCGCCAGCGCCTCGGCCAGCGGCTCGAACGTCGGCTGACTCGTGGCCAGCGACTCGGCGTAGCGCACGAACTCGAAGCGCGGATCGACCGC
>NZ_JAAFKF010000078.1 GCF_013299175.1 Sphaerotilus sp.
TGGCAACGACGCCCCACAACCCCTGACCGTCTGCCACCCGAAAGCCCCCCGATGGACTGGCCCACCCTCGCCCACCGCCTGTTCGGCGACGCCCACCACCTCGTTGCCGATGGCGATTTCCTGCACGGTGACGCCGAGTTCGACGGCGAGACCCTCACCCTGATCGGCACCACGAACCACGCGCCGATCGGCGTCGCGCTGGCGCTGCAGCAGGCCCGCGGGGTGCTCGACACGCTGCGCGACCACCCGGGACGGCCGATCCTGCTGCTGGTCGATACGCAGGGCCAGCAACTGCGGCGCCGCGACGAGTGGATGGGCATCAACCGCGCGATGGCGCACCTGGGCTGCTGCATCGACCTGGCGCGCCGGCAGGGCCACCGCGTGCTCGGACTCGTCTACGACCAGGCGCTGTCCGGCGGCTTCCTGACCTCGGGGCTGATCGCGGATGGTTGCTTCGCGCTGCCGGAGGCGGAGATCCGCGTGATGCGCTTGCCGGCGATGGCGCGGGTGACGAAGCTGCCGGAGGCGATGCTGGCGGCGCTGTCGGCGAGCAATCCGGTGTTCGCGCCGGGGGTGGAGAACTACGTGGCGATGGGCGGCGTGCGGGCGTTGTGGCGGGATGATCTGGCGGCGTGCCTGCGGGCGGCGCTGGCCGATACGCCGGTCATCGACACGCGGGCAGCGGACGGCGCCGCACGCGGTGGGCGGCAGCTCGCGGCGTCGGTGATCGAGCGCGTGCTGAACGCGGCGTGATGTCGCCGGACCTGCAACGCCACCAGCTCGTGCGCCTGACACCCGCGGGCTGGACCGGTGTGCAGACCGGAGGCTGGGAGCCGCTGGCACGGGCGGCCCTCGCGCACTGGGCTGCGCACGACCTGCCGCTGGTCGTGACCCGACAGCGGGCGGACGACGCCAACGCCAACGGAATCGCGCTGGGTCTCCCGGCGCCAACGCGCTGGGGCCGGCTGCGGCTGGCGCTGTCAGTCCCGAGCGAGGGGCTGCGCGATCCGCGGGCGTTCCCCGAACCGCTGGCGATCACGCCGCTGCTGGCGCCCGAGGGACGCGCCGCCTGGACGGCACTGACCGACCGGCTGGCCGCGCTGGGCGTGCAGCCACAGGTCTACGGCAGCCACGGCTGGCAGGCGCTCACCGGACTCGTCTACCTGCGCGACGGCTCGGACCTCGACCTGTGGCTGCCGGTGCAGGACGCGGCGCAGGCAGATGCGGTCGCGGCGCTGCTCGGCGACACCGACTGGCGCGGCCCGCGGTTGGATGGCGAGATCGGCCTGCCCGACGGCGCCGCCGTGGCGTGGCGCGAATGGCGGCAGTGGCGTGCAGGCCGGGCCGACGCAGTGCTCGTGAAACGCCTGACCGGTGTGCGGCTGGAACGGGATGCGCAGTGGCTGACCCTCACCGCCTGAATCCGCCGTCTCCCTCCGGGATTTCACCCGCCACGGCGCACCACACGGCCCGCCTGCAGGCCATCGGCCGCGCCGCCACCGTGGCGCTCTACGACGAACTCGCGCTCTACCCCAAGCCGGGGCTGGTCTCGTTCATCGACACCGGCAGCCACGCCGACATGGACGCCGGCACCTTCCTGCGCAGCCTGTTCGCGCTGCGCCACTACTTCGTGCGCGTGACCGAGGCAGGGGCGCTGCGCCGACCCTTTGCGGCGCTGGAACAGCTCGGACTCGCCGCCGAAGCGCGGATGCTGCAGGCCACGGGCGGCGTCAACACGCACCGCGGGGCGATCTTCAACCTCGGAATGCTGTGCGCCGCAGCGGGCCGGCTGCACGCCGAGGGCACCGCGCCGACCCCCGCCCGCCTGCGCGCCGCACTGCGCGACGGCTGGGGCGAGGCGCTGCGCCGCCGCTGCGACCACAGCGGCGCCTCGAACGGGCAGCGCGCCGCACGGCAACTCGGCCTGCGCAGCGCGGGCGACGAAGCGGCCCGCGGGATGCCCGTGCTGTTCGAGGTCGCGGTGCCGGCGCTGCAAGCCGCGCGGGCGGCAGGACTGGCCCCCCGTGACGCCCGGCTGCAGACCTTTTTCCACACCATGGCCGTGCTCGACGACACCAACCTCGCCCACCGCGGCGGCCTCGCCGGCCTGCGCGACGCCCAGCGGCTGGCGCGGGACTACCTCGCCGATGGCGGCGTGTGCCAACCCGGCGCGATCGAGCGGGCCGAGGCGATCCACCGCCACTTCGTCACCCGGCGCTTGTCACCCGGCGGTTCGGCGGATCTGCTGGCGGCGGCGGGCTGGGTGCTGCGGGTGAGCGTGGGTATGGGTGTGCGCGAGGCGCCATGAGCCTGGGCCTGCTCATCCCCGGCCAGGGGACGCAGCACCCGGCGATGCTGCCGTGGTTGCTGCAGGACACAGCCCCTGACCCGACGCTCGACCGGCTCACCGCCACGCTGGGCGCGGACTGGCGCACGCGGCTGGCCGATCCCGCCTGGACCACGCGCAACGGGGTGGCGCAGCCGCTGATCACGGGTCTCGCGCTGGCGCTGTGGGCGCGGCTTCGGGCGCAGTTGCCGGCACCGATCGCCGTGGCGGGCTACAGCGTCGGCGAAGTCGCAGCGTTCAGCATCGCGGGCGTGTTCGACGCCGACACGGCGATGGACCTCGCCCAGGCCCGCGCCCAAGCCATGAACGACGCCGCAGCGCACCACCCGGCCGGCGGTCTGCTCGCCGTGCGCGACCTGGCCTGCGACACGCTGGCGCCTGTGCTCCAGCGCCATGGCCTCGCGGTGGCGATCCGGCTCGGGCCGCAACGCTGCATCGTCGGCGGCGCGGCGACAGCCCTTGACGCTGCCGAGCGTGCGCTGGTCGCGGGTGGCGTGTCCTGCACGCGGCTCGGTGTGCAGATCGCTTCGCACACGCCGATGCTGGCCGAGGCCGTACACGCCCTCGCCGCCGTGGTCGAAACCCGGCCCTTCACCGCGCCCCCCACCGCGCTGGTCTGCAACGCCACGGGCGAGGTCGTGCGCCGGCCGGCTGCGCTGCGCGATGCCTTCGCCCGGCAAGTGGCGCAGACGGTGCCATGGGACCGCTGCATGGAGGCGCTGGCCGAGCGGGGCGTGCAATGCGTGCTGGAGCTGGGACCGGGGACCACGCTGTCAAAAATGTGGCGCGAACGCTTCCCCGCCATCGCTGCCCGCTCGGCCGACGAGTTCACCGGCCCGGCGGCCGTGATCGCCTGGGTGCGCCAGCAGATCGCCCGCGCCGCCGCACAATAGGCGCCATGCTGACCGTCAACAAACTCCTCCCCCAAGGCCAGGGCCTCGCACAGGTTCTGCTCAAGCGCGCCCCGTCCGTCGAACTCGACTGGGACGTGCGCCAGAAAAGCCGCTTCGACGCCACCGACAGCAGCGGGCGCCACCTCGGCGTCTTCCTGCCACGCGGCACGCTGGTGCGTGGCGGCGACGTGCTGGTGGCCGAAGACGGCTCGATGGTGCGCGTCCTCGCGGCGCCGCAGCCGGTGCTCGTCGTGCGCCCGTGCAGCGAACACGGCACGCCGTTCGACCTCGTGCGCGCCGCCTACCACCTGGGCAACCGGCATGTGCAGCTCGAACTGCAGCCCGACCACCTCAAGTTCGAGCCTGATCATGTACTGGCCGACATGCTGCGCAACATGCACCTGACCGTCACCGAGGAACAGTCCGCTTTCGAACCCGAAGGTGGCGCCTATGCCGCGGGCGGACACCGCCACGGACATGGCGAGCACGACCATGGTCACGCGCATGACCACGCGCATGACCACGGCCACGCCCCCGCTCCGGTCGCGGCCCCTGTGCGCGGCAAGCCGCTGAACATCGCCGTGCGCGCCGCCGAGACGCCGCATGTCCACGGCCCCGGCTGCGGCCACGACCACTGATGCCGAAGGTCCGTGCGAAACCGCCGACGCTGGCCCCGTCGGCGCTGCTGCAATTGATGTGGCTGGCCTCGCCCGCGCTGCCGGTGGGCGGGTTCAGCTACTCCGAGGGGCTGGAAGCGGCGATCGACGCCGGGCTGGTCCGTGGTGAGGGTGACGTGTCGCGCTGGCTGGTCGATCAGCTCCACCTGGCACTCGCCCGCGCCGACCTGGCCGTCGTCGCCCGCGGCCACGCCGCCTGGCGCCAGCGGGACAGCGAGCGCGTCACGGAACTCAACGACTGGGTGCGCCTGACCCGCGAGAGCAGCGAGTTCCGCCAGCAGACCGAGCAGATGGGCCGCTCGCTGGGCGCATGGCTGGCGACGCAGGACGCGGAACTCGCCTTCCCGGACACGCGCATCGCTGAACTCCTGGCGCTGAAGCCAGCGCCGACGTGGCCGGTGGCGTTTGCGCTGGCGGTCGAGCGCACCGGGGCGCCGCTGCGGGAGGCGCTGCTCGCCCACGCTTTCGGTTGGGCGGAAAACATGGTGCAGGCCGCGATCAAGTCGGTGCCGCTGGGCCAGAGCGCCGGCCAGCGCATCCTCGCCGCGCTGGTCGAGGCCATCCCCGCCGAGGTCGAACATGCGCTGACCCTGCCCGACAGCCAGCGGCAGGCGCACACGCCGATGCTCGCCATCCTCTCCGCCCAGCACGAGGCGCAGTACTCGCGCCTGTTCCGCTCGTGACCGGCAGCCCGGCATGACCGCGCTGCTGGGCCACCGCGCCTACGTCTTCTTCTGGTGTACCCGCCTCAGCGCGCAGCTCGCCGCGCAGATGCTGATGGTGGCGCTGGGCTGGCAGATGTACGACCTGACCGGCAGCGCCTGGGATCTCGGGCTGGTGGGGCTGGCGCAGTTCCTGCCCGCGCTGCTGCTGACGCTGCCCGCCGGCCACGTCGCCGACCGCCACCACCGCGGCCGGATCATGCTGGCCGCGACGCTGCTGCAGGCCGCGATGGCCGTGGTGCTGGCGCTGGCGAGCCACGAGGGCGGGATGACGCGCTCGCTGATCCTCGGGGTGTCGATCGTGTTCGGGGTGGCCAAGGCGTTCCAGATGCCGGCGAGCCAAGCATTGCCGGCGCTGCTGGTGCCACCGACGCTGCTCGGGCAGGCGGTGGCACTCGGCTCCAGCGGGATGCAGGTGGCGATCATCGGCGGGCCGGCGCTGGGCGGATTTCTCTATGTGGCCGGGGCGGACGTGGTCTACGCGGTCGGCACGGGCTTCCTGCTGCTCGCCTGCGGACTGACCACGGGCATCCGCTACGCCGCACCGGCCACGCCGCGCGAGCCGGCGAGCTGGCGCAGCGTGCTGGCCGGCGTGAACTTCCTGCGCGGGCAGCCGGTGATGCTGGGCGCGATGTCGCTGGACCTGTTCGCGGTGCTGCTTGGCGGGGCGAATGCGCTGCTGCCGATGTACGCCAAGGACATCCTGCACACGGGGCCGTGGGGCTTGGGCCTGCTGCGGGCGGCGCCCGCGGCCGGGGCGCTGCTCGTGTCGGTCTGGCTGGCACGGCGACCGCTGGAACGCCGCGTCGGGCGCACGCTGATCGGTGCCGTCGCGGCGTTCGGCCTGTGCCTGCTGGTGTTCGCGCTGTCCACCTCGTTCTGGCTGTCGCTGGTCGCACTGCTGGCCTCGGGTGGCGCCGACATGGTGAGCGTCGTGATTCGCCAGACCCTGGTCCAACTCGGCACGCCCGACGCCATGCGCGGCCGGGTCAGCGCCGTGAACTCGATCTTCATCGGCGCGAGCAACCAGCTCGGCGAGTTCGAATCGGGCGCCACCGCCGCGCTGCTGGGGCCGGTCGGCTCGGTGCTGCTGGGCGGGGTGGGCGTGCTGGTGGTGGCGGGGCTGTGGGTCCGGTGGTTCCCGGACCTGTGGCGGCGCGACCGGCTGCACGCCGACCCGCCGCCCTGAAGCGTCAGGAAGCGGCCTTGGCCTTCGAGATGTCCGCCGGATTCGCCTCGTAGTCCTCGGTGTCGGCCGGGCAGACCAGCTCGGTCGGTCGAGCCCACGGCTTGTCCACGTAGGTCTGCCAGTCCTTCTGGTTCGCCGGATAGGTTTCGGCGCCGGTCACGTCGCCGCAGGTCTGCGCCGACACCGACTGCCCCGGCCCGATCACCACGACCGCGCCCGCCTTGAGCGTGCATTTCGCCACCCAGGTCAGGTCGTTCCAGCCGTTGCAGATCTCGTAGGCCGTGCGGTACTGCGCCTGCGTGCCCTTCGGTGCGTCGTAGGCCCACCAGCCACCGATGCGGTTCGTGAGTCCGCTGGCGTTCTTCTTGGTCGGGCCGCTCCACAGGCGCCAGACGGTCACGTCCTGCTTGAGGCGGATCACGGTGCCTTCGACGACACCACCATCCCCCGCAGCCTTCACGGCGGAGGTGATGACGGCGCGGGGGTAATCGGCATCGGTCGAGACCAGTACCTCGGCCTTGCCGGCGAGCTGCGTGGGCAGGCGCTCGTCGTCGGAGCCACTGCTGAGGCTGACACACCCGCCGAGCAGGGCCAGCACGGGCAGCAGCACCCAGGAAACAGTGTGAACCGTGTGTCGCACAGCCATGCGGGAACCTCGACGTCAAGAACGGTGGATCAGCATCCCAGCCGCAAGGCCGGGGCCATGTGCATGGGAAAACTGCCCTCGCCGCGCGGGGTGCGAAGCCGGTAGCACATGCCGTCCTCCGACCAGGCGTCACAGTCGCCCCAGGAGACGCGCGCCGCTTGTTCGACCACCAGGCCCTGGTCCTGCTCGATCCGCAGGCCACGGGGCGACCAGATCGACAGAACCTGTGGCAGGCCCTGCTGGCTTGCATGCAGCAGGGTCAGGTCCAAGCGATCGGCTTCTGTCTGCACCGACACAGTGACAAAACTCTGGTCATTGGGCCGCACCACGGCAAAGCCCCAGAACCGCACATCCCCGAAGGGCCGACCGATCCACTGGCTGCGCAACCGGGGGGCAAAGTCTTCCATGCGCAAGAGCATGGGGCCGTTTCAGTCTTAAAGCTGTAAATCAATGCACAGAGGCACCGGCGCCAGCATGGACGCAGAGAGGTCTCACCCCGGCTGGAGACTGCGCAGGAAGTCCAGCCCGCGGCGCAGCAGCGGCCCGCCCAGCCGGCCCACCACGCCCGGCACTGCCGCCCCCACCGTGAAGCGGGTTTGCAGCAGTGGCGTGCGGTGGGTCAGCTTCAGCACGGCGCGGCCGAAGGGATACACCACCGGCACGGCCGTGTTGCAGCGGGGTCGGTGCTGCATCACCAGCGCCGTCTCGCAGGCCACCAGGTCGGGCAGCGCCACCGAGCCGTAGCTGAAGGACAGGCTGTCGGTCGGCCCGAGGCTGGCACGCCACTGTTCGGCCTGCGGATGGTCGGCCAGACACTCATTGACATTGGGCGCCGCGCCGATGTGCAGCAGCTCGCGCATGGTGGTGGTCTTCGACTGGTCGTCGAAGTGCGCACGGTAGACGCAGAACACGCCCGCCCGCCGCGGCATCAGCCCGCGGTTGTATTCGCTCCAGTAGCCGGAGAACTTGATCGAGAGAGATTGAACTGCCATGGTGACTGCCGACAGAGAGGTGACCAGGTACCCTTGCACCCGAAATGAAAATTCTGACGTGATACCCGCCAAGCCACTGCCCTGTGTCCCCGGTACCAGGGGGACGTTAGCGCATTCTTTGAATGTATTGCTGCAGGCTTGCTGATGCAGCGTCGCAATGAGGCAACGCAGCCGCGCGCCATCGGCGAGAACCAGCGCCAGACCCACGGACCTCTCTCCGGGCGCACCCACCGATACAGGCGAGATTTCACGGCAAGCCACAATCCAGGCAGTTTCCATCCCCTGATCAAGGTGTTGTCCACTGGGTTAGCCCCTATTGGAACCCCCCTCGCCTCGATAGAGTGCAGCAAACCCGCTCGAATTCCATTGCTGCACCCCTATGGCCACCTTGCTGTTTTCGCCCTATCCGTCGCCGAGGCCCCTGCTCCGAACCCCGACGACGCCGAGCAACTGGATGCCTCTGCCCCCTGATTTCTCCCCCCCGGCAGCGGAACCTCGTCCACGCGCACCACGCGCGGCGGCTGTTGGCGCACCGGCCTCGGCCGCCCCGATCGCACTGTTCCTGTACAAGCGGCCCCAGCACACGCTGCGCTGCCTGGAATCGCTGGCAACGAATCCGGAGTTCCTCGACAGCCCGCTCTACCTGTTCTGCGATGGCCCGAAAAACGCCGCCGATGCCGCGGCGGTCGAACAAGTCCGGCGCATCGCGCGGGAGCTGCCACACCCCCACAAGGTGCTGATCGAAGCCCGGACCAACCACGGGTTGGCCGAATCGGTGATCGCGGGCGTGACGCAGGTGGTGCAGCAGCACGGCCGCGTGGTGGTGGTCGAGGACGATCTGGTGCTGGCTCCGACCTTCCTGGCGTTCATGAACCGCTCTCTGCACCACTACGCCGACGATGACAGCGTCATGCAGATCTCCGGCCACATGTACCCGGTGGACGCCGGCAGCCCGCACGACGCCGTGTTCCTGCCGATGGCGTCCTCGTGGGGCTGGGCGACATGGAACCGTGCCTGGCAGCACTTCGATCCGACGATGCGCGATTTCCAGACACTGGTCGAACAGCCGGGCCTGCGCCGCCAGTTCGATGTCGATGGCGCATTCCCGTTCTTCTCGATCCTGAAACGCCAGCGCGCCGGACGGGCCGATTCCTGGTTCATCCGCTGGTACCTGAGCATGTTCATGCAAGGCGGCATGGCGCTCTACCCGCGCCAGAGCCTCGTGCGCAACGAAGGCTTCGACGGCACGGGCGTGCATTGCGGCGTCGGTGGCTCGCCCTACGACAAGCCGGGTGTCCTGCCGCACCAGCCGCTGACCCGGCTGCCCGATGCCAGCCATGTGGACGCCCACGCGCTGGCCCGCGTCCGCACCTTCCTGGCCGCCAAGAACACCCTCTGGCAGCGCCTGCTGCGGCGCCTGCGCAACACGCTCAGTGCGCTCAGTGCGCCTCGTCCCAGTTGAGGCCCACACCGACCTCGGCCAGCAACGGCACCTTGAGCTGCGCCACCCCTGCCATCAGCCGCGGAATCGCCTCGCGCGCCCAGTCGAGTTCCGCCTCGGGCACCTCCAGCACCAGCTCGTCGTGGACCTGCATCACCATGCGGGTGGCGCGGCCCTCGGCGTCCAGCGCGGCCTGCACGGCGATCATCGCCAGCTTGATCAGGTCGGACGCCGTGCCCTGCATCGGCGCGTTGATCGCCTGGCGTTCCGCCGCCGCCTTGCGCGGGCCACTGCCACCCTGGATGTCGATCAGGGTGATGCGCCGGCCGAACAGCGTCTCGACGTAGCCTTGCGCACCGGCCAGCACCCGCGTCTCGTCCATGTAGCGTTTCACGCCGGGGTAGCGGGCGAAGTAGCGGTCGATGTAGTCCCGCGCCGCCTTGACCTCGATCCCCAGGCTCTGCGCCAGCCCGAAGGCACCCATGCCGTAGATCAGCCCGAAGTTGATGGTCTTGGCATAGCGGCGCTGCTCGCTGCTGACCTCTGCCAGCGGCACGCCGAACACCTCGCTCGCCGTCGCCCGATGCACGTCATGCCCCTCGGCGAAGGCCCGCAGCAGCGCCGGGTCGTCCGACAGGTGCGCCATGATGCGCAGCTCGATCTGCGAGTAGTCGGCGCTCACCAGCCGATGGCCGGGTGGCGCGATGAAGGCTTCGCGGACACGGCGGCCCTCGGCGGTGCGGATGGGGATGTTCTGCAGGTTCGGCTCGTTGCTCGCCAGCCGCCCGGTCACGGCCACCGCCTGCGCGTAGTTGGTGTGGATGCGGCCCGTGACCGCGTTGACCATCAACGGCAGCTTGTCGGTGTAGGTGCTCTTGAGCTTGGCGAGGCCGCGGTATTCGAGCAGGCAGGCCGGCAGCGGGTAGTCGGCGGCGAGTTCCTGCAGCACTTCTTCATCCGTGCTCGGCGCTCCAGAAGCCGTCTTTTTCTTCACCGGCAGCCCCTGCTTGACGAACAGGATCTCGCCGAGCTGCTTCGGGCTGCCGAGGTTGAAGGGCTGCCCCGCCAGTTCATGCGCCTTCGCTTCGAGCACGACGAGGCGCTCGGAGAGTTCCTGGCTCTGGCGCGCCAGCACCGCCGAGTCGATCAGCACGCCGTGCCGCTCGATGCGCACCAGCACGGCGGCGGTCGGCATCTCGATCTGTTCGTAGACGTGGCGCATCCCGGCGTGGTCGGGCGCGGTCAGGTCGGGCCACAGCGTCTGGTGGACCTGCATCGTCATCTCGCTGTCCTCGCCGGAGTAGCGGGACGCACGTTCCACATCGACCTGGCTGAACGGGATCTGGTGCGCGCCCTTGCCGCAGAGATCCTCGTAGCTCAGCCCGCTGCGGCCGAGGTGGCGCTGGGCGAGGCTCTCCAGCCCGTGCGGCTTGTGGGCTTCGAGCACATAGCTTTCGAGCATCGTGTCGTGCCGGTAACCGCGCACCGTGATGCCGTGGTTGGCGAAGACGTGGGTGTCGTACTTGATGTTCTGGCCGAGCTTGGCGGCGCCCGCGTCTTCGAGCCACGGCTTCAGCAGCGCCAGCACCTCGTCCAGCGGCAACTGCGCCGGCGCGCCCGCGTAGTCGTGCGCCAACGGGAGGTAGCACGCCTCTTCCGCCCGCACGGCGAAGCTCAGGCCGATGATGCGGGCGCGCATCGGGTCGAGCGAATCGGTCTCGGTGTCGAGCGCCACCAGTTCGGCACCACGGATCGTCGCGAGCCAGCCGTCCAGCGCCTCGCGGGTCAGCACGGTGTCGTAGCGGCCTGCGTCAACACCGACCGGTGCGCCGCTGTCGGCCGTCTCGGTGTCGCCCGGCGATTCGGCGAACAGGTCGTCCATGTGCCCGATCGGCTTCGGTGCGTTGGCCTGGGCAGCCGCCTGCAGGGCCGCGTTCGCCACCGCCAGCAACTCCTTCTCCAGCTCGAAGCGCCAGCTCTTGAAGCCGTAACGCACGTAGAAGTCCAGCAGCCCCGGCTTGTCGAGCGGGCGCAGCGCCAGCGTGTCCATCACCGGCCAGTCGGCGATGTGCGGCGCGAGGTCGCAGTCGAGCTTCACGGTGATCAGCTTGCGCCCCATCGGCAGCCAGTCCAGCGCCTTGCGCAAGTTCTCCCCCGCGACACCCTTGATCGACGCCGACGCGGCCATCACGCCCTCCAGCGAGTCGTGTTCGGCCAGCCACTTCACCGCCGTCTTCGGGCCGACCTTCTCGACGCCGGGCACGTTGTCCACCGCGTCGCCGACCAGCGTCAGGTAGTCGATGATCCGCTCGGGCGGCACGCCGAACTTGGCCACCACGCCGGGGATGTCCAGCGTCTCGTTGGTCATCGTGTTGATGAGCGTGACGTGTTCGTTGACGAGTTGCGCCAGGTCCTTGTCACCCGTCGAGACGACCACGCGGTGCCCCCGCTCGACCGCCACCTTGCACAGCGTCCCGATCGCGTCGTCCGCCTCGATGCCCGGCACCTCCAGCACCGGCCAGCCCATCAGCCGCACGACCTCGTGGATCGGCTCGATCTGCAGCCGCAGGTCATCGGGCATCGGCGGGCGGTGGGCCTTGTACTGGTCATACCACGCGTTGCGGAAGGTCGGACCCTTCGCGTCGAAGACACAGACCGCGTGTTCGGACGGGATCTGCTCGCGCAGGCGGCGCAGCATGTTGATCAGCCCGTAGATCGCCCCGGTCGGCGCACCTTCGGCGTTGCGCAGGTCGGGCATCGCGTGAAAGGCGCGGTAGAGGTAGCTCGAACCGTCCACCAGCAGCACTGTGGGGCGGTGTGCGGGGGCGGGAGAGACATCGGCAGCGGCGGGCGTGTTCATGGCGGGATTGTCGGCGATCGCCCCGAGCGCGCCACCTACAATGCCAAGCGCGTCACGCCGCTCCGCCTGCATCCTCCTTTCCTCTTCCCTTCTTCCCCGTTTGCCGATGGCTGTTTTCACTGAAGTGTCCCTCGACGCCGCCAACGCGCTCGTCGAACGTCTGGGTCTGGGAACGGTCACCGCGCTGCGTGGCATTGCCTCCGGCATCGAGAACACCAATTACTTCGTCACCACCGACCGCGACCAGCAATGGGTGCTGACGCTGTTCGAGCGGTTGACGTTCGAGCAATTGCCGTTCTACCTGCACCTGATGCAGCACCTGGCCGCCGCCGGCATTCCCGTGCCGGACCCGCAGGCGGACGCGGCGGGCGAGATCCTGCACACCGTCTGCGGCAAGCCGGCGGCGCTGGTCAACAAGCTCTCCGGCGGCCACCAGCTCGCGCCGTCGATCTGGCACTGCCAGCAGGTCGGGCAGATGCTGGCCCGCATGCACCTGGCCGGCCGCGACTACCCCCGACACCAGCCCAACCTGCGCGGGCTGCCGTGGTGGGCCGAGACGGTGCCGGTGGTCGTCCCCCACATGGACGCGGACGCCCGCCGCCTGATCGAGGACGAACTCGCCTTCCAGCAGCATCTCGCCGAGACGCCCGCCTATCTGGCGCTGCCCCGCGGCCCGGTCCACGCCGACCTGTTCCGCGACAACGTCATGTTCGACGGCCTGCCGGGGCACGAAAAACTCACCGGCTTCTTCGACTTCTACTTCGCGGGCGTCGATGCATGGCTGTTCGATCTGGCGGTGTGCCTGAACGACTGGTGCATCGACCTCGACACCGGCCGCCTCGACGAACAGCGCGCCAGCGCGATGGTCGCTGCCTATGACACCGAATGCCCCATGAGCGCCGGCGAGCTGCGCCTGCTGCCCGCGATGCTGCGCGCCGGGGCGCTGCGCTTCTGGACCTCGCGCCTGTGGGACTTCCACCTGCCGCGCGAAGCCAGCATGCTCAAGCCGCACGACCCGACCCACTTCGAGCGCGTGCTGCGCGAGCGGGTCGCCAATCCCTGGCACTGGATGCGCTGACGCGGACACCCAACCGAATGAAGACACCATGAAACTCCGCGTCGCCACCCCCCGAGACGGCCTGCAGTGGATGCTCACCGGCGTCCAGTTGGCACGCCAGCAGACGCTGGGGCTGGCCAGTCTCTTCGGCCTGATGGTCTTCGGCATGGCACTGCTGCTGGGGCTGCCCTGGATCGGGCCGGTGCTGGTGGCCATGCTGCTGCCGGCGCTGTCGGCGGGCTGGGTGGACGCCACCGCCGCCGTGCAGGCCGGCCAGCGCCCGCTCGTCACCCACCTGATCGGTCCGCTGCGCTCGCCGGCCCGTCCGGTACTGCTGCAACTGGGTGGGCTGAACGCGGTGGGGTCGTTCCTGCTGCTGCTGCTGGCCGACGCACTCGATCCGGGCATGGCCGACGCCTGGAACGTCATGCGGGACAGCGACACCACCGCAGAGGCCACGCTCGACGCCATCGGGGCGTTGCAGCAAGGCATGGTGCTGCGCGCGGTGCTGCTGCTGCCGCTGGTGCTGGCGATCTGGCACGCGCCGGTCATCCTCGTGCGCGGTGGCACAGGGCTGGTCAAAGCCCTGTTTGTCAGCGCCTATGCGAGCTGGCTCAACCTGGGCGCCTTCGTCGTGTATGGCGTGTGCTGGGTGCTGGCCGACCTGGTGCTGTCGCTGCTGCTGGCCGGGTTGCTGGCGGCACTCGGGCTGGGGCAGGCGGCGATGCTGCTGGTGCTGCCCGGCGCGATGATTTTCTCGGGTGCGTTCTATGCCTCGCTGAAGGCCAGCGTGGACGGGTGCATCGACTTCGAGGACTGAACGGCCTCCTGCCTGCCCCACCCCCTGAACAAGGGGGGCAATTTTCATCCCCTCAACAGACTGACACGCCCTAAAACGCAAAAATCCCGTCTGAATTCACCAACCTTCAGGGGGGAACCATGGGCATCACACGCAACGGCACCGCAGGCCGGGACACACTCATCGGCACGACCACCGACGACACCCTGTTCGGTCTGGACGGAGACGACACGTTCTACGGTCTGCAAGGCAACGACACGCTGGTCGGTGGCAACGGCAACGACCTGTTCCTCTTCAACCGTGGGGACGGCCAGGATCTGCTGGCACTCAACAGTGGCCTGACCGTCTACAACGACGTGCTCCAGTTTGGCGCTGGCATCGCTCCCGCCGACATCGACGTGACCGTCAGCGGTAGCAGCCTCGTGCTGTCCATCCGCGGCACCACCGACCGCGTCACCATCGCCGGTTTTTACAACTCGCTCCCCGGTGTCAGCGGCGCCGCCATCGGTGGCGCCCCCACCGCCGTCCAGCAAGTCCGCTTCGCCAACGGCACCACCTGGACCACCGACACCCTCAAGGCCACCGTCTTTGCCGGCACCGCGGGCAACGACTCCATCGCCGGCAGCTACCTCGCCGACACCATCGTCGGGGGCGCGGGCAACGACACCCTCATGGGCTATGGCGGCAATGACAGCCTCGACGGTGGCACGGGCAACAACTGGCTCGACGGGGGCGCCGGCAACGACACCCTCACCGGCAGCTACAACGGCGCCGACATGCTCCTGGGGGGCGACGGCGACGACTCCCTCAACGGCATCCTCGGCAGCGACACCCTCTACGGCGGCGCCGGCAACGACTTCCTGCGCGGCGACGAAGGCACCTTGTCCTTCTACGGCGGCACCGGCAACGACATCCTCTCCTCCGGCGGCATGGCCCGCATGACCGCCTACTTCGCCCGCGGCGACGGCCAGGACACCATCGTCGGCCACACCGACACGTCCATGGGCACCACCACGCTGCAGTTCACCGGCTCCATCACCAAATCCGACATCGACGTGCGCGTTTCGGACCTGTCGCTGGTCCTGTCCATCCGCGGCACCACCGACTCCGTCACCATCGACCGCTTCTACAACACCGGCCCCAGCACGCCCGAGGGCCGCAACATCGGCGGGCGGATGAGCGGCGTGCAGCTCGTCCAGTTCGCGAACGGCTCCTCTTGGACCCCCGACGACCTCAAGACCATCGTCTTTGCCGGCACCACGGGCAGCGACTCCATCGTCGGCACCTGGATGGCTGACACCCTCTCCGGCGGCGCAGGCCATGACATCCTGCTGGGCTACGGCGGCAACGACTGGCTCGACGGTGGCACCGGCGACGACACCATGGCCGGTGGATCCGGCAATGACACCTACGTGGTCGATTCTGTCGGTGACGTGGTCGCTGAACTGGCCAACGACGGCACCGACACCGTGCGCAGCAGCATCGACTACAGCCTCCGCGGCTTCTTCGAGAACCTCACCCTCACCGGCACGGCCATCAACGGCAACGGCGGTCCCACGGCCAACGTCCTCACCGGCAACGACAGCGCCAATGTGCTCGCTGGCAACGGCGGCAATGACACGCTGATCGGCGGCCTCGGCAACGACACGCTGTCCGGTGGCACCGGCGACGATCTGTTCCTCTTCAACCGCGGCGATGGCCAGGATCTGCTGGCCATGAACAGCCCGATGGCCCTCTACAACGACGTGCTCCAGTTCGGCCCGGGCATCGCCCCGACCGACATCGACGTCTCCGTCAGCGGCAGCAGCCTCGTGCTCTCCCTGCGCCGCACCACCGACCGCGTCACCATCGCCGGTTTCTACAACTCGCTCGCCGGCGTCAGCGGCAATGCCATCGGTGGTGCCATGACCGCCATCCAGCAAGTCCGCTTCGCCAACGGCACCACCTGGACCATCGACACCCTCAAGGCCACCGTCTTTGCCGGCACCGCGGGCAACGACTCCATCGCCGGCAGCTACCTCGCCGACACCATCGTCGGGGGCGCGGGCAACGACACCCTCATGGGCTGGGGCGGCGATGACGCCCTGACCGGGGGGACCGGCAACGACACCTACCAGTTCGGCCGCGGTGACGGCAGCGACAGACTCTACGACGCCGACTACTCGGCCGCCAACGTGGACACGCTGCAGTTCCTCGCCGGTATCAGCCGCGAACAGGTCTGGTGGCGCAAGTCGGGCAGCGACCTGGAGGCGAGCATCATCGGTACCACCGACAAGGTGACGGTGGTCAACTGGTACGCCGGCCAGGCCAACCACATCGAGCAGTTCAGGACCACCGATGGCAAGCTGCTGCTGGACACCCAGGTGGACCGGCTGGTCAACGCGATGGCCGCGTTCGCACCCCCGGCCGTCGGCCAGACCACGCTGTCGGCGGCTTACCAGAGCGTGCTGAACCCGTTGATCGCGGCGAACTGGAAGTAAGGCCGGCCCGCGCCGATCCCCTGCGCCACAACCGGCGGGTATGCTTGGCACCATGTTCTCCGCCAACTGCCTGCGGGCCACGGGCCATGCCTTCCAGTGATGCCGCCACGCGGCGCAGCACAGGCCGCATGGTCGCGCTGCTGCTGTGCGGCACGCTGGTGTTCCTCGTGGCGGCGCTGGTCACCCCATGGCTCTTGCAGACCTTGCGCGGCGGCGCTGTCCCGGCCGCGACGGCCACTGCACCGACCGCGGGCCTGCCCTGGCAGATCGAGCGCCGCCCGGATGGCAGCAGCCGGGTCTTCGGACTCGACCTCGGCCATGGCACGCTGCAGCAGGCCGCCCACCAATGGCCCGAGGAACCGCTGCAGCTCGCCCTCGTGCGCGATGCACAAGGGGTTCTGGCGCTGGAAGGGTATCTGGAGCGGGTGGATGCCGGGTTCGTGCAGGGCAAGCTGGTGCTCAGCGGCACTGCAGCACCCGCCACGCTGCAGGGCTGGGCCGACCGCGCCACGGCCCGCGCGCCGCAGCCCAGCGGCACCTGGCGCCTGACGCTCTCGCCCTCGGACCACACCGCCGCCCTGGCTGCGCCGATCGCCGGGTTGGTGTTCCTGCCGGCGGCGCGCTTCGACGCGTCCACCGCGGTCGCGCGTTTCGGGCCGGCCACAGAGCGCCGCACCACGCAGGACGGCACCGTCCACCTGCTCTACCCCGAGCAAGGCGTGGTGGTCGCGCTGGATCCGCAGGGACGCACCAAGCCAGTGCTGCAATACGTGGCACCCTCCGATTTCCAGCGGCTGCGGGCGCCGCTGCTGCGCTGAAACCGCCCCATGTTCCCCACACGATTTCCCCACGCGATCCCACTGCACGAGGCCACACCACCATGTCCCTCTTCGATTCTTTCTCCGGTTCGAGTCCCAGCCCCGCGGCCACGGTGCGGTCCAGCACCCCGACCACCATGGACGCCATCGACTACGAGATCAAGGGCGCCGAGATGCAGTTCGTCGAGATCGAACTCGATCCCGGCGAGGCCGCGGTCGGCGAAGCCGGCAGCATGATGTTCATGGAAGCCGGCATCGCCATGGACACCGTCTTCGGCGATGGCGGCAAGCAGGCCAGCGGCGGTTTCATGGGCAAGCTGCTCGGTGCCGGCAAGCGCCTGATCACCGGCGAATCGCTGTTCACCACCGTATACACCAACCAGACCGGCGGCAAGCAGCGCGTGGCGTTTGCCGCGCCCTACCCCGGCAAGATCCTGCCGATGGACCTGCGCCAGTTGGGCGGCACGCTGATCTGCCAGAAGGATGCGTTCCTCTGCGCGGCACGCGGCGTCTCGCTGGGCATCCACTTCCAGCAGAAGCTCTCGGTCGGTTTCTTCGGCGGCGAGGGCTTCATCATGCAGCGGCTCGAAGGCGACGGCATGGCCTTCGTCCACGCGGGCGGCAGCATCCTGCGGCGCGAGTTGCGGGCCGGTGAAACCCTGCTGATCGACACCGGCTGCATCGTCGCGCTGACGCCGAGCGTCAACTTCGAGATCCAGTACGTCGGCAAGATCAAGACCGCGCTGTTCGGCGGCGAAGGGCTGTTCTTCGCCAAGGTCACCGGCCCGGGCACGGTGTGGATGCAGAGCCTGCCGTTCTCGCGCCTGGCCAGCCGGATCTTCGCCGCGGCGCCGCAGAACGGCGGCTCGCGCGAAGAAGGCTCGGTGCTCGGGGGCGGGCTGCTGGGGGGCAGCCTGCTGGGCGGCATGCTCGGCGGTGGCGACGACGACTAACGCACCACCAGCACCGGCACGGTGCTGTGCGTCAACACCTTCTGCGTCTCGCTGCCCAGCAACAGCGCCGCCATGCCGCGGCGGCCGTGCGAGGCCATCACGATCAGGTCCGCGCCCTGCGCCTTGCCGAAGTCGATCACGGCCTCCCAGGGGTGGACCGCTTCCACCGTCGCCGCCGTGCAGGCCACGCCGCTGGCGGCGCACAGCGTCTTCACCCGCTCGATGTGCTTGCTGGCGATGCGGTCCTGCGCGTCGAAGAACTCCTGCGGCGGGATGGGCTGCATCTCGGAGATGGCGCTGTACGGGAACGGCTCCTTGACGGCCAGCGTCACGAGCTTGGCGCCGAAGGTCTTGGCCAGCGTGATGGCGCTGTCCACGGCCTTGGCGGTGATGTCGGACCCATCGGTAGGAACCAGAATGCATGTGTACATGGTGTACCTCCTGAAGACCTGAAGACGGTTCCATGGTGCGCGCCTGCCGCGACCCCGACTTGATGCACATCAAGAAAGACGCGGCCCGTCCACCGCCGCGGGTTCAGCCCCGCGCCACCGGACGCCGCCCGTCGCGGCACCACTCGCTCCACGATCCGGCGTACAGCGCCCCGGCCGACAGCCCGGCCACCTCCATCGCCAGCAGGTTGTGGCAGGCCGTGACGCCGGAGCCGCACTGGTGGACCACCTCGCCCGCTGCCCCCGATCCCAGCAGCGGCGCGAACGCCGCCCGCAAGGTCTCGGGCGACTGGAATCGGCCGTCCGCGGCGAGGTTGGCATGGAACGGTCGGTTCAGCGCACCGGGAATGTGGCCGGCGACGGGGTCCAGCGGCTCGACATCGCCGCGGTAACGCTCCGGGGCACGGGCGTCGATCAGGGTGACGCGGCCGAGTTGTGCCTGCAGCGTGTCGGCGTCCACCACCACCCGGCCCGGTTCGGCCGACAGCGGATACGCCGCCACCGGAACGGGCGCCAACGCCGCACCGCTCTCCAGCGCCCCACCCGCCGCCGCCCAGGCTGCCATGCCGCCATCGAGCACCGCCACCACCTCGTGGCCGAGCCAGCGCAGCATCCACCAGACGCGGGCCGCGAACATGCCGCCTTGCGCATCGACCACGACCACGGGTGTCGCCGACGTGATGCCCAGCCGGGCCACCGTGGCGGCGAAGTGTTCGCGCGTCGGCAGCGGATGGCGCCCGCCGCACAGGGCCGGCACCTCGCCCTTGGCGCTCAGGTCGCGGTCGAGGTGGACGTGCTGCGCGCCGGGGATGTGGCCAGCGAGGAATGCCTCGGTGCCGGCGTCCGGTCGGGTCAAGTCGAAACGGGCATCGAGCACGCAGACCGTGCCCAGGCGGGCGAGCAGATCATCGGCGCGGACCAGAGGCGTGGAGAGAGTCGTCATGGCGGTGGCTGTGGCTGTGGC
>NZ_JAAFKF010000079.1 GCF_013299175.1 Sphaerotilus sp.
GATCGCCCGCTACGCCTTGTGACGGCTGTTTGCTGCCTGCGCCACATCCGTGGGGATCTGCGTGAAACAGCGCACGCTCGGGTGGAAAACATCCATTTTCTCACTGGCGTGAAACAGCCCCAATAAGTGGAAAAATTACAAAAACGCCGCCGAATGCGAATTTTTCTTGCGCCTACATGGCCGTTACAGTAAAGAAAAATGCTTACCGATGCCGTCTGACCACCGCCCTATCTTCGTTGCCATCCCTGCAGCAACACGAAGAAGGACACGATGGACCAGACCAGAACAGTGCATTTGCGCACCTTGTGGACAGCAGCTTGCCTGGCACTCGGCAGCGGACTCACGGCCTGCGGTGGTGGGGAATCGGGCACCTCGGTGTTCAGCGTCAGCGCCACACCCGCTCCGGTAGCCGCCCCCATTCCCAGCCCGGCAGTCAGTCCCGTGGCCAGCCCGGTAGCCAGTCCTGTGACCAGCCCAGTCGCCAGCCCGGTGGCGAGTCCTGTCGCCAGCCCCAGCCCCAGCCCCAGCCCCAGCCCCAGCCCCAGCCCCAGCCCCAGCCCCAGCCCCAGCCCCAGCCCCAGCCCCAGCCCCAGCCCCAGCCCCAGCCCAGTGTCCACCGACGGCCTGGCGCTGGCCGCCTGCGTCGCCTCCGGCAAAGGCACCGACTACCAGGTCGGCCCCGGCAAGTCCTACACCAGCCTCGACGCCGTGCCCTGGGAAGCTCTGAAGGCGGGGGACACCGTGCGGATTTTCTACACGGCCACGCCCTACAAGGGCAAGTTCATGGTGGCAGCCGCGGGCACTGAAGCCGCACCCGTTCGCATCTGCGGCGTGCGCGGCCCGAACAACGAGCGGCCCATCATCGACGGCAACGGTGCGACCACCCGCGCCGCCCTCGGCAATGCCTATGGCAACACCACCGAGACCCGCGACATCCACCAGAACCGCACCGTCATCGCCATCAAGGCCAACGCCGGCGGCACCTACACCGACTTCCCGAGCTGGATTTCGATCGACGGCCTGAACATCCGCGCCGGCCACCCCAGCTACAGCTTCAAGAACGCCGCTGGCGCCACCAAGCCCTACGACCCCTTCGGTGCGTGCATCTGGATCGACCGGGGCCAGAACATCCTGATCGCCGACAACGAGATCAGCGACTGCCAGATGGGCATCTTCAGCAAGTCCAACGACGACGGCCCCTTCGGACAGACCCGCAACATCCGCATCGCCGGCAACTACCTCTGGGGCCACGGCATCGCGGGCGACGACCACATGCACACCACCTACACGCAGAGCGTGGGCCTGCTGATCGAGTTCAACCGCTACGGGCCACTGCGCACCGGGGCGCTGGGCAACTCGATCAAGGACCGCTCGGCGGGCACCGTGGTCCGCTACAACCGCATCGAAGCCGGTGCCCACGCCATCGACCTCGTCGAAGCCGAGGACTTCCCCCTGACCGCGCTGGCCACCCCGGCCTACCGCAGCACCTACGTCTACGGCAACCAGATCCGCAAGAACGGCGACGAGGGCAGCTTCATCCACTACGGCGGCGACCACTTCGGCGCCCCTGCAGGGGCCAACTGGGGCGAGTCGCTGTTCCGCAAGGGCACGCTGTACTTCTTCCACAACACCCTCCACGGCACCGGCAGCGGCGCGCGCATCTTCCAGATCAGCACCACGCAGGAGACGGTGGAAGCCTGGAACAACGTCTTCTGGTTCGACCCGACGGTGACGGAGCTGAACATGCGCCAGGCCGAAAACGACTCGCTGGCCACGACCTACACCCCGGACGGCATCCTGAACCTGGGCGTCAACTGGATCCGCACCGGCTGGACCGACACCACGCAGTGGAAGACGCTCAAGGGCCAGATCAAGGGCGCGGCCAGCCAGCTCACCGGGGCGACGCTCCCGTTCGATGCGGCGACCTTCATGCCGCTGGCGGGCAGCGCCTCGCTCGATGCTGGCCAAGCCGCACCGGCCGGCGCCGCCGCGTATCCCGTGGGCTACCAGCTCGGCAGCAGCTTCACGCCGGTGGTACGCACCGTCAAGGGCAGCAAGATCGACCTCGGCGCGGTCGAACGCTGACCCACCGGTCTGGCCCCAGGGTTCACAGCCCTTCCGCCACCAGCATGTCGCGCACCGCGACGAGCTGGCGGCGCGACACCGCCAGCCACTCGTCCGTCGGCGCGATCCGCACCACCCAGCCCTCCGCCGCGTCGTCCCCGTCGCGGCGCTCCAGCGCCACCACCGCGTGGCGCGCCACCAGCGCGTTGCGGTGGATGCGCAGGAACCGTTCGCCGAGCCGCTCCTCCAGCTCCGCCAGCGGCTCATCAAGCAGCAGGGCACGTCGCGCAGTGCGCAAGGTCACGTACTTCTGCTCTGCCTTCAGATACAGCACCTCGGCCAGCGGCACCCGCAGCACCTCGCCGCGCTCATGCACCACGATCACCGGCGTGGCTGGCAGGGCCTCCAGCGGCGCGGGCGCGGTGGCCGCAAAGCCCTGCAGCCGCTGCGCCACCCGCAACAACGCCGCCTGCAGCCGCAAGCGCCGCACCGGCTTGGTCAGGTAGTCCACCGCCTCGACCTCGAACGCCGCCAGCGCGTGCTCGGAATGCGCCGTGACGAAGATGACCGCTGGCGCGCCCGGCAAGCCGCGCAGGCGCTCGGCGAGCTGCAGCCCATCCATGCCGGGCATGTGGATGTCCAGCAGCACGACATCCGCGCGGTGCAGTGTCAGCCAGTGCAGCGCCGCGGGGGCCGACGCTGCCTCGCCCACCACCACGCACGCCGGATCGACGCAATCGGCCAGCAGTGTGCGCAGCCGCAGCCGCGACAGCGCCTCGTCATCGACCAGCAGGACGCGCAGCATGCTCACGGCCCGAGCCTCAGGTTCATGTCCCTGTTCATGTCCACGTCCATGTGCGTGCCTCCTTGACCAGTGGAATCAGCAGCCGCACCCGGAACCGCCCGCCCTCGATCGGACCCGCCTCGAAGCGCATCTCCAGATCGTGCAGCAACGCCAGCCGGTCGCGCACGTTGTGCAGTGCCATGCCGTGGCCCTTGCGCGGTCGGCCTTCGGGCACGGTGTTGGTGATGGTGATGAGCGCCTGCCCGTGGTGGGCCTGGGCGCGGATGCGGATGTCGCCGCCATTCGGCGACGGCTCCACCCCGTGTTTCACCGCGTTCTCCACCAGCGGCTGCAGCAGCAACGACGGCACGCGCGCGTTCGCCACCAGCGGATCGATCTTCCAGCGCACCTTCAGCCGGTCGCCGAAGCGCACCTGCTCGATGGCCAGATACCGCTGCGCCAGCTCCACCTCGTCGCCCAGCGTGACCCGCTCGCCCGAGCCGACCAGCGCGGCGCGGAACAGCTCCGAGAGGTCTTCGAGCACGGCCTCCGCCTGCGCCGGATCGACCCGCACCAGGGCGATGGCGCTGTTGAGCGCGTTGAACAGGAAATGCGGCCGGATGCGCGACTGCAGCTCGGCCAGCCGCGCCTGCGTGCCGGCAGGCAACCGCAGCCGGGTGCGTTGGCGCAGCCAATGGAACACCGCGGCGGCGAGCGCGGTGCCGCTGCCCACCGTGGCGATGGTGCCAGGCAGCCCATCCCTGATCTGCCCGAGCACGACCAGCAGCACCCAAGCCATCGCCCCGCAGACCGCGCCCAGCCCGCACATCACCCCCCACTGCACCGCCAGCGGCACCCCACGCCGCGCCGACCGGCCCAGCGCACACGCCGCCAGCAGCCACACCAGCGTCGCCGGCAGCACCGCGGCCACCACCACCGACACCTCCACCAGCCACTGGCGCAGCGAGTCCACCTGGAACCCCAGTCCCAGCGCGGCCACGCCATGCACGAACAGCAGCGTGCGCAGCACCACCCCGGCCTGACAGACATCGTCGGGCAGCACGGTGGGGTCGGACGGAACAGGTTCGGTGGGCGCAGTCAGGGTCGCTCTCTACAATCCGGGCAGATTCCTCGATTGTCCCCTTCCCTGAGCCGCCCCCGATGAGCACCCCTTCACTCGACCACCTCGATCAACTCGACAAGAAGTCGCAAGCCTGGTCCGCCCTGTTCTCCGAACCGATGAGCGAGCTGGTCAAGCGTTACACCTCCAGCGTCACCTTCGACAAGCGACTCTGGCGCGCCGACATCGCAGGCAGCCTGGCGCACGCCGACATGCTGGCCGCGCAGGGCATCATCGGCCCGCAGGATCTGGCCGACATCCAGCGCGGCATGGCCCAGATCCACAGCGAGATCCAGGGCGGCACCTTCGAGTGGAAACTCGACCTCGAAGACGTTCACCTCAACATCGAGGCCCGCTTGACCACGCTGGTGGGCGACGCCGGCAAGCGGCTGCACACCGGCCGCAGCCGCAACGACCAGGTGGCCACCGACGTGCGCCTGTGGCTGCGCGACGAGATCGACGCGACGGCGGCCCTGCTCGACGACATGCAGCGCGCCCTCGTCTTCGTGGCGGCGCAGCACGTCGAAGTCATCCTGCCCGGCTTCACGCACCTGCAGGTCGCCCAGCCCGTGAGCTTCGCGCACCACCTGCTGGCCTACGTCGAGATGTTCTCGCGCGACGCCGAACGGCTCACCGACCTGCGCAAGCGCGTCAACCGCCTGCCGCTGGGCGCCGCCGCATTGGCCGGCACCAGCTACCCGCTCGACCGCGAGCGCGTGGCCCGGACGCTGGGCTTCGAGGGTATCTGCCAGAACAGCCTGGACGCCGTCAGCGACCGTGATTTCGCGATCGAGTTCACGTCCTTCGCCACGCTGGTGATGGTGCATGTGTCGCGGCTGGCCGAGGAGATCGTGGTCTGGATGAGCCAGAACTTCGGCTTCATCAACCTCTCGGACCGCTACTGCACCGGCTCGTCGATCATGCCGCAGAAGCGCAACCCGGATGTGGCCGAGCTGGCCCGCGGCAAGAGCGGCCGGGTCGTCGGGCACCTGATGGGGCTGATCACGCTGATGAAGGGCCAGCCGCTCGCCTACAACAAGGACAACCAGGAAGACAAGGAGCCGCTGTTCGACACCGTGGACACGGTGAAGGACACGCTGCGGATCATGGCCGAGATGATCGGCGGTGAAATCGCGGCGGACGGCAGCCGCACGGGTGGCCTGACGGTGAAGAAAGAGGCGATGGAGCGGGCCGCGCTGCGCGGTTACGCCACCGCGACGGATCTCGCCGACTACCTCGTCAAGAAGGGTCTGCCGTTCCGCGACGCGCACGAGGTGGTGGCCCACGCCGTGAAGACCGCGATCGCGCTGGGCCAGGATCTCTCGGAGCTGCCACTGGCCACGCTGCAGGGCTTCGACGCCCGCATCGGGGCGGATGTCTTCGAGGTACTGAGCCTCACCGGCTCGCTCAACGCCCGCAACGTGCTGGGTGGCACGGCGCCGGTGCAGGTCCGCGCGCAGATCGAACGCCACCGCGCACGCCTGGGCTGATCCGCAGCACCCGCCCCCGCCCCTGGACAACGCGGCCCCTTGTGGCCGCGTTTTGCATGGCTTTTTCGGGTCTGGCCAGGCGTCCCGCGCAGGCAGCATCGCCCCATCCTTTCTCACCTGATCGATGGAGCGAAACCCCGTGTTCTCCTGGCTGCAACGTTCTCGGCTGGATGGCTGGGTGGCCGTGGTTCCCCACGGTGACACCGCCCAGGCGCTGTACCTGCACTGGCCGCTGGATGGCCGGCCGCAGGTGCGCTGGGCCTGCCGGCTGGACTGGTCCGCGCCGCTGGAGTCCTTGCGCCTGCTGCGCCGCCAGCGCACGCTGCAGCGCCACCATCGGCTGCTCGTGCTGCAGCGCCACCAGTACCAGCTCCTGCCGACCGAGGCGCCCGAGGTGCCCCGCGAACACTGGCCGGACGCCGTGCGCTGGCAACTGCGCGATCTGGTGGCCTTCCCGGTCGCGGATGCGCAGATCGATCTGCTGGAAATTCCCGCCGAGACCAACCAGCGCGGGCGCCCGTCCGTGCTGGCAGCGCTGGCGCCACGACAGGAGGTTGCGCCCATCGCCGAGACCGCCCTGCGTGCCCGGGCGCCGTGGAAGGTGATGGACCTGCCGGAAACCGCGCTGCGCAACCTCGCCGCGCTGCTGGAGGAACCCGGCCGTGGCATCGCGCTGCTGCTCATCGACGACACCCATTGCACGCTGGTGATCACCGCCAGCGGCGAGCTGCTGCAGTCGCGCCACATCGACGTGACGGCGGCGCAGATCGCCGAGCCGGACGAGACGCTGCGCCAGCAGGCGTTCGACCGGGCGGGGCTGGAGCTGCAGCGCACGCTCGACAGCTTCGAGCGCCTGTTCAGCCGCGTCACGCTGTCGCGGCTGGTGGTCGCCACCGACACCTCGGACGCCTTCACCGACTACGTGCGCGAGCTGCTGTACGTGCCGGTGGTGCGGCTGCGCATCGAGGAGTGCATCGACTTCACCGGCGCCGAGCTGGACAGCGGACTCACCCCCACCACCGTGTCACCCATCGCCATTGGTGCCGCGCTGCGCCGCGGCTGATCCCGCCACGCCGCCGAACCCCATGCCGCAGCAACTCAACCTCTACGCCCGCAGCCTCTGCCAGAGCCAGCAGCCCAACGCGCTGGGCACGCTGCTGCTGCTGCAGGGCGCGCTGCTCGCCGTGGCACTGGCGGCGGGCGCCGGCCTGCAGTGGCACACGCGCCAAGTCCAGGGCGACACCCTGCAGCTTGCAGTGCAGACCGACACACGCCGCAGCAGCCTGCAACAGGGCAGCACCAGCCGCGCAGAGCAGCAGCAGCGCGACCAGCTCCAGCGCCTGCGTGACCGCGAGGCCGCCGTCCAGCGTCTCCAGGGACTGCTGGCCAACGGCAGCGCCGGTCGCCGCGAAGGCTACGTGGACTACCTGGAGGCCCTTGCCCGTCAGGCCCATCCGGCAGTCTGGATCACCGGACTGACGCTGCAGGGCAGCGACGACGCCATCGAGATCCGCGGCCGCATGACCGACCCGGCCGTGCTGCCCGACTACCTGCGCAGCCTGCAATCCGAGCCGCGCTTCAAGGGCCGGCCCTTCGCCGCCCTGCAGATCCGCCGCGGCGGCGCGGGTGCCTTCGGCACCAGCACCGAGGGCACCGCCACCGGCGACCTGCCCGCCACCTCGGCCGACTACAGCGAGTTCACGCTGTCCAGCCAGACCGCCACCAACGCCACCGCCACCGCTCCTGTCAAACCATGACACGCACGCCCCGCACTTCCGGACTCTCGGCGCAATGGCAATCGCTGGACCGGCGCTACCAGGCACTCAACCCGCGCGAACGGATGCTGGTGGCGCTGTGCTGCACGGTCGTGGTGGGCATGGCACTCGACAAGCTCTGGGTCACGCCCGCTTGGACAGCGTGGAGCCAGGCGCGTCAGGTGCGCCAGCAGTCCGCACAGGTGCTGCAGACGCTCGACGCCAGCTTGGCCACCCTGCGCCAGCGCAAGGATCTCGACACCCGCCAGCTCCAGGCCGAACTCGCCGCGCTGCAGGCCCGCACCGCCCAGGCCGACGCCCAGGGCCGCACCAGCGATCTGGTCAGTCCGGCCGAGATACTGCCGCTGCTGGAGCAACTGCTGGGGCGCCACAGTGGCCTGAAGCTGCGCAGCCTGCAGTCGCTCGGCCGGACAGCACTCGGCCAGGGCACGCCAACCCTGTACCGCCACGGCGTGGAGCTGACCGTCGAGGGCCGCTACGCCGATCTGCTGGACTACCTGAAGGCGCTCGAAGTCTCGCCACAGCGCCTGCTGTGGGGCGGGCTGCAGCTCCAGGTGCTCCAGCACCCCCAGGTGCGGCTCACGCTGCGCCTGCACACCTTGAGCACCGACGCCCACTGGGTGGAGATCTGACCGCCATGCACCCCCAAGCCCGTCTGTTGATGTTCGCTCCGCTGCTGTCGGCCTTGCTGTCGGCGGTGTTGTGGGTCTTGCTGTCGCTCGGGGAGGCGCAGGCCGCGCTGCCCGACCCGACCCGCCCGCCCGCCGGCATGGCCAGCCCGCCACCGTCGGCCGTCCTGGCCGCACCGCTGGCGCATGCGCAGCCTGTCCCCCGGATCGCACACGCCACCACGGCCACCACGGCCACCGCAGCGACCTCCGCCACGCCAACGCCCCGCGTGCAGGCCCTGCAATTCACCACGACCACCACCGCCACCACGTCGCCGGGCAGCGCCACGGCCCTGGTGGACGGCCGGCTGGTCCGGATCGGCGACCGGCTGGGCGACGCCACCGTGCAGGACATCCGCGCCGACGGCGTGTGGCTGCGCCTGCCCCGTGGCGGTACGCAATGGCTCGGCCTGTACGCCATGACCGAACCTCCGCCACCCAACACGGCCGCACCCGCGGCACCCGCCACGATCGACACCCCGATGCGCAAGGAACCCTGATGGCCCGCCCGCTTGCCCTGCGCACCGTGGCCCGCTTGCTGCTGCCCGGCCTGCTGGCCGTGCTGCACCTGGGCGTGGCCGCCGCCGCCACCACTTCACCGCCCGCTGCGCCCGCCGAGGCGCGCTTTGACCTCACCGTGAACCAGGCACCTGCCGCCCAGGTCTTCCTGCAGATCGCGGCCGGCTCGCCCTGGCAGATCCTGCTGTCGCCGGAGGTGAGCGGCGCGGTGTCGCTCAGCCTGCGCGACACCACGGTGCTGGATGCGCTGGACGCCATGCGCGAGCTGTACGGTTTCCACTACCGCATCAGCGGCCAGCGCATCTACGTGCAGTCCAACACCGTGCAGACACGGGTGTTCCGGGTCAACTACCTGCCCGGCCGCCGCCAGGGGACCAGCGATATCCGCGTCACCTCCAGCTCGATCAGCCAGGTGGGCAGCGGCGGCGCCAACCAAGGTGCCAGCGGCACAGGCAACGCGGGCAACGGCAGCAGCAACGCCGCCGTGCCCGGCAGCCGCCAGGACGACACCGCCCATGTCCGCACCACCTCGGACACCGATTTCTGGCGCGACGTGCAGCAGTCGCTGTCGGCCCTGGTGGCCAGCGACGCGCAGGGCACCCAGCGCCGCAGCGTCATCGTCAACGCCTCGGCCGGCGTGATCGTGGTGCGGGCCACGCCGCTGGAGCTGCGCCAGGTCGCGCAGTACCTGGAGGCGGTGCAGCTCAGCATCGAGCGCCAGGTGATGCTGGAAGCCAAGATCCTCGAAGTCGAGCTGGGCAAGGACGCGCAGACTGGCGTGAACTGGAGCGCCTTCGGCCAATTCCTGAACGGCGCACTCAGTCTGGCCTCGCTCGCGCCCGGCGTGACGCTGTCTGGCACCGGCCAGATCGACATGGCCGCAGCCACGGCCACGGCCGCCACCTCGGGCAAGGCGTTCTACGGCGTGGCCTTCCAGCACGCCAACTTCTCCAGCCTGCTGACCTTCCTGGAAACGCAGGGCAAGGTACAGGTGCTCTCCAGCCCGCGCATCGCCACCATCAACAACCAGAAGGCCGTGCTCAAGGTCGGCTCGGACGAGCTGTACGTGACCGGGGTGTCCTCGTCGATCAGCTCCACCGGCGCCTCGACCACCTCGGTGCCGTCGGTGACGCTGCAGCCTTTTTTCTCGGGCATCGCGCTGGACGTGACGCCGCAGATCAACGAGGACGGGATGGTGATGCTGCACGTTCACCCCTCGATCAGCACCGTCACCGAGAAGCAGAAGTCCATCAACCTCGGCTCGCTCGGCTCCTACAAGCTGCCGCTGGCGGCCAGCACGGTCAGCGAGACCGACAGCATCGTGCGCGTCAAGGACGGCCAGATCGTCGCCATCGGTGGCCTGATGCAGCAGGAGCAGCGCGAGGAGACCAGCCAGGTGCCCGGACTCGGCGAGGCGCCGGTCGTGGGCGGGCTGTTCCGCCAGAAATCCACCGTGCTGCGCAAGCGTGAGCTGGTGATCCTGATGAAGACCACCGTGATCCGCGAGGACACGGCCTGGCCCGAGGCCGACGCGCAGACACCCGCCGCGCGCATCGCCCCCTTCCCCGAGGCGACGCGCTGACATGGCCCGCCCCGAACGCATCCGGCTCGGCGACCTGCTGGTCCAGCAGGGCCTGATCACCGCCGAACAGCTCACAGAAGCCCTGGCCTCGCAGCGCAGCACCGGGCGCAAGCTCGGCCGCGTCTTCATCGACAGCGGCTGGGTCAACGAGGTGCAGATCGCACAGGCGCTGGCGCGGCAGTTGCGCGCGCCCTACCTCGATCTGGCCAAACGCTCGGTGCGCCCGGAAGTCGCCCGGCTGCTGCCCGAGGTGCAGGCGCGGCGGCTGCGGGCGATGGTGCTGGACGAGACCTCGGCTGGCGTGCGTGTCGGCATGGCCGATCCGACCGACCTGACCGCCTACGACGAGATCAGCCGCATCGTCAAGCGCGACATCGAGCTGATCGTCGTCGCCGAAAGCCAGTTGCTGGGCGCGATCGACCGCTCGTACCGCAACACCGAGGCCATCGCCGGTCTGGCGCAGGAGCTGACCACCGAGCTGCGCAGCGTCGAGGACAGCCTGGGCGACCTGCTGGGCCTGAACACCGCCAGCGCCGAAGATGCGCCGGTCGTGCGGCTGCTGTATTCGGTGTTCGAGGAAGCCCTGCGCGTGCGGGCCTCGGACATCCACATCGAGCCGCAGCAAGGCTCGCTGCGCATCCGCTTCCGCATCGACGGCGTGCTGCACGTGCAGACCGAGGCCGATGCCAAGATCGCCGCCGCCGTGGCGCTGCGGCTGAAGCTGATGTCGGGGCTGGACATCTCCGAGCGCCGCCTGCCCCAGGACGGCCGCTTCGCCGTGACACTGCGCAACGGCGCCATCGACGTGCGGATCTCGACCATGCCGACGCAGAACGGCGAGTCGATCGTGATGCGGCTGCTCAACCAAAGCTCGGGGCTGCTGTCGATCGACCACCTGAACCTGCCGCCACGGGTGGCCGCGGCGCTGCGCCGCGCCATCGCCAAACCCAACGGCATGGTGCTCGTCACCGGCCCGACCGGCAGCGGCAAGACCACCACGCTCTACGCCGCCCTGAACGCGCTCAACAGCAGCGAGCGCAAGATCATCACCGTGGAAGACCCGGTGGAGTACCGCCTGCCAGGACTGAACCAGGTGCAGGTCCACGACAAGATCGACCTCGACTTCGCCCGTGTCCTGCGCGCGGCCTTGCGGCAAGACCCGGACGTGATCCTCGTCGGCGAAATGCGCGACCAGGCCACCGCCGAGATCGGCCTGCGCGCCGCACTGACCGGCCACCTCGTGCTCTCGACGCTGCACACCAACGACGCCATGTCCACCCCGGCGCGGCTGATCGACATGGGCGTGCCGCGCTACATGGTGGCAATGTCGCTGCAGATGGTGCTGGCGCAGCGGCTGGTGCGGGTGGTCTGTCCGCATTGCGCCGAGGTCCACCACCCGGACGCCCACGCGCTGGCGTGGCTCGTCGCCCAGTGCGGCCCGGCCGCGGCCACCGCGCCGCTGCGCCGGGGCGCCGGCTGCAGCGAGTGCAACCACACCGGCTTCAGCGGACGCACCGGGGTCTACGAGATCCTGGAGATGACCCGCGAGCTGGTCGATGCCATGAACCACGGCGATCCGCTGGTCTTCGCGCAGGCCGCCCGTCGCCAGATGGCCGGCCAGCACCTCGGGCAGGACGCCGCACGGCTCGCGCTGGCCGGTCGCACCACCGTGGACGAAGCGATGCGCGTGAGCCACCAGATGGCCGACGGGCCGGCGGCGTGACGCCATGGCGCAACGCTACGCCTGGACCGGCCACACCCCGCAGGGCAGCACCAGCGGCGTGATCGACGCCGTCCACGCCTCGGCGGCGGCGCAGGCATTGATCGGCCGCGGCATCGTCCCGCTGACCATCCGCGAAACCGGTGCCGCAGGGGCCGGCGGTGGGGGCAGCGATGCGGGAGCGGTACTGCGCGGTCTGCTGCCCGCCCATGCCTTCGAGGCCAAGGTCGCGCCGGTCGATCTGCTGGTCTTCAGCCGGCAGCTCAACACGCTGCTGCGCGCGGGCGTGCCGATCCTGCGGGCGCTGATGGGACTGCAGGAAACCGCCACCAGCGACAAGATGAAGACGACGCTGGCGGAGGTGCGCCGCAGTCTGGAGTCGGGCATCGCGCTGTCGATGTCGCTGGCACAGCACCCGCGGGTGTTCGACAACTTCTACATCGCGCTGGTCCGCGTGGGCGAGATGACCGGGCGGCTCGACGAGATCTTCCTGCGCCTGTTCCACCACCAGGAGTTCGAGCTGTTCATGCGCCAGCAGATCAAGTCGGCACTGCGCTACCCGAGCTTCGTGGTGAGCGCCATGGTCGCGGCCATCGGCGTGATCAACGTGATGGTGATCCCGGCGTTCGCCACCGTGTTCCAGCAAGCCGGTGCCACGCTGCCACTGGCCACGCGCATCCTGCTGGCCACCTCGCGCTTCACGCTGGACTACGGAGGCTGGCTCGCGCTGGGCGCCATGGCTGGCGCGGTGGTGCTGCGGGCCTGGATCGCCACGCCGGAAGGTCGGCTGCGGTGGGACGGCTGGATGCTGCGCGTGCCGGTGGCCGGCAAGATCGTGCGCAAGGCGATGCTGGCGCGGTTCGCGCGCAGCTTCTCGCTGTCGCTCAAGAGCGGCGTCCCGATCTCGCAGGCGCTGTCGGTGGTGGCGCAGACGGTGGACAACCAGCACATCGCCCGGCGCATCGAGGGGATGCGCGAGAGCGTGGAGCGCGGCGAGTCCGTGCTGCGTGCTGCCGCGGTGACAGGCATCTTCACGCCGGTGGTGCTGCAGATGCTGGCCGTGGGCGAGGAGACCGGCGCCATCGACGAGCTGCTGGAGGAGGTCAGCGACCTCTACAACAACGAGGTCCAGTACGAGCTGAAGACCTTGAGCGCCCAACTGGAGCCGATCCTGATCATCTTCCTCGGGGTGCTGGTGCTGATCCTCGCGCTCGGGGTCTTCCTGCCGGTCTGGGATCTGGGCCGCACTGCTTTTGCCAAATGAGGACGCCACTGCATGAAACGACCCTCAAGTCAAGGTCCGCCAGCGCCGAAATCTCCAGTACCAGCGGACCTACCGCCCGTCCAGCCCGCACCGCCTGACACCACACAAACCAGGAGCATTCCATGAAATCCCGCCAAACCGGCTTCACGATGATCGAGCTGATCGTCGTCATCGTCATCCTCGGCGTCCTTGCCGCCACCGCGCTGCCGAAGTTCATCGACATGAAAAGCGACGCCCAGGCGGCCAGCGTGGCAGGGGTAGCAGGCGCGGCAGCCTCGGCCATGAACCTGAACTACGCCGGCTGCGCGCTGACCGGCAACGTCGTCACCGCCAACAAGTGCGTCAAGGTCAGCACCTGCGCCAACGCCTCCGCACTGCTGCAAGGCGGCCTGCCGACCGGCTACACCGTGGGCGGCACCGATCCGGGCGTCACCAACGGCAGCACGTCCACCTGCACCGTCACCGGCGGCGGACAGACCTCGAACTTCACCTCCATCGCTGCGGGCAACTGAAGCTGAACCCGCAGGGAGCGCGCACCGTGGCTGGCCTGTTGTGGCGTGCGGTGGCGTGGCTCTGGCTGCTGGTGCTGCCCGGCGTGGCGCAGGCCGGCACCTACACCTCCCGCAGCGACACCTACGCCTGGGAATCGGCGGCCAACGCCGTGACCTGGGCGCAGTCCTGCTCCGGCAACCCCGTCGATGACGACCAGGCCAGCATTGCCTTCACCGGCGGCTTCACCTTCAAGCTCGGCAGCACCACCTACAGCAGCGTCCGCATCCTGTCGAACGGGATGCTGCAGTTCGGCACCGACAACGGCTTCTTCCGGGTCTACACCAACACCACCTTGCCCGCAGGCAGCGTGGCCGCCCGCACGGGCTGCACCTCCGGCCCCGTGACCAACGTGCTGATGCCCTACTGGACCGACCTGGACCCCAGCACCGGCGGCACCGTCACCTGGGAACAGAAGGGCACCGCGCCCAACCGCTACTTCGTGGTGTCATGGAACAGCGTGTTCCAGTACAGCACCAGCACGCCCTTCACCTTCCAGATCATCCTGTACGAGAACGGCGAGTTCAAATACCAGTACGGCAACGCCAACGCCACCGGCTCGAACGCCACCATCGGCGTGCAGCTCAGCACCACCGACTACACGCTCTACGGCTTCAAGACCACCTACAACGCCAGCGGCACCGCCATCCGCTGGAGCATCCCCAACCCGCTGCCCAACAAGGTGGCCGAGTTCCGCTTCGACGAGCTGGCCTGGAACGGCGCGGTCGGCGAGGTCATCGACAGCTCGGGCAACAACAACAACGGCGTGCGGGCCGGCACCGCCACCAACGTCGCCAATGGCTACGTCTGCCGGGCGCTGTCGGTGCCGGCGAATGCGAACAACACCATCGCCGGGGTCGATTCATCGGTCCAGGTGGCCTCCGTGCTGGGGACCAAGGGCAGCGCGTCGTTCTGGTACGCCGGCAACAGCGCCTGGGCCAGCACCACCGGCGCGCTGATGGACGCCACCACCAGCGCCACAAGGCCCTTTCACCTGTCGGTCATGGCCGGCGTGCTGCGGTTCGTCCTTGCCGACAGCGGCGGCGCGGTACTCACCCTGAACAGCCCGGCGCAGACCTTCGCAGCCAATGCCTGGGTCCACATCGCCGCCACCTGGACGCTGAGCAGCCTGGCCGGACAGAGCACGCTCAAGCTCTACGTCAACGGCGCGCAGGTCGCCACCACGTCCGGCACCACCAACGGCACGCTCGACCCCACGCTCGGCGCGCTCATGCTCGGCGACAACCGCAGCACGGTCACGCCCACCAGCGGCACCCTCAACTCCGCCAACGGCCGGCTGGACGAGGTGCGGCTCTACAACTACGACCTCACGCTGGCGCAGGTGGCCCTCGATGTTGCCCAGACCCACGCCTGCACGCCGACGCTGGACCACCTGGAGCTGCGCCACGCCAGCGGCACGGGGCTGACCTGCACGCCCTCGACCCTCACGGTCGTCGCCTGCCAGGACGCCAGTTGCACCCTGCCCTACACCAGCGGCGTCACGGCCACGCTGTCATCGAGTGCCGCCGTGGTCTGGCCAGACACCGCCACCGTCTCCATCCCGAGCGGCAGCAGCTCGGCGAGTGCCCGCGTGCAGCTCACCACCGCCGGTAGCGTCACCTTGTCCGCCACCGCCACGGCGCCCACCGCCACCAGCGCCACCACCTGCAACTTCGGCAGCCCCGCCTGCACCTACACCGCCAGCGCCAGCGGCCTGCTGCTCACCGCGTCGAACCACATCGCCGAGAGCAGCGGCAACACGCTGACCGTGCGCGCCGTGCGGTCCTCCGACAGCAGCAACCTGTGCGTCCCGGCGTTCACCGGCACGAAGTCGATCAACCTGAAGTGTGCCTACCTGAACCCGTCCACCGGCACCCTGCCCGTGCGCGTCGGCGGCACGGCGGTCAACGCGGCAGGCAGCGCCAGCGCGGCCTGCGACGCCACTGGCCGTGCCACCGCGCTGACCTTCGACGCCACAGGCTCGGCCAGCACAGCCTTGATCTATGCCGATGTCGGCCAGGTGCAGCTCACCGGCACCTACACCGGCAGCGCCGCCACCAGCGACACCGGCCTGACCATGACCGGCAGCACCAGCTTCATCGCCTCGCCCGCATCGTTCGAGTTCACGTCCGTGCCCACCAGCACCACCAAGGCCGGCAGCACCTTCTCCGCCACGCTGCGCGCCCGCAACAGCGCCGGCAACACCACACCCAACTTCGGCCGCGAATCCCCCACCCCACAGACCCCCACGCTCACCCACGCCAAGGCCGCACCCACCGGCACCGGCAGCAGCAACGGCGTCTTCTCCGGCAGCCTCGGTGCCTTCAGCGGTGGCAGCGCCACCGCCAGCAACCTCGTCTGGAGCGAAGTCGGTCGCCTCGACCTGAACGCGGATCTCGCCAGCTACCTCGGCACCGGCACCGCCGTCACCGGCAACACCGGCACGACCGGCACCACGCTCGGCCGCTTCATTCCGCACCACTTCGACCTCGTCGCCACCCCCGCGTGCGGCACCTTCAGCTACGCCGGCCAACCCTTCACCGCCAGCGTGCTCGCCATGAACGGCCTGTCCACCCCGACCCGCACCGTCAACCACGACGGCAGCGGCGCGCTCACCCCCGCCTTCGCGCAAACAGTGACGCTCTCGGACGCAGCCGCCCTCGGCCTCGGCAGCTTCGGCACCACGGCCACCGTCGCGGCCAGTCGCTTCAGCGCCGGCGTGGCGTCCACCACGGGCGTGGCCTACAGCTACACCAGCAAGCTCGGTGCCCCCGGCAGCCTGACACTGCGCGCCACCGACGCCGACAGCGTGTCCTCCAGCGGCTACCTGGAGCCGGCCATGCCGCTGCGCAGCGGGCGGCTGTGGCTGTCGAACGTCTACGGCTCGGAAAAAACCGCCCTGCTGCTGCCCGTGCAGGCGCAGTACTGGACCGGCCGCGCCTGGGTGCTCAACAGCGCCGACAACTGCACCACGGTCTCCGCCGCGTCCATCGTGCGCGCCAGCTACCTCGGCTACCAGGGCAATGCCACCGCGGCGTGGACCACGACACCCGGCGCACTCACCGTCCTCGGCGGCAACGGGACCATCGCCCTGTCCGCCCCCAACCCGAGCGGCAGCACCGGCAGCGTGGACATCGCCCTCAACCTGGGCGCCACGACCACCGACGCGAGCTGCCTGTCCAGCCACCCGGCCAGCACCGGCGCCGCCCTTGCCTGGCTGCGCGGACGCAACGGCAGTTGCGCCACCACCTGGGACCGCGACCCCGCCGCCCGCGCCAGCTTCGGCGTGGCCAGCGCCGAGACGCGCAAGACCGTCCACGTCCGCGAGCTGTATTGACCGCCATGCGCCACCACAGCACCGGCTTCACGCTGCCCGAGCTGCTGGGCGTGATCGTGCTGACCTCCGTGCTGGCGGTGTTCGCCATGCCGAGTCTGGATGGCGTGTTCGGTTTCCGCGACGAAGCCTGGCGCGGCGAGCTGATCGCGGCGCTGCGCAACGCCCGCCAGACCGCCGTGGCCCACCGGCGGCTGGTCTGCGTCAGCATCGCCACCGGGGGCGTCAGTCTACGCATCGCCGCCACCAACCCGGCCAGCACCTGCACCGACCCGCTCGTCGGCCCCGATGGCCAGAGCGTCTACGCCACCGGCAGCGGCACGGCCACCACGCTCAGCCCCGCAGGCCCGCTGTACTTCCAGCCCAGCGGCCGCGCCACCGCCGATGCCGCAGGCACCAGCAGCGCCACCTGGCAGATCGGCATCACCGGCCAGACCACCATCACCGTGCTCGGGGAGACCGGCCATGTCGAGTAGGCGGACGCGGGCGCGCGGCATGACCCTGATCGAGCTGGTGATCGCCGTCTTGATTCTGGGCATCGGGCTGGCGGGCGTGCTGCTGGCGTATTCGACCGTGACCCGCGGCTCCTCCGATCCGGTGGTGCGCAAGCAGTTGCTGGCCATCGCCGAGGAGATGCTCGAAGAGATCCAGCTCAAGCCGTACACCGTGGCGGCGAACGCGGCCCCCGGCGGCTGCGCCCGCAACACCTGGAACGACCTGCTCGACTACCACGGCTACGCCACCACCAACCAGGTCTGCACCATCGACGGCACCCCGATCGGCGCGCTCGCGGGCTACTCGGTCAGCGTCTCGGTGACGGCAGCCACGCTGGGTGGCCTCTCGGCGGCGCGGCGCATCGACGTGACCGTGCGCCGCGGCAGCGACCAGCTCACGCTCACCGGCTGGCGGCTGGACTATGCGAGCTGACCATGCCCGCTGAGCGCCGGGGCGCCGCGCGGGGCTTCACGCTGCTGGAGCTGGTGCTGGTCATCGTCATCGGCGGCGTGATGGCCGCGTCGCTCACCGTGTTCTTCCGCCCGGCCTTCGACAGCTACCTCGCCACCCGCAGCCGCGCCGACCTCTCGGCGCAGGCGGATGCGGCACTGCGCCGGCTGGTGGGCGAAGTGCGGCTGGCGGTGCCGAACTCGGTGCGCAGCCCGGACAGCCAGTGCGTCGAGCTGGTCCCCACGCTGGCGGGCGGCCGGCTGCGCATGGCCGCGGACACCGCCAACGACAGCGGCCCCGGTTGCACGCCGTCGGCCACCTGCTCCGCCCCGCTCGACACCAGTGCCCTGACCAGCACGCTCGACGTGCTGAGCCCGCTGTCCACGCTGCCAGTGGTCGGCGACTGGCTGGTCATCGGCAACCAGTCGCCCAACGACGTGTACAGCGGCGTCAACCGTGCCGCGCTGACCGCCATCACCACGCCTGCGCCCGCCTTCGGCCAGCACCGCCTGTCGGTCAACCCGACCCAGTTCCCGCTCGGCTACGACGGCGGGCGCTTCAGCCTCGTCAGCGCCAGCCAGCAGGCAGTCTTCTACGTCTGCAGCGGCGCCGACGGCTCGCTCGACGCCAGCGGCACCGCCCGCGGCACCCTCGTGCGCCTGTCCGGCTACGGCTTCAACGCCAGCTACCCGAGCGCCTGCCCGTCCACCGCGGGCGGCCAGACCGTGCTCACCGGACTGAGCCGCTGCACCATCACCTACGACCCCAACCAGGGCGCGACGCAGCAGAACGGCTTCGTCTACCTCCAGCTCGACCTGACCCGGCGCAACGAGAGCGTGTCGCTGGTCGTCGGCGCCCA
>NZ_JAAFKF010000008.1 GCF_013299175.1 Sphaerotilus sp.
TCGTGAACCACGGCGGCACCGAGATGGGCCAGGGGCTGAACACCAAGGTCGCGCAGGTCGTCGCGCACGAACTCGGCATCGCCTTCGAGCGCGTGCGGGTCAGCGCCACCGACACGCACAAGGTCGCCAACACCTCCGCCACCGCCGCCTCCACCGGCACCGACCTCAACGGCAAGGCCGCGCAGGACGCCGCCCGGCAGGTCCGCACCCGGCTGGCGCAGTGCGTCGCCGCACGCTGGCAGGTCAGCGCCGACACGGTGCGTTTCGGCGATGGCGTGGTCTCGTCAGGCGAGCAGTCGATGCCGTTCACCGAGCTGGTCGCACTGGCCTACACCGCCCGCGTGCAGCTCTGGAGCGACGGTTTCTACGCCACCCCCGGCCTGCACTGGGACCGCGACACGCTGCAGGGCAAGCCGTTCTACTACTTCGCCTACGGCGCGGCGCTGAGCGAAGTCATCGTGGACACGCTGACCGGCGAGTGGCGCTTGCTGCGGGCCGACGCGCTGCACGATGTCGGCGCGTCGCTGAACCCTGCCGTGGACATCGGCCAGATCGAGGGCGCGTTCGTGCAGGGCATGGGCTGGCTGACCACCGAGGAACTGCGCTGGCAGCCGGTGGATGGCTCGCGCAATGCCGGCCTGCTGCTGACCCACGCGCCAAGCACCTACAAGATCCCGACCGCCAACGATGTGCCGGTGGCGCCGGGTACCTTCAACGTCCGGCTCTACGACCACCGCAATCCGGCCGACAGCATCCACCGCAGCAAGGCGGTCGGCGAGCCGCCGCTGCTGCTGTCGTTCAGCGTGTTCCTGGCGATCCGGGATGCGGTCTCGGCGGTGGGCGGGCACCGGGTCGATCCGCCGCTGCGGGCGCCTGCGACCAGCGAGGCGATCCTCGACGCGGTCGAAGTCGTCCAGGCGGTACCGGCCGCATGACGCCGGGCGCGCTGCAAGCACAGGCGCGGCGCTGGCTCGCGCAGGGGCGGCGCGCCATCGAGGTACAGATCCTGTCGCACCACGGTTCGACCCCGCGCGAGGCCGGCACGCGCATGGTCGTCGCCGAGGACGCCGTGCTCGGCACGGTCGGTGGCGGACACCTCGAATGGCGGGCGATCGCCGCCGCACGCGAGCGCCTGCGCCAGACCCCCCTGGCGCCAACGGACCTGGACCTGCCGCTCGGGCCGGCGCTCGGGCAGTGCTGCGGCGGGCGGATCGTGCTGCGGCTGCAGCCGCTGTCCGAAGCGTCCCTGGCGGACTGGCCCGTGCCGCCGCCGCGCTTCTTCCTGCAGTTGCACGGCGCCGGCCATGTCGGGCGGGCCACCGCGAAGCTGCTGGCCGACATCGACTGCCATGTCCAATGGATCGACGCGCGCGAGAACGAATTCCCGGCGCTGACCGGCGCCGAGCCGCCGCACATCGAACGGGTGTGCGCGGACACCCCGGAAGCGGAGGTGGCGCTGGCGCCGCCAGGCGCATTCTTCCTCGTGATGACGCACCGGCATGACCTCGACGAGCGCGTCACCGAAGCGGTCCTGCGGCGGGGGGATGCGGGGTTTTGCGGGCTGATCGGCAGTGCGACGAAGCGGGCGCGGTTTCTGCGCCGGTTCGAGGAACGCGGCCTGCCCGGCGACGTGCTGGCGCGGATGACGTGCCCGATCGGGCTGGCCGGCATCACCGGCAAGGAGCCGGCGGTGCTGGCCCTGGCGGTCGTGGCGCAGTTGCTGTGCTTGCCGGCGCGCCGTCCGGCCGCGGCGTCGCCCTAGAATCGCCGCCCTGCCGACACACGACCACACACACCGACGCGATGGCACACCCCACCCTCGACCTGCCCGGGGTCACGCTGGTCTGCGTGGACAACCGCACCCCGGCCCTGGCCCTGCAAGCCCTGCACCGGTGCCGGACCCAGGCGCGTTTCGCCCGCACCCTGCTGTTCACCGATGCGGCCACCGCAGCCGGCCCGCTGCCGGACGGCATCGAGGCGCTGCCGGTGGCGATCCGGTCGGTGCCCGAGTATTCGCAGTTCATGCTCCGGGGCCTGCTCGCCCATGTGCGGACGCCGCACCTGCTGGTGGTCCAGTGGGACGGCTTCATCCTGGATGCGACGCAGTGGACGCCGGAGTTCCTGGACTACGACTACATCGGCGCCCTGTTGCGCGACGAACCCCCGCACCGCAGCGTGGGCAACGGCGGGTTCTCGCTGCGTTCACGGCGGCTGCTGGAGGCGCTGGAGGACACGCGCATCACCCCGACCCATCCGGAAGACACCTGCATCTGCCAGGACCACCGCGTGTTGCTGGAGCAGGCGCATGGCATCCGGTTCGCGCCGCCAGCCCTCGCGGCCCGCTTCGCCCATGAGCGCGTGCCGTCCCCGGGACCGACGTTCGGCTTCCACGGGATGTTCAACCTGCACCGGGCGCTGTCGCCGGCCGCGCTGCACGCGCTGATCGACACGCTGCCGGACCCGATGTTCGTCGGCATGGACGCACGCGACCTCTGCCGCGCCCTGCTGCAGGACCGCCGGCTGGACGACGCCGCCCGCGTGCTGGACCGGCGGCTGCGTGCCGGCCAGCACGACCGCCGCACGCGGCAACTGCAGGTCAGGCTGGCCGCGCTGCGCGTCGCCCGGCGCCTGGGCTGGTCAGCCTGAGAGGCGCTCGGCGTACAGCCGCAGGTACTCGGCCGCGCACCGCGTCCACGAAAAACAGCGGGCGTGGTGGCGGATCGCGTCGGCCCGGCCGGGTGCCGCGTCTTGCCACAGCCCTGCCTCGACCACGGCCCGCATCGCAGCGCCGTCAAACCCGTCGAAGTAATGCGCCACGTCGCCCCCGACCTCCGGCAGCGAGGTGAGGCGCGACAGGAAGACGGACTTGCCGAAATGCATCGCCTCGATCGGCGGCAGACCGAAACCCTCGGCGAACGACGGAAAGAGGAAGGCGCGGCAGTGCGCGTAGAGCCACGCCTTGGTGCCCTCGTCCAGATCCAGGTGGAAGCGCACGTTCGACAGCCCGCGCTCGGCCACCTGCCGCCGCACGGTGTCGGTGTACGGGCTGGACGCCCCCGCCAGCACCAGCGTCTGCTCCGGCCAGGCGGCGGCCAGCGCCAGCAGCGCCTCGATGTTCTTGGTCGGCGCCATGCGGCTGATGTGGAGCAGGAACCCTGCAGCGCATGGCCCCTCCACCCAGGCCGCCGGGGGCGTCTGGAGCACCCCGGTCAGGTCGGTGGCACCGTTGTGGATCACCCGCACCGGCGTCGCCAGCGCGGGCAGCTCGCGGGCCAGATCGGCCGCGACATGGTGGGTGATGGCGATGGCAGCGTCGCGCTGCTGCAGCCGGCGCTGCAGGATGCGGCGGTAGCGGTCGATCTTGTCGGGGCCTTTGGCGTGCAGGAAATTCAGGTCATGGACCGTTTCGATCTGCCGGCGCGTCCCGGTCGGGGCCAGCAGCCGGTTGTGCTGGTGCAGCGTGTGCCAGAGGTCGAAGCGCACCCCGCGCACCGGCCATTGCACATGGAGCCAACGCTGGGTCGTGTCGGTGTCGAGGTAGCCGACCGCATCACCGAACACGCCGTGCCAGCGCCTGGGCAGGTGGAAGTGCAGGCGCCAGGCGTGTTCCTGCGCCAATCTCGGCGCCTGCTCGGCCAGCGCATGGCCCAACTGCCGGGAGAACTCGCCGAGACCGTCGTGCCAATGCCGGATGCGGCCCAGGCCCAGGCCGATGTGCCGCACGGGCGTCATCTCGCCGCTGCCGCCAGCACCTCGTCCACCGTCGGCCACTCGGGCCAGCGGCGCACGGTGCGGACTTGCGGACCCCATGGTGCCCACTGCTCGGGCTTGGTCGGCCCCAGCACGCTGAGCACGGGCGCGCCCACGGCCGCCGCCAGATGGGCCGGGCCGGTGTCGTTGGAGACCACCAGTCCGGCACGCCGCAGCAGTCCGCCATAGACCCCCAGCCTGACGCCGGGCAGCAAGGTGACGCCGGGGTGGTCGCGGGTCACGGTCGTCTCTTCGCCCGGCCCAGGGCAGGCCACGAGCTGCCGGCCGCTGGCGAGCAGGGCGCGGGTCAGGGCGGGGAAGGCGGGCCAGGTCTTGTCCTGCTTCTCGAACAGGCCGCCCGCGAAGGGGCAGATGACGATGAAACCGGGTTTCAGACCGGCTGCCGCGATGAGCGCATCGGCTTGCTGCTGGTCGGGTGGTGCGGTCTGCAGGTCGATGCTGGCCGGCGCAGGCAACTCGATGCGCAGGAACCGGCAAACCAGTTCCCAGTAGCTGGTCAGCGCATGTCCGCCATAGGTGATCGGCTCGCTGCGGGCCAGGAGCCAGCCGCGGGCCTCCTGCGCATAACCGACCGCATGCAGACCCGCCAGTCGTGCCTCCAGCGCGCCGGAAAACGCCGTGGGCAGCACCAGCATGTTCTCGCGGCGATCGAAGCCGGGATCGGCCACACAGGCTTGTTGTCGCAGGGTGCGCAGTTGGGCCACGCGTCCGCGCAGCGTTGCGGGGCGGACATGGACAGGCCAGCCCTGCCCGGCGAGCAAGGCCGGCGCCCAACCCTTGCCGACCAGGTGCAGGTCGTACCCATGGGACTGCAGCAACTGCAGGGCGGGAACGCCGAGGACGACATCGCCGACCCAGTTGCGCAGCCGGACGACCAGCGGACGTGGTGCCATCTTGACGGGCATCTTGACGTGAATTCAGGGGTGATAATGCATGGAATACTTATTGCATTCTGCCATGCACCAGCCCCTGACAACCCGGTCTTCCTTGCCCGCCCTGCCCACGCGGGCCAGCGTCGCGGCCCGCCACGACGGCCTGCTCGCCACCGCTGGCTGGCCGCAAACCGAGCCGCCGCCGCCGGACAGCGGACTCTGGCAGTGGATCCAGGCCAACCACCGCTTCAACAGCCGGCTCTGGGCCGAGGAAGACCTGGCCCGCCGCACCACCGTCGAGGCGCAGGAGATCGCCGCCAACAAGCGTGCCATCGACGGCTTCAACCAGGCCCGCAACGACGCCACCGAGCGCATCGACGAGATCCTGCTGCTGGCCCTCGGGCTGGTGGACCCGGAGACGGTCCACACCCCCGCCCCCCGCTCGACCGTGCCCGCAGGCGCGCGGCTGAACAGCGAGACCGCCGGCAGCATCATCGACCGCATGTCGATCATGGCCCTGAAGATCCACGCCATGCAGGCCCAGACGCAGCGCCAGGACGTGGCGGCCGACCACATTGCCAGCGCCCAGGAGCGGCTGGCGCGCCTGCAGCAGCAGCGCGCCGACCTGGGGGACTGCCTGGAAGCCCTGATCGCCCAGGCGCAGGCCGGGCAGGCGTACTTCAAGGTGTACCGCCAGTTCAAGATGTACAACGACGCACGCTTCAATCCCGAGCTGGTGAAGGAAGCCAAGGCCGCTGGCGCATGACCACGGCCGCAGTCCCACTGCGCAGGCGGGTGCTGATCGTCAAGACCTCGTCGATGGGGGATGTGGTCCATGCCCTGCCGGCGGTCAGCGACATGCGGCGGGCCGATCCCGGGCTGGAGGTGAGCTGGCTGGTCGAGGCGCCGTTCGCGGCCATTCCCGGGCTGCACCCTGGGGTGGACCAGGTCGTGCCGATCGCCTGGCGCAAATGGCGCAAGACCCTCTGGCGCGCCGAGACGCGCGCGGCGATCGGCCGCGTTCGGGACGAGCTGCGGCGTGCGCCGTTTGATCTGGTGCTGGACCTGCAGGGGCTGCTCAAGAGCGTGCTGTGGGCCAAGCAGGCACGCGGACCGCTGGCGGGGTACGACGCGGCCAGCATCCGCGAGCCGGCCGCCGCCTGGTTTTACAGGGACCGTTTTGCGGTGCCCCGCGATCTGCAGGCGGTGGAGCGTTGCCGCCGGCTGGCGGCGGCCAGTCTGGGCTACGCGCTGCCGGACACGCCGCCCGATTTCGGACTGGCACCGCCACCCGGTCAGTGGCAGGTGCCGCAGCCGTATGCCGTGCTCATCCCCTGCGCCAGCCGTCCCGAGAAACTCTGGCCCGAGGAGGACTGGATCGCGCTGGGCCTGCACCTGCGTGCGGCGGGGCTGCTGCCGGTGATCCTGTGGGGCAGTCCCGAAGAACACGCACGCGCCGACCGCATCGCGTCAGGCTGCGGTGGCACGGTGCCTCCTTTTCTGACCGTGGCGGACACCGCAGCGGTGCTGCACCATGCCCGGCAGGTCGTCGGGCTGGACACCGGGTTCTCGCACCTCGCGGCGGCACTCGGCCGGCCAACGATCGGCATCTACTGCGACCACGCACCGGGGCTGGCGGGGATCACCGGCGCCGGGCAGGTGGCCAGTTTTGGCGGCAAGGGTTTGCGGCCGGCACGCGCTCAAATCCTGGCGCAACTGGACCAGCACCTGCGGCTGGGCGGCGACCACACCTGAGCCGGCGACAGACACCCGGAGGTGTCGCCCTTCCGTCAGTGTTCCTCGACCGGCGCAGCCCAGTGGTCCGCCTTGCGCAGCAGGAAGCGAGGAGTGCGGAACTGGACGATGGCGCGGTAGATCACCAGATACGACGCGCAGAACAGCAGCAGCCAGACCGACAGGGCCTGCCCGTCGTCCCACCACAGCACGGCCGGTGCCACCGACATCGAGCACAACGCCCACAGGTAGGGTGAAGTCATCGAATTGCGGCGCAGCAGGTTCGCCGCATCGCGCTTGCCGATGGCCCAGCGCATCAGGCGGCGGTAGATCAGGCTGTGCAGGTGGGTGGCATCGGGCAGGCCCACCGGACGGCCACGGATCACGCGGCGGCGGTACATGGTGAACAGCGTTTCGAAGATCGGGTAGGCGCACAGCAGCAGCGGGAACACTGGTGACACCGCCGGGTTGCGGTGGACCAGCAGGATGCCGAGTTCCGCGACCCAGAAGCCGAGAAAGTAGGCGCCTCCATCCCCCAGAAAGATCAGGCCCAGCGGGTAGTTGAAGACGAAAAAGCCCAGCACGGCACCCAGGCAGATCAGGGCGCAATGCATGATGGTGTAGTCATTGACCTGGAACGCCACATAGGCCAATGCCGCCAGCATGATGGCCACGCACATCGACGCCAATCCATTGAACCCGTCGATGATGTTGACCGAATTGGCTACGCCCGCCACTGCGAGCAGCGTGAGCATCAGCGGAAAGCCGGCCACGACCATGAGGTTGTCGAACCCCGGAATGCCGGTACGGGAGATGATCGCGTCGGCCAGCCACACCGCCAACGCAGCCGCAGCCACCGTTGCCAGCAAGCGCTGCTTGGGAGTGACGCGCTTGGTGAAGTCCTCGATCAGCCCCGCCGCGAACGCGACAAGGCCGCAGGCGCCCAGCGCCACCAGCAGGGCCAGCCCCTCGGTCTTCGAAAAGAACGCCGCCGCCCCACCCGCCAGTACCCCGACAACGATGCCCACCCCACCAATGCGGGGCACGGCATGGGCATGGAATTTCTGGGGCTGCGCCTTGTCCGTGTCGCCCGACAGGTGTCCATGGTGGGCAGCCGAGCGCACCACCAGCAAGGTAGCGAGGAAGGAGAACACAAAGGCACAGATCAAAAGCAACATGGCATCCACTCCTAGCGTCGGCAAGCCCCAAGAGTTCAGGGTTACACCCGACAGTCTGCTGTTCTAACAAGAAGCCGAGTCCGTGTGTGTGACAGAACTCACGCTTACAAGATTAAAAATTTCTTATCCGCAAGTGAAATTTTGTAAATAAAAGAAACTTCACGCTTGCATCACCAACCGTCCCCGGTGAAACACAGCCGTTCCACATGGCTTGCGACCACGACCGCGACCCGCCGTAACACAGGCCAAGGGGAACACCTGCACGGTTCGTATAAAATGCTGCAGCAAAAATGCGCTAACAAATGGGCGCATTCCCGATTCATCAAAAATCAAAGACCAGGATGGCATGGCGCTGGATCTCTATAACCCCTGGATCGCAGTAGCAGCCTTGGCACTGGCACTGGGCACCACGGGACTGCTCGCCAAGTGTCAATCCCTGCCTGCAGACAGAGAGCGCCATACGGCAATCGATGGCCTCAGAGGCTTCCTTGCCTTTTTTGTATTTCTGCATCACGGCAGTATCTGGTTTGTTCAATTACACCAACACACCTGGACGACACCCACGTCAAACTTGTACCGGCATTTCGGCGACAGCAGCGTGGCGCTGTTCTTCATGATCACGGCATTCCTCTTCACGGGCAAGATCCTGGACAGCCAGCACCGTCCGATCGACTGGGTGCGACTGTACGTCGCACGGGTGATGCGCCTGTTTCCACTGTACGCAGTGGCCGTGGCGATCCTCTGGCTGATGGCCTGGGCCCTGACGGACTGGACGCTGCGTGTGTCAACGCGCCAATTATGGACTGAAGTCCTCAACTGGCTGATCTTCACAGTACCTCGGGGTGAATCGGTGAACAGTTTGCCCCATGCCAACAGGCTCATGGCGGGCGTCACATGGTCTCTGCCATACGAATGGTGGTTTTACCTTGGTCTGCCTGCACTGGCCTTCCTCTTGCGCAAACAAAACCCCTCGCGAGGCTGGCTGCTGTTTGGCTTTCTCAATGTCCTGTTATTCAAAGCGGTCTGGCATCTGGACCTGAGATTGCTGCCATTTTTAGGTGGCGTACTCGCCGCGTATGCTGTCCGCAACGAAACCATTTGCCGATTTTCCCGCCTGCGGTGGACTGGGCTGATCGTACTGCTCTGCCTGGGACTGGCGGTCAAATGGACTCCGACTGCTTACACGCCACCAGCCCTGGTGCTGCTGTCCACCGCGTTCATCCTGATGGCCTGCGGCAATGACCTGTTCGGTATCCTGTCGGCCGCACCTTCCCGGATACTGGGGGAAATGGCCTACAGCCTGTACCTGCTGCACGGGTTGCTTCTGTCTTTCGTCTTCCACTGGCTGGTCGGCTGGTCGGAAATGGCCCGCTGGTCAGAGGCGGAACATTGGACGCTGGTGGTGGGTTTGTCCGTGCCGCTGATCCTGTTGAGCTACGCTGCCAGCCGCTGGATCGAGAAACCCGCCCAGCAGGCCACGCCGGCCGTGGTGGCCTGGATCCGGCGAAAAGCCCCTGCCCCCGCCGCCATGACAAAGCCGCTTACCGCCAAATCCAGGGATATCGGACCACCTTGAGACTGGCCCACACCATGCCGGCACAAATTCCGATCTCGCCCAGCAACAAGGCCCAAGCCGCCCCCTGAACGCCCCACGCCATCACCAGCGCCGCCGACCAAGCCACCAATGCCAGCCCGGAGACTAGAACCACGTTGCGATACAGGCGCGCATGGCCCAATCCAAGCACTACCTGGGTTCCACAGATATTGTTGCAAAAAATGAGCGCAGGCACGATCGCGATGACAGCGAATATCTGCTTGATGTCAGAGCCCCGCTGCAAGGCCAGCAGCGCCATGGCTGCATCGAAGAATACATAGGCGGCCACAGCACCCACGCCATACGCCACCACCCCCCACGCCAATATCCTGCTCAGAAAGCGGAGTGCGCCCGACAGATTCGACTCCAATCCCGCCACGACACGCGGAAAAATGGCTTCGGTGATCGGCGTAGACAGAACAGCCAGCCCGCGCATGAGCTTCTCGGCAAACGCATACCGGCCGGAATCCGCTGGCCCCGACACCAGCCCCAACACCAGCGTGTTGACACTGGCAAACAGCGTGGCGGCCATCTGTCCCATGTAGATATCGACACCGTCTACCGCACAGCGCACGAGGTGCGCTAGACGAAAACGGTGCCGGACAGCACCCATGCCAGAAAAAAATTGCCGGCAAAACACCAGCTGAATCCCTGCCGACAGCAGTGTCGGCAAGAAGAACAGCACCAATGCGGGCAAATAGTCCTGCGGTCCGGCGACAACAAAAAAAATGGAGAGCAGGCAAACTGCACGCGCAGCCACCTGCGAGAGTGAAATCACCCTGAACCGCTCCAGCCCCATGAAAAACCAGTTCGGCTGCAACGCAGCACCCAACACCGTCAGAAAACTGCAAGCGATGGCCAGCAGCAAATCCGCCGAAGCAGACGACACCAGCCTGAACAGACTGAACAGCAGTACACAAGCCAAACAAAACAGCAGTTTGACGAGGTTGATGTCGCGGAACAAGTGCAGCAATTGCACCCGATCCGGTCCGATCATGACCACCCGGCGCACTCCGGTGAGGTTGAATCCATACTCAACAGTGGCCACGCCGAACAAAGAAACTGTCTGCGCAATCATCATCAAACCGAACTGGTGATCGCCCAAGCGTTTCATCAGATACGGCAAAATAATGATCGGTAGTATCTGGTTAACGACGATTTTCAGCGCCGAAAACAAGATGTTTTCCAGTGGCAATTTCATGCGCAATGTCGCTTCACATCATTCCCCATTCATTGACCAGCACCCACTGAATTGGATGGATCAGCGCAAGAAAAATTGCCCAAGCTTGCTCAAATTCTTGCTCACCAGCGTCAGCAGTCCGCCAACACGATTGCGCCGCAAGGCACTATAGTCTTCGCGCGACTTCAGAATAATGTTGCGCAACGACCGGTTGCTCGCCCCGCCTGTGCGCATTAGAACCAGCACGTGCGGAATATAGCAAGAGAAGAAATTCTTCGACCCAAAAAATCGCAGAATTGAATCATAATCGGCCGCAATACGATACCTTGTATCAAAGCCTCCCATTTGTTCATAGACTGCTCGGCGCACATAAAATGTCGGATGCGGTGGCATCCAGCCCCGGCGCAGCAGTGCGGGCGTGAATTCCCTTGATCGCCAATACCTGACCTGCCGGTTCACATCGTCATGTTTCACATACTTCAGATCGGCATACACAGCATCGACTTGGGGATCTTCGAATGCAATGGCAATGCGCTGGAGTACTTGGGCGTCAGCGAGAACATCGTCGGCGTGCAAAAAGCCGATCACGTCGCCGCTGGATCTCGCGATGCCCTTATTCAGTGCATCGTAAATGCCACCATCGGGCTCGCTCACCAGCACGGCCACACGGTCGCGGTATTTTTCCAACACGGCCAGTGTGCCGTCCGATGAGCCTCCATCGATGACGACGGATTCAACACCCGAATAAGTCTGCGAAAACAAGGAATCCAGCGCACCAGCAACCGTGTCATGCTTGTTGAAAACAGCCGTGACCACAGAGATTTTTAGCATCATTGCTCCGGCCTGACGGCAAGTCGGGAACCCATCCCAACACGGACCATGCGTATCGCCAGCAGCCATGCCAGGGTCAAGCGCCAGCGGACCATCTGCAGAATTCCCTGGGGAGTAGAAGGACTGACGTTTCCGCCGTGCCGTCGATATTGAATCAAGGGGCGATCGACATAATCCACCCGCCCGAGCAGCGTGCCAAGCGCACCGACCCACATGTCGTGCATGGGCACGCGCTTCGGGATTGGCAAGGCAGCCCGCAGCAGATCGCGGCGTATCGCCATCGCGCAGCCAAGGTATCGGTTGCGGACCAAGGTACTCCAAATGCTGCCATGAAAGCCACCACGCGTAGCCATGAACGAAGGGGCAAACACATGCCCTTGCCCATCAACCAGCTGGGCATCCGATATCACCACCTGGACCGACGCATCAGCATCGAAGCACGCGGTCATGGTATCCCTCTTTCCCGGCAGCCAGACGTCATCCTGATCACACAAGAAAATCACGTCCCCCGTGGCTGCCAGAAGGCCGGTCTCAAACGAAGCAAAAACACCTTGGTTGGCTGGATTTTCGATCAGCCGGATGAAGCGGGACTGCAGTGATCGAATGTAATCCACCGTGCCATCGGAGGAAGCATCGTCCACCACCACCAACTCGTCTCCAAGCTGCAACTGGCCAACGACCGTATCGATCTGTATCGGCAAGTATTTCAGACCGTTGTAGGTTGCCATCACGACGGATACCTTCATCGAACCCTCCCCACCTTCAGCAGCATCGAAACACAAACACCAAACAAATCCAATCGCCGCACCCGCACCAGCATTTTGGCTGTTCGTGCCGACTGCCAGAGCAGGTATTTCCAGCGAGAATAGCTTACCCCGGAAGCCAGAAAAAAGTCCTCTGCCGCCAGAATGGACTGGTACCGGCTGACCCCGATGCTACCCAGATCCTGCACGGACAGGGAGTGCGCCACCAAGGCATTGGAAACCAGTATCATACCCCCATGCCGTTGAATCTCTCGAAATATCCAGTGATCCAGATAATCGAGCGAGAATTCCGCCGGGAACGGCACCAATCTCTTCAGCGCGGAAACCCGTGCCACGGTGGCCGATGAAATGGCGGTCAATTCACCCGCCGTCCTGGGCGCTGCGCGGGACCATTGCATCACTCGCCCATAGCCAGTGATGCGGGAGGGTGAGATAGCGACAGCCCCATCCTTGATTTCTGGCACGATCGCCGCGCAGCGAGGCGCATCCGCCCCGGCAGAGCTGAGCGCAGCAGCCGTCGCGTCGAGAAAATCCACCGGCAGATGTGTGTCATGGTCCAAGAACAAAACCCAGCGGCAGCCGTTGCGTTCTGCTTCCTCAAGGGCGCGGTGGTATGCACGGCGGGTGCCGCCATTGGCAGGATCGTGGATATACCCGATATTTTCCTGCACTGGAATACCCATTCGGGCATGGTCGATCACACTGTTGTCATACACCAGACAATGCGCCAACTGATGGGTATCCAGCCAGCGCAGAATCTGCACACCGCACGGCACCTGCTGCAACGTCCTGTTGTAGAGGACGATCACCGCCAGCAATTTTTCGCAGTTTTCTCCATCCGTACCATCAAGAGTCACTTGCTTGTTCTTTCAAAGATATCCCGATCATCACAGGAAAAACACCGAGTAGCTTCTGACCAATCCCTCATCACGCACGACATACACATAGGCCGTGGCCAGAACCCATCCCATGACCATGCATTTCGCGAAGTATTTTCGACGACTGGCAAACAGACAGGTCGCCATCAGTGGCAAGAACACGATGTTGATCTCGAACAGCCGCAGGGCCAGTTCCTTGACCGGCGCCAGGGAGATCAAAAAAATCAGGCCAAATAGAATTCCGCGCCGCCCGAGAACGAGCATCCAGACGTCCCGTGACAGCGGCACCGGAGATTGCTTCACGGGTGTTTCAGTCAAGCGTCGGCGCCAGCCGCCGCGCCAGTGCAGACGGAATCCACCACGCGAAGCGTGAAATATCGGTATTTCGACACGTGCCAACGACAGGGCCAGCACAAACAGCATCAGCGCGGGCACCGCCAGTGGATTGGCAGCTTCGGCGTTGGTGGTTTCCGAGAACGTCACATACAGCGCAATGCGCGGGTCCAGCCCCGCCAGCAGATTCAACAAGACACTGCCGGGCGCGATGCCGCGCGCAGCAAAGGCGAACAGCACGGTGGTCAAGCCCAGCAACACCTTGTCTATCCAACCCGCCGCCCGGCCCTGAACAGGCAGCAGGAACACCAGAAAGATCAGTGCAGAGCTGTGAAACCCGATGGCCAAGACAATGGCCCCAAGAAATTTTAGATGCTCACCGCGGTAGAGATACCGCAGTCCATAAAACACAATCGCAACAGCCAAACCCGCTCGAATCTGCGTGAACTCATGCAGCAGGAAAAACGTCAGCGTGTAGGTCAGAACCCCCGCGGCAGTGGCCCAGCCACTGCGAGAAAACCACTGAATGGCGTTGAGCTTCAAAAACACTGCCAAGAATGCAAGCACCCAAACAAATACCCTGAATGGCAACAGCGCCGAAGCAAACGCATCGTTCAGCAGAAAATAGAGCGCCTCGAACAGAACAGGTCGCTCCAGAAACCCAGCATCATCACCTCGGTAGGTGTACCAAGTTTCGTAGACCAGAAAATCTTCCGCAACCTGGGGTCCGCGCAGGGCGGCCATCGTCGCCAGCAGCATGGCGAAGATAACCCCCAGTGCCTGCGCGGATATGCGGCGGTACTGCGCACCCATGACCGCAGCCATGAGGGCAAACACGGTGATGTAGATCATCGCACTGCACGCCGCGGCAGGGCAGTCTCAGGCAAGCTGCGCATTTTTCCGGCGCAAACCCTGCACCACGGCCCGGCTGGCCATGGCCAACCCGGCCACGACAGCCGCCGCCAACGCGATCAAGCCGCGACGGGGTTTACTTTTTTTCTCGGGAGGAGCTGCCACATCGACCACCTGAATCAGCGCACCTTCCCGGCTTTCGTCAGCACGCGCCAGCTCATATTGCTTGGCATACAGGTCGTACAGAGTTTCCTGGTACTTGTAGTCGCGGTATCGGTTGATGTAATCGGCATCGCCACGTGCAGGCTCTTTCTGCTCCAGACGGGTCAGCTCGGCGCGCAATGCCGTTAGCTGGGCTTGCTGCACAACCACTTCCTGCGCACCGTCGGCCAATACCCTTCGCAGGGTTTGCAGCTTGATGTCCGCTGCGGTGGCTTCGGCCTTGAGCTTGGCATATCCCTCGGCCGCCGCACGGGGCTCGGCCATCAGAACACCGGCACCGAACCCACTCGCTTGCAAGGAAATCTGGGCTTCGGCCAACTTGATCTTGGCTTCCTTGAGTTTGTTCTCAAAGAAAACACGGCGCTGCTGGGCTTCGCTCACGGCCAGGGTATTGGTGAGTCCGCGCAGCTCCTCGATGTAGTAATTCGCCATCTCCGCAGCACGCTGGGGACTGTGGTCATCGACTTCAATCGAAATCAGCCCGTCTTTTTTCCCGATCTGGATGAGGACATTTTTCAGCAGCTCCTTTCTGGCATCCACCATGTAGGACTCGTCGTACACGTCCTTCAATTTGAACCGCTCGATGACCCGATCGGAAACCGTGGTGCTCTGCAGCAGCGCGACATACTGATCGCCTGTGTTCTTGACACTGATGCCACCGGCCAGCCCGGCAAGGGCGCCAAGCGAGCCGAGGGCCGCTGCAGCGATGTTTTGCTGCTGCTGGGGCGGCATGATCAGAGAGCGTGCGGTGAAGGTCGGTGGGATGAGCATGGCGCCGCCGAACCCCAGTGCGCCACACACGACCGAGGCCAACAGCACACGCGCCCATTGCGCCCCGACCATGCCCGCAAGCTCGACCAAGCCGGCGCCCTCATCGGCATCGTCGAAGGCGTCGGAACGCTGCGCTGGATTTTTCATAAGGGTGGTCAGTTCTTCAACGTCTTCAACGCCGCCGCCCCAATACCAAACTGGTAAAGGATCTGCGTCCATTCCTTCAAATCCTGCACCCAGGTCGTCTTGTTCATCATCTCCGGCACGAACACCGTGTCACCCGGCTCGGCCTTGACCTTGGTCACACCGCCCACCAGCCCGAAAAGCGACGCTTGCTGGAGCTGGCTCAGCACGCTGCCGTTGGGTCGCAGCACGAACGTGCTGCCCGGATCGGAGCCGCGGGTCGGCCCACCCGCCAGATTCAGGTAGTCGCCCAGCGTCTTGCCGGGGTCCAGCAGGAAGGCGCCGCTGTTGAACACCGAGCCGAACACGCTGACCGTGGTCGGCCGCGCGGGCACGTAGACGCGGTCGCCGTCCTCGATGGGCAGATCCGGGATGGTGCTGGCGTCTGGCGCCACCTGCAGGACGACCCGACCGGTCGGGCGCACCTGGCGGAGTTTCTCGATCAGGCGGGAGGTGGCGGTGCTGCGCTGCTCGAAGGTCGCAGCCTCGTCGGCGCTGATGGCGCGCTGGGTCGCCGAGGCGCGGGCGAATTCGGTTTCCATGTCGCGCAGGGCACGGTCATAGCTCTGCTGCTGCGCCACGCGCACGCTCTCGCGCGTGAACTCCGTGCCATAGACAAAGGCGTTCGGCGTCAGTCCACCGGCCAGGCTGATCGCCATCTGGGTGGTGACGCCTGGGGGCAGCACGTACTCGCCCGGCTTGGTCACTTCCCCTTCGATCCGCACGCGCTTGTTCTGGCGCGCCACCGGCTGGGTGGCATCCACCGCGCTGAAGGCCCGCAGGACATCGCCGCTGCCCGGCAGTTGCGCACTGTCCTCGGGCAGGCTGAGCTGGGTGATGCGGGTCTTGGAGCGGTCGTCGAGCCGCTCGATGGCCAGACGGCTGCGGTCGGCCACCGCCGTGAAACCACCGGCCATCGCGACAATGTCCGCCACCTTCTCTCCGGGCTTGACCTCGAAGATGGCCGGCCGGTTGACGCTGCCCACCAGCGCGACCTGTGCGCCCACCGGGCCGACGTGGATCACGTCGCCGTTCTGCACGACGCGGTCGGCGCTGCGGTCGCCCTTGAGCAGCAGGTCGTAGAGGTCGTAGCGGGTGACGGTTTCCTTGCCGCGCCGCAGCTCGATGCTGCGCAGGCTGCCGGCCGATGCCGGGCCGCCACTGCGCATCAGCGCATTGACCACGCTCGACAGGCCGCCCACGGTGTACACGCCAGGGCGCTTCACGTAGCCGGTCAGGTACACCCGCACGCTGCGGATCTGGCCGAGCGAGACGCTGATCTGGTAGTTGCGGAACACCTGCCCGACGCGGCGCGAGATCACGTCGGTCAGATCGGCAAAGCGCACGCCAGCCACCATGATGGTGCCGACGCGGGGAATCGAGATGCGGCCACTGCGATCGACCAGCAGGCGCAGATCGGCATCGACCGAACCCCAGAGAGAGATCTGCAGTTCGTCGTTGGTGCCGACGATGTAGTCGGCCGGCACCAGCCCGCTGGACTCGGCCGTGTCGTAGTTGGCCTTGCCGGTGATGAGTTCCTGGCCAAACCGCTGCACGCCCGAGTAGCCCAGCTTGCGCACATAGGCTTCGAACTCATCGACGCTGACGGCACCTGCCCGGGTCAGCAAGGCGGCGGCGTCATCTTGTGCGGCAGGATCCTCGCGGTCGCGCAGGCGTTCGTCCGTGCCATCGTGGGTGCCTGCACGGGCGGCGGCGCCCCGTGCGGCCGACGATTGCTGCAAGCGCACCGGGCCGCTGGGGCCTGCACCGGCATTGGCCGGCTGGGACGCGGCCGGCGTGGCGCTGGAGTCGTTGGTCTGTACCGTGGCGGTCTGCGCCAGCGTCCAGGGTGCCGCGGCCGCAGTGAGCAGCGCCACAGCGCCAAGACGGCAGAAGGGGAATTTCAGGCGAGAAGCAAACATGGAGCGTCGGACCAGATCGAAGCGGCCCCCAGGGTTCCGGGGGCGGCGCCGATTGTAGAGGGTGGATTCCGAACGCCCGCAGTGGTCCAGGCGCCGATAAGGATTCAGGCGAAGCGGCGTGCTTCGGCCAGCGCAGGGGCCACCACGTCCTTGGCCGACAGCAGCGGTGCCATGCCCAGATCGGGCCAGGTGATGCCAACGGCGGGGTCATCCCAGCGCAGCGCCCCTTCGCAGGCTGGTGCGTAGAGATCGGTGGTCTTGTAAAGGAAATCCGCGCTGTCGCTGGTGACGACGAACCCATGCGCGAAGCCGGGCGGGATCCAGAATTGCCGGTGGTTCTCGCCCGTCAGTTCCACGCCAACCCACTGCCCGAAGGTCGGGCTGCTCTGGCGCAGGTCCACGGCCACGTCGAACACGGCACCCTGCGTGCAGCGCACGAGCTTGCCCTGCGCGTGCGGCGGCAACTGGTAGTGCAGCCCGCGCAGCACGCCCTTGGCCGAGCGCGAGTGGTTGTCCTGCACGAAATGCACGTCGTGTCCGACAGCCTCGTTGAACACCTTCTGGTTGTAGCTCTCCATGAAGAAGCCACGGGCATCGCCGAACACCTTGGGTTCGAGGATCAGGACATCGGGGATGGCGGTGCGGATGACGTGCATGGTGTGCAGGGTGGGGGTGTTCAGTAGACCTTCTCGTGCAGCACCTTCTGCAGGTACTGCCCATAGCCGTTCTTGAGCAGTGGCTGGGCCAGCCGCTCCAGTTGCGCGGCGTCGATCCAGCCGCGCCGGTAGGCGATCTCCTCCGGACACGCCACCTTCAGGCCCTGGCGCTTCTCCAGTGTCGCGATGAACTGCCCGGCCTCCATCAGGCTGTCGTGCGTGCCCGTGTCCAGCCAGGCGTAGCCGCGGCCCATGATCTCGACGTGGAGCTGGCCCTGCTTCAGGTAGACCGCGTTCACGTCCGTGATCTCCAGCTCGCCACGCGGGCTGGGCGCGATGTTCGCCGCGATGTCGCAGACCTGCGTGTCGTAGAAGTACAGCCCCGTGACCGCGTAATGGCTCTTCGGCGCCTTGGGCTTTTCCTCGATGCTGAGGGCGCGGCGCTGCGCGTCGAAGTCCACCACGCCGTAGCGTTCCGGATCGTGGACGTGGTAGGCGAAGACGCTGGCGCCGTCGCCACGGGCCGTGGCGCTGTTGAGCAGGTGCTGCAGGTCGTGGCCGTGGAAGATGTTGTCGCCCAGCACCAGCGCGCTCGGGTGCCCGCCGACGAACTCGCGGCCCAGGATGAAGGCTTGTGCCAGGCCATCCGGACTGGGCTGGACGCAGTAGCTCAGGTTCAGGCCCCAGCGGCTGCCGTCACCGAACAGGGCCTCGAAGCGGGGCGTGTCCTGCGGCGTGCTGATGATGAGGATGTCGCGGATCCCGGCGAGCATCAGCGTGCTCAGCGGGTAATAGATCATCGGCTTGTCGTAGACCGGCAGCAGCTGCTTGCTGATGGCCAGTGTCGCCGGGTGCAGCCGGGTGCCGGAGCCGCCGGCCAGGATGATGCCTTTGCGTTGCATGGGAACTCCAGTGGATCAGGCGAGGATTTCGGTGAGCATGCGCTCGACGCCCTGCTGCCACGGCGGCAGGCGCAGGCCGAAGGTGGCCTGCAGCCTGGTGGTGTCGAGGCGCGAGTTCAGCGGGCGCTTGGCGGGCGTCGGGAAAGCGGTGGTCGGCACGGGGTCGATGGCCTGCACCTTCAGTTCGCGGCCCAAGCGCCGGGCTTGCTCGATGACGAAGCTGGCATAGCCGTGCCAGCTTGTCTGCCCCCCGGCCACCGCGTGGTAGATGCCCGAGAGATCCAGATCGGGCTGGGCCATCACGGTGCGCAGCATCTGCGCGGTGAGGTCGGCGAGCAGGTCAGCCCCGGTGGGGGCGCCGATCTGGTCGTCGATCACGGTGAGCTTGTCGCGCTCGGCGGCCAGCCGGAGCATGGTCTTGGCGAAGTTGCCGCCGCGCGCCGCATAGACCCAGCTCGTGCGCAGGATCAGGTGGCGGCAGCCGCTGGCGCGGATGGCGTCTTCGCCGTCGAGCTTGGTCTGGCCATACACGCTCAGCGGGCCGGTGGGTGCGTCTTCGCGGCGGGGCTGGTCGCCCGAGCCGTCGAAGACGTAGTCGGTGCTGTAGTGGACCAGCCACGCGCCGGTCTCGGCCGCGCAGCGCGCCAGCACGCCAGGGGCGGTGGCATTGATGGCGCGTGCGAGACCCGGCTCGCTCTCGGCCTTGTCCACGGCGGTGTGGGCGGCGGCATTGACGATGAGGTCCGGCCGCACCGCCGCCACCGTCTCGGCGAGCCGCTCGGGCTGGCTGAAGTCGCCGTGCAGGTGGGTGCTGTCGTGGTCGAGTCCGACGACTTCGCCCAGCGGGGCGAGGGCGCGCTGGAGTTCCCAGCCGACCTGTCCGCCCTGGCCGAGCAGGAGAATCTTGAGGCCGCTCATGCGCGCTCGCCGTAGTTCTGGCTGACCCAGTCGCGGTAGGCGCCGGTGCGCACCGCGTCGATCCACTGCGTGTTCTCCAGGTACCAGCGCACGGTCTTGTCGATGCCCGACTCGAAGGTCTCGGCCGGCGTCCAGCCGATCTCGCGCTCGATCTTCGTCGGGTCGATCGCGTAGCGGCGGTCGTGGCCCGGGCGGTCGGTGACGAAGGCGATCTGCGCTTCGTACAGCGTGCCGTCGGCCTTCGGCCGCAGCACGTCGAGCTTGCGGCAAATGACCTGCACCACGTCCAGATTCTTGATCTCGTTCTTGCCGCCGACGTTGTAGACCTCGCCCAGCCGGCCCTTGGCCAGCACCTGCCGGATCGCCTCGCAGTGGTCGCGGACAAACAGCCAGTCGCGGATGTTCTGCCCGTCGCCGTACACCGGCAGCGGCTTGCCGTCCAGGGCGTTCAGGATCATCAGCGGGATGAGCTTCTCGGGGAAGTGGTACGGGCCGTAGTTGTTCGAGCAGTTGGTGGTGAGCGTCGGCAGACCGTACGTGTGGTGGTAGGCGCGCACCAGGTGGTCGGAGCCGGCCTTGCTGGCCGAGTACGGGCTGTTGGGCGCGTACGGCGTGGTCTCGGAAAACGCCGGGTCGGTGTCGGACAGCGAGCCATAGACCTCGTCGGTGGAGACGTGCAGGAAGCGGAACGCTGCCTTGGGTTCGGCCTCCAGCGCGCCCCAGTACGACCGCACCGCTTCGAGCAGCTCGAACGTGCCGACCATGTTGGTCTGGATGAACTCGCCGGGGCCGTGGATGCTGCGGTCCACGTGGCTCTCGGCGGCGAAGTGCAGCACCGCGCGCGGCTGGTGCGTCTGCAGCAACTCGCTGACCAGCGCCCGGTCGCCGATGTCGCCCTGCACCAGCGTGCAGCGGCCCGCCTCGACATGCTCCGCGATCGTCTGCGGGTTGCCCGCGTACGTCAGCTTGTCCAGCACGACGACCGGTTCTTCACTGCGCTCGAACCAGTGGTGGACAAAGTTTCCGCCGATGAAACCGGCTGCGCCTGTGATGAGGATCATGTGCTGAACTGCTGAACGGGTGGGTGAATCGGGGTTTGCGCGATTGTGCAGGAGACTCAGTTGCGCCCGTAGGTGTCCTCGTAACGCACGATGTCGTCCTCACCCAGGTAGGAGCCCGACTGCACCTCGATGATCTCCAGCGGCACCCGGCCCGGATTGGCCAGCCGATGCACCTGTCCCAGCGGGATGTAGGTGGACTGGTTCTCGGTGAGCATCAGCACCTTGTCGCCGTTGGTGATCTCGGCCGTGCCCGTGACCACGATCCAGTGCTCGGCGCGGTGGTGGTGCATCTGCAGGCTCAGGGAGGCGCCCGGCTTGACCATGATCCGCTTGACCTGGAAGCGCGGGCCGTTGTCGATGCTGTCGTACCAGCCCCAGGGGCGGTGGACCTTGCGGTGCAGGTTGTGCTCGGTGCGGCCAGCCTGGTGGAGCTGGGCCACGATCTTCTTCACGTCCTGGCTGCGGCTGCGGTCGGCGACCATGACCGCATCGGCCGTCTCGATCACCACCACGTCGTCCAGCCCGACCACGCTGACCAGCCGGCCCGAGGCGTGGACCAGCGTGTTGTTGCTGTCCTGCGTGATCACGTCGCCGACGCTGGCGTTGCCATTGGCGTCCTTGCGGGCCACTTGCCACACCGCATCCCAGGCCCCCAGATCGTTCCAGCCGGCGCTCAGCGGCACCATGCGGATGTCGAACTCCGAGCCGGGGCAACGCTCCATCACGGCGTAGTCCACCGACTCGCTCGGCACGGCCGCGAACTCGGCCTTGCCGGGGCGCACGAAGCTGGCGTCCGTCTTGCGCACCGTCCAGGCGGCGCGGGTGGCTGCGGCGATGTCGGGGCGGAAGGTCTCCAGCGCCTGCATCCACACCGACGCCTTCAGCACGAACATGCCGCTGTTCCAGAAGTAGCCGCCCTCGCGCAGGTACCGCTCGGCGGTCTCCAGATCCGGCTTCTCGACGAACTGGGCCACGCGGGCGGCGCCGGGTTCCGGGGTCGTGCGGATGTAGCCGTAGCCGGTTTCGGGCGCGTCCGGCGTGATGCCGAGGATGGCGATGGCACCGTGGGCGGCCAGACGCACGGCCTGTTGCAGTGCGGCGGTGTAGGCGCTCGGGTCGGTGACGGTCTGGTCCGCGGGCGTGACCACGAGCACCGGGTCGGCGCCGGCTTCCAGCGCCTGCAGCGCGGCCAGCGTCAGGGCCGGCGCCGTGTTGCGGCCCATCGGCTCCAGCACGACCGACAGCGGCGTCTGGCGGATCTCGCGCAACTGGTCGAGCACGAGGAAGCGGTGCTCCTCGTTGCCGACGATCAGCGGCGCCGCGATCGCCAGGTCGGCCGCCGCCAATGCGGACAGGCGCTCCGCGGCCTCCTGGAACAGGCTCTGGTTGCTGTCACCGAGCACCAGGAACTGTTTCGGATAGCCCGCGCGGGACAGCGGCCACAGCCGGGTGCCGCTGCCTCCGGCCATGATGACGGGTTGAACGGCGATCGGCGAAGAAGCTGAAATAGGTTGGCTCATGAGATGCCTGTGTCCCTGATGGTGAATAGATGCCCTGAATTGTGCAGACCGCACGGGGCAATTCAGCGCATCGGCAGCCCAAGGAGGTCCGGGCCGTGCAAAGTTTGGCCCTTATTCAGCGGACACCAAGAAACATCTCACTGCATCCACGGACTCCGCCTGACGCGAGAAACGCACAGCGGACTTGACAAACCGAAGCGCGCTTGTGGTCATTTCACGCCAGAACGACACCCGCTCGCAGCATCCGCGGGATAATCACGCCCGTGATGACCCCCCAACTTGACACTGCGCCCGATCTGGCCGCACCCGCCCGCTTCGACACCCTGCCTCTGGACGCCAAGCTCCAGCGTGCCATCGGTGACGCCGGTTACGAGACGATGACGCCCATCCAGGCCAAGGCCATCCCGATCGTGCTGGAAGGCCGAGACGTGATGGGTGCCGCCCAGACGGGCACCGGCAAGACGGCGGCGTTTTCGCTGCCCCTGCTGCAGAAGATGCTCAAGCACGAGAACGCGAGCGCATCCCCGGCCCGCCACCCGGTGCGCGCCCTGGTGCTGGCACCGACCCGCGAACTGGCCGACCAGGTCGCCGTCAACATCAAGACCTACGCCCAGCACAGCAACCTGCGCGTGGCCTGCGTCTTCGGTGGCATCGACATCGCACCGCAGACGGCCGAACTCAAGCGCGGCGTCGAAGTGCTGATCGCCACGCCGGGCCGCCTGCTCGACCACATCCAGCTCAAGAACTGCCAGCTCAACCAGGTCGAATACGTCGTGCTGGATGAAGCCGACCGGATGCTCGACATCGGCTTCCTGCCCGACCTGCAGCGCATCCTGAGCTACCTGCCCAAGACGCGCCAGACGCTGCTGTTCTCGGCCACGTTCTCGCCCGAAATCAAGAAGCTGGCGCAGAGCTACCTGCAGGATCCCGTGCTGGTCGAAGTGGCCCGCCCGAACGCGACCGCCACCAACGTCGAGCAGCGCTTCTACAGCGTCGCCGACGAGGACAAGCGCCGCGTGATCACCCAGATCCTGCGCCAGCGCGAGATCCGGCAAGCCCTCATCTTCGTCAACTCCAAGCTCGGCGCCGCCCGGCTGGCCCGCACCTTCGAGCGCGATGGCCTGCGCACCGCCGCACTGCACGGCGACAAGTCGCAGGACGAGCGCCTGAAATCACTGGCCGCGTTCAAGGCCGGCGAGGTCGATCTGCTGGTCGCCACCGACGTGGCCGCCCGCGGTCTGGACATCGCCGACCTGCCCGCCGTCTTCAACTACGACGTGCCGTTCAACGCCGAGGACTACGTCCACCGCATCGGCCGCACGGGCCGCGCCGGCGCCTCGGGCATCGCCATCACGCTGGCGACGCGCGACGACACCCGGCTGGTCAGCGACATCGAGAAGCTGATCAAGAAAACGATCCCGCTGGAAACGTTCGAGCTGGAGAACGACCGGCCGCGCCGCCGCCGTGATGCCGAGGACGCTCCAGCGTACAGCGAGCCACGGTCAGTGGCCGCACCCGTGGGCCTGGCCGCACCGGCCACCACGCCAGCACCGCGCCCGGTGCGCAGCGGGCGGTCGTCGCACGACCCGTTCTTCGACCGCCCCTACGAACCCGATCCCAAAGCCGCCCCTGTCTGGGAAGACTCGCCGGCCGCACCCACCCCGTCTGCGGGCGCCAACCCCGTGTCGGGTCTGGTCTCCAAGCCCAAGCGCCGCATCGCCAGCCTGCTGGGTGGCAAGACGCCGAGCTGATCACGCCAGGAACGCGAACACCGCCGGCACGTCGGCGGGCAGCGTCGGCGGCGCAGCCCGCCACTGCGCCACGCGCTGGGTGCGCGTGCTCCCGCCGGCCAGGGTCAAGCCGCAACTGATGCTGAGCCAGGTGTCCGGGTGCAGGCTGCCGACCAGCGCCTGCGCCATCGCGGCGTTGCGGTAGGGCGTCTCGATGAGCAACTGCGTCTGCTGCCAGCGGCGCGAGTGGGCTTCCAGCTCGCGCAGCCGCTGTCCCCGCCCTGCCGCATCGGTGGGCAGGTAGCCGACGAACGCGAAGCTCTGCCCGTTCAACCCGCTCGCGGCCACCGCCAGGATGAGCGAACTCGGCCCGGACAGCGGCATCACCGCCACGCCCTGCGCATGGGCGACCCGCACCAGCTCGGCACCAGGATCGGCCACCGCCGGCAATCCTGCCTCCGACACCAGGCCCACATCGTGCCCCGCCAGCGCCGGCGCCAGCAGACCGGCCCAGTCCGGCACCGGGGTGCGCGCATCCGGCCGGCCTTTGGGTGGCCGCGGCAGTTCACGGATCGACAGCGCCTGCAGCGGCTGCGCCAGCGGCACCACGGCGTCCACCCGCTTGAGCAAGGCACGCGCGCTGCGGGCGTTTTCAGCCACCCAGTGCGTCAGCCCGGCGGCGACCCGGATCGCACCCAGCGGCAACACGTCCTGCAGATCCGGCAAGGGCACGCCGTCGGCCACCGTGCCCAGGTCGAGCGTGTTGGGCACCAGCCAGAGACGCCCCTTCATGCCCCACCCCCATGCCCGGCGTGGACCGCCAGCGTGTCCAGCCCTGCCTGCCGCAGCAGCGCCGACGTGACGATCAAGGGCAGGCCGATCAGCGCGGTCGGGTCATCGGATTCGATGGCATCGAGCAGCGTGATGCCCAGCGTCTCGCACTTGGCACTGCCGGCACAGTCGTAGGGCTGCTCCAGCCGCAGGTAGGTCTCGATCTCCACATCGCTGAGCGCCCGGAACCGCACCGTCACCGGCACGCGCCGCACCGCCTCGAACGCCGTGTCGTGCCGCAGGACCGCCACCGCCGTGTGGAACACCACCGAACGGCCCCGCATCGCCTGCAGTTGCGCGACAGCGTTGGCGTGGTCGCCGGGTTTGCCGATGGGCTGGCCGCCGAGTTCGGCCACCTGGTCGGAGCCGATCACGACCGCGTGCGGGCGCAGCATGGCCACGGCGCGGGCCTTGGCCAGGGCCAGACGCTCGCTCAGTACCGCGGGCGACTCACCCGGCAGCGGGGTTTCATCGACTTCGGGAGCCAGTACCTCGAAGGGCAGCCGCAGCCGTGCCAGCAACTCGCGCCGGTAGACCGAGGTGGATGCCAGCACCAGCGCCGGCACAGGGGGAAGGAAAGGAAGCATCCCGGCATTGTTCCACCACACCAGTGCGCCCCCGTACACTGCGCGCCATGAAAGCGCGTGAATTCCATCCCCGCCGCCTCGACGTGCGGCACTTCGCCGAGTCCGGCGAACCCCTCGCCGGCAGCGATGCCATCGACGGCTTCGAGCGCCTGCTCCAGTTGCGCCACACCGAAGCCGCCCTCGACACCGCATCGCCCGTGGTGTGGGCCGTGCAAGGCGAGTTGCGGCCACAACGCGGTGGCCCGCCACAGGTCTGGCTGCACCTGACCGGCTCGACCGCGGTGTCGCAGCAGTGCCAGCGTTGCCTCGAAGGGGTCGAGGTGCCACTGGCCTTCGACCGCTGGTTCCTGTTCGTCGAGAACGAGCGCCAGGCTGCGGAACTCGACGCCGACGCCGAGGAGGACGTGCTGGTGCTCAGCCGCCAGTTCGACCTGCTGGAGCTGGTCGAGGACGAGCTGCTGCTGGTCGCGCCGATCGTCCCCCGGCACGGGGTCTGCCCGGTCCCGGTGCAGCTCAGCGTTGGCGAGGAAGACCTCGGCGCCGCAGTCCCCGCCGCCCCAGGCACGGAGCAGGAAGCAACGCCATCCCCCCATCCGTTTGCTGCCCTCGCCGCACTGCGCAAGGACTCATGCTAGAATCGAAGGCTTTTCCAATCGGAAAATCAGAATTTCCAGCGTTCAGGAGTAAGCCATGGCTGTCCAGCAAAACAAGAAGTCGCCTTCCAAGCGCGGTATGCACCGCTCGCACAACGCCCTGAACACGCCGGGCACCGCGATCGAATCCACCACCGGTGAAGTGCATCTGCGCCACCACATCAGCCCGACCGGTTTCTACCGTGGTCGCAAGGTGTTCAAGACCAAGGCAGACGCCTGAGTCTTTTGCACCACTGGGTCTCGCAACCCCACGCGGGTGTTGCGGCCATTGCGGGTATTGCCACCGAGTCTGACCAGTCTTGAACGCCACTGCCCCTCTTGCTCGCCCGGTTCGACTGTCGGTGGATTGCATGGGCGGCGACCACGGCCCGTCCGTGACGCTACCGGCCTGCAGATCCTTCCTTGACCAGCATCCCCAGGCTGAACTGATTCTCGTCGGCAAGGCCGAGGCGCTTGCGCCCGCCGCTGGCTGGGAACGCTGTCGCCTGGTGACGGCCACCGAGGTGGTCGAGATGGACGATCCCGTCGAAGTCGCGCTCCGCAAGAAGCGTGACTCCTCGATGCGGGTGGCCATCCAGCAGGTCAAGCGCAATGCCGAAGGTGCGTCCGAAGCCGATGCCTGCGTGTCGGCCGGCAACACGGGTGCGTTGATGGCGGTCGCCCGCTACCTGCTCAAGACCCTCGAAGGCATCGACCGTCCGGCCATCGCCAGCGTGATGCCCAACCAGCATGGTCTGTACACGACGATGCTGGACCTGGGCGCGAACGTCGATTGCACCGCGGAGCACCTGCTGCAGTTCGCGGTGATGGGCAGCGCGCTGGTGTCGGCCGTCGAAGGCAAGGAGCAACCCTCCGTCGGTCTGCTCAACATTGGTGAAGAGGTCATCAAGGGGAGCGAGACGATCAAGCGCGCAGGCGAGCTGCTGCGCGCGGCGTCGCTCGCCGGTCACTTGAACTTCCACGGCAACGTCGAAGGCAACGACATCTTCAAGGGCACGACCGATCTGGTGGTGTGCGATGGCTTTGTCGGCAACGTGGCACTGAAAACGGCCGAAGGTCTGGCCGGGATGATCACGAGCTTCCTCAAGCAGGAGTTCACCCGGACACCGCTGACCAAGCTCGTCGCGTTCCTGGCGATGCCGATGCTCAAGCGGTTCTCCCGTCGGCTCGACCACCGCCGCTTCAATGGCGCGGCGCTGCTCGGGCTGCGGGGTCTCGTGTTCAAGAGCCACGGCTCGGCCGACGCATTGGCCTTCGAGAATGCGCTGAACCGGGCGTATGATGCCGCCCGAAACCGACTGCTCGACCGGGTCCACGACCGGATTCTCGAAACGCTGCAGGCGCTGCCCGGTGCGGGTCCGTCCGCCACACCGCCCGAGGCGCCGGCGGCACGCCACGCCGCATGACCACCACCACACCCCCCTCGCCCCGCTACTCGCGCATCGCCGGCACCGGCAGCGCCCTGCCCCCGCGCCGCCTGACCAACGCCGATCTCGTGGCCGAACTGGCCACGCAAGGCGTCGAATCGTCGGACGAGTGGATCGTGGAGCGCACCGGCATCCGCGCCCGGCACTTCGTCGGTGCTGACCAAAACGCCAGCGATCTGGCTGTCGAGGCGGGCCGCCACGCCATCGAGGCCGCCGGGCTGACCGGTGCCGACATCGGCCTGATCATCGTGGCCACCTCGACGCCGGACATGGTGTTCCCGTCCGCCGCGACCATCGTGCAGCGCAAGCTCGGCATCGTGCATGGCTGCCCCGCCTTCGACGTGCAGGCCGTGTGCTCGGGTTTTGTCTATGCGCTGACCATCGCCGACGCGATGATCCGCACCGGCACCGCCCGCCACGCGCTGGTGATCGGTGCCGAGGTGTTCTCGCGCATCCTCGATTTCAAGGACCGCACGACCTGCGTGCTGTTCGGTGACGGGGCTGGCGCCGTGGTGCTGTCGGCCAGCGAGACGCCGGGCATCCTTGCCACCGACCTGAACGCCGACGGCCGCCATCTGGACATCCTGTGCGTGCCGGGCACCGTCTCGGGCGGGCAGGTCCTAGGTGATCCGGTGCTCAAGATGGACGGACAGGCCGTGTTCAAGCTGGCGGTGGGCGTGCTCGAAAAGACCGCCCGCGCCAGCCTCGCCAAGGCCAACCGCCAGGACAGCGACATCGACTGGCTGATCCCGCACCAGGCCAACATCCGCATCATGCAGAGCACGGCCAGGAAGCTGAAACTGCCGCTGGAGAAGGTGATCGTCACCGTCGATCAGCATGGCAACACCTCGGCCGCCTCGATCCCGCTGGCGCTGGACACCGGCGTGCGCAGCGGGCGCATCCAGCGTGGCCAGACGCTGTTGCTGGAAGGCGTCGGCGGCGGGTTCACCTGGGGTTCGGTGCTGGTGGACTACTGAGCCACGGCCTGCCCCACGCACACCGCGCATTCCACGCCACGCTTTCTTTGGACCCATTCTTCGGATCTCGCACCATGACCGCGTTTGCCTTCGTGTTCCCCGGCCAAGGTTCTCAATCGGTGGGCATGCTCTCCGACTGGGGCGACCACCCTGCCGTGCGCGCCACCCTCGAAGAGGCCAGTGCCGCCCTGGGTGAAGACATCGCCCGACTGATCGCCGATGGTCCCAAGGAAGCCCTGGACCTGACCACCAACACCCAGCCGGTCATGCTGACCGCGGGCATCGCCAGCTACCGGGCGTGGCTGGCCGAGGGCGGCGCCGCGCCGGCTTTCGTCGCGGGCCACTCGCTGGGCGAGTACACCGCGCTGGTGGCCGCCGGCTGCCTGACATTGGCCGACGCGCTGCCGCTGGTCCGGCTGCGCGCCCAGGCGATGCAGGACGCCGTCCCGGTCGGCACCGGTGGCATGGCCGCGATCCTCGGACTCGATCCGGCCGCCGTGCGCGAAGGTTGTGCCAAGGCGGCCGCAGAATCAGGCGAAGTGGTCGAAGCCGTCAACTTCAACGACCCGAAACAGACCGTCATCGCGGGCAGCAAGGCCGGCGTCGAACACGGCTGCGTGGTCCTCAAGGCGATGGGGGCCAAGCGCGCGCTGTCGCTGCCGGTGTCCGCCCCGTTCCACTCCAGCCTGATGAAGCCTGCAGCGGAGCGTCTGCGCGAGCGGCTGGTGTCGATCGACCTGCAGACGCCGCGGATCCCCGTGCTGAACAACGTCGATGTGGCAGTGCAGACCGACCCGGACGCGATCCGCGACGCGCTCTATCGGCAAGCCTTCGGTGCCGTGCGCTGGGTCGAGCTGGTGGGTGAACTCAAGGCCCGCGGCATGACGCATGTGAGCGAATGCGGCCCCGGCAAGGTGCTGTCCGGCATGGTCAAGCGCATCGACGCCGAACTCGTCACCACGACTTTCTACGACCCGGCCACGCTGGCCGCTGCCAAGGCCCTGCTCGCATGAACGCCCCTGCCCAAGCCCCCCAACAGGTCGCCCTCGTCACCGGCGCCAGCCGCGGCATCGGTCGTGCCATTGCCCTGATGCTGGCCCAGCGTGGCTTCAAGGTCATCGGCACGGCCACCAGCGACAGCGGCGCAGCCACCATCGGCGAGGCGCTGGCCCCCTTCGGTGGCCTGGGCCTGACGCTCAACGTCACCGACGCCGCGGCGCTGGATGCCACGATCGACAGCATCGTGAAGACCCATGGCGGCCTGCACGTGCTGGTCAACAACGCCGGCATCACCCGCGACACGCTGGCGATGCGCCTGAAGGACGACGACTGGGATGCGGTGATCGACACCAACCTCAAGTCCGTCTTCCGCGCCTGCCGCGCCGCGATCAAGCCGATGATGAAGCAGCGCTTCGGCCGCATCGTCAACATCACCTCGGTGGTCGGCGCCTCCGGCAACCCGGGCCAGGCCAACTACTGCGCCTCCAAGGCCGGCGTGGCGGGCATGACCCGCTCGCTGGCCCGCGAACTCGGCAGCCGCAACATCACGGTCAACTGCGTCGCCCCCGGCTTCATCGCCACCGACATGACCGAGGTGCTGCCCGACGCCCAGAAGGCCGCGCTGACCGCGCAGATCCCGCTGGGCCGCCTGGGTTCGCCCGAGGACATCGCCGAAGCGGTAGCCTTCCTGGCGTCGCCTGCGGCCGGTTACATCACCGGAACAGAACTGCACGTCAACGGTGGCATGTACATGAACTGATCCGTCCGGAGGGTCCGACTTCTGCCCTGCGCGGACCCCCCGGGCAGCTTCCGAGTGACTTGTCGCACGGAACCCTTAGAATCGCAGGCTGTTTTGTACCAACCCTCTCGGAGGAGAGAAATGAGCGACATCGAAGCACGCGTCAAGAAGATCATCGCCGAACAACTCGGTGTGGCCGAAGACGACGTCAAACCTGAAAAATCATTCGTGGCTGACCTCGGTGCCGATTCGCTGGACACGGTCGAACTCGTGATGGCGCTGGAAGACGAATTCGGCATCGAGATTCCCGATGAAGAGGCCGAGAAGATCACCACCGTCAAGGCGGCGATCGACTACGCCACGGCCAACGCCAAGTAAACCGCACGCTCAACCGCACGTAAACGCATGACCCGTCGCCGTATTGTCGTGACCGGTCTGGGCCTCGTCACCCCGGTGGGCAACACCGTGGACGAGTCCTGGGCCAACATCGTGGCCGGACAATCCGGTATCGATCATGTGACCCGCTTCGATGCATCGAACATGTCGGTGCGTTTTGCGGGTGAGGTGAAAGGCTTCCGGATCGAGGACTACATCCCCGCGAAAGAAGCCCGTCACATGGATACCTTCATCCATTACGGCATCGCGGCGTCGCTGCAGGCGATCCGGGATTCCGGCTTGCCGACGGGCGATGCGCTGAGCGAAGAACTCGCCGAGCGCATCGGCGTGATGGTCGGCTCGGGCATCGGTGGCCTGCCGCTGATCGAGGCGACCAACGATGAATACCGTGCCCGCGGCCCGCGGCGGATTTCGCCGTTCTTCGTGCCCGCCTCGATCATCAACATGATTTCCGGTCATGTGTCGATCCTGAGCGGCTTCAAGGGCCCGAACCTGGCCATCGTGACCGCCTGCTCCACCGGGCTGCACAGCATCGGCATGGCCGCCCGCATGATCGAACACGGCGACGTGGACGTGATGGTGGCCGGCGGCGCCGAAGCAACCGTCTCGCCGCTGGGCATGGGCGGTTTCGCGTCGGCCAAGGCGCTGTCCACGCGCAACGACGATCCCAAGACGGCCTCTCGCCCCTGGGACAAGGACCGCGACGGCTTCGTGCTCGGTGAAGGTGCCGGCGTGATGGTCGTCGAGGAATACGAACACGCCAAGAAGCGCGGCGCCAAGATCTATGCCGAAATCTCCGGTTTCGGCATGAGCGGCGACGCGTACCACATGACTGCACCCAACGTGGACGGCCCCCGCCGCTCGATGCAGATGGCCTTGCGCAACGCCGGCCTCAACGCCGACGCCGTGCAGTATGTCAACGCCCACGGCACCTCGACCCCGCTGGGTGACGCCAACGAGACCAACGCGATCAAGCTCGCCTTCGGCGACCACGCGAACAAGCTCGTGGTGAACTCCACCAAGTCGATGACCGGGCACCTCCTGGGTGGCGCGGGTGGCATCGAATCGGTATTCACGGCGCTCGCGCTGCACCACCAGATCTCGCCACCGACGATCAACCTCTTCAACCAGGATCCGGCCTGCGATCTCGACTACTGCGCCAACACCGCACGCGAGATGCGGATCGACGTGGCCGTCAAGAACAACTTCGGTTTCGGCGGCACCAACGGCACGCTGGTTTTCCGCCGCGTCTGACCACCGCCACCACCACCAGCACACGGGTCGGCGATGCACCACGCGCCTGCCCTGACGCTGACCCTGCAGCCAGACCCCCTCTGGCGCCTGGGGCTGCGGGCGGGTGGCGGCATGGGGGTGCTCACCGTGGTGGGCTGGCTGGGCTGGCACACCGCGCAAGCCGGTCCACCCGGCTGGCCGATGTGGGCGGCGGCGACCTTGTCGGCGATCCCTGCCCTGTGGTTGCTCCTGCCAGCGCACCCTGCGGCACAACAACGCGGCACGCTGATCTGGCAGCCAGCGGACGGCCTGTGGCACCTGCAACGCACTGCGAACGGCAAAACCTGCGCGCCGCCACGCCTCGGCCAGATCGACTGCATGGTCGCGGGACAGGACTGGCTGCTGCTGCGCCACGGCGGGCCCGACATCCCCTCGGCGTGGATTCCCGTGTCGCGCCGCGCACATGCCGCGCAGTGGCATGCCCTGCGCTGTGCAGTGTTCAGCCCCGGTTCGATCCGGCCCACAGACCCCATGCCCGATGAGTGACGACACCGATCAGTTGCTGGTGGAGCGGGTCAAGCGCGGCGAGGTACATGCCTTCGAGATGCTGGTGGTCAAGTACCAGCGCCGCATCGAGCGCCTGATCGGCCGTTTCGTGCGCGACGTGGACCTCGTGCCCGACCTTGCGCAGGAAACCTTCATCCGCGCCTACCGGGCCATGCCGCAGTTCCGGGGCGAGAGCGCGTTCTACACCTGGCTCTACCGCATCGCCGTCAACACCGCCAAGAAAGCCTTGTCGGACATGAAACGTGATCCGGTGCTGACGGAAAGCGCGCTGGCCTCGTCTTCTGACGACGACGATGAAACTAACCGTCCCCGACACGAACTAAGCCATGACGAGACGCCCGAGGCACTGATGGCCAGCCGCGAAATCGCGACCACGGTCAACAACGCCATCGACGCCTTGCCGGACGATCTGCGACAAGCCATTCTGCTGCGCGAGATCGAAGGGCTTTCGTACGAAGAGATTGCCTTGGCCATGGCATGTCCGATCGGCACGGTTCGCTCGCGCATTTTCCGCGCCCGCGAAGCGATTGCCGTGAAGCTGCGCCCCTTGCTGGATACGAAACAGGGCCAACGCTGGTGATGCGCGGCCTTGCCTGGAGTGCCTGATGACCGAACCCGACCTGCCCGATGACCGGACCTGCGCCCGTGCGCAACTGTCGTCGCTGATGGATGGCGACAGCACGTCCGACGCCGTTGCCGCGTCCTGCCGCGAATGGAAGCAGGACGCCGACGTCCGTGCCCAGTGGCACGCCTACCACCTGATCGGCGACGTGCTGCGCTCGGAAGACCTGTCCCGACGCAGCGGCGCCGATGCCGCGTTCCTGCAGGCGGTGCGTACACGCCTGGCGCAGGAACCCGTGGTACTGGCGCCGACGGCGGTGGCCCCCACGGCCACCGGCGGGCGCCACTCCCGTTTTCACCTGCGCCGCTGGGTGGCACCGGTCGGGATGGCGGCGGGCGTGGCGCTGGTGGCGGGTGCTGTGCTGGTCACTCGACCGGGCGGTCAGGACAGCCAGACCCTGGCCACCGCCTCCCGCAGCGACACGGCCCGCACCGCCGCCGCGCTGAAAGCCGCGCAGCCGGATGCCGAACTGGTCCGCTACCTCGACGCGCACCAGCAGTTCCCCGGCACCCCGGCCCTCGGTCCTGCGCCGGGCTTCATGCGCAGCGCCGCCTACGAGCCGATGCCGTCGCGATGAGCCCCCCGTTCGACGTCCGGCACCGCATCCGCTGGAAGGCCACGGCCGCGCTGGTCGGTGTGCTCGCCAGCCCGATGCCGGTGGTCTGGGCCGGCAGTCCCCCGCAGGACACCGTGGCGATCGTGAAGCGCATCCAGGACGCCGCGCTGCGCCGCAGTTTCGTGGGCACCTACGTGGTCAGCCACGGCGGCCACATGACCAGCTCGCGCATCACCCACTTCTGCGATGGCCGCGACCAGATCGAGCGCATCGAGGCGCTGGACGGCCAGATGCGCCAGGTCTACCGCCACAACGACACCGTGCATGTGCTCTGGCCCGGCACCCGCACGGCGCTGATCGAGCAGCGCGAACTCGTCGGCCGCTTCCCCTCGCCGCTGCAGCCCGGCGACGGCGCACAGCTCGACCAGTACGAACTGCAGACCGGCGACGACGAACGCATCGCGGGCCACGCGGCACAGGTCGTGGTGTTCAAGCCGCGCGATGCCCTGCGCTTTCCGCGGCGGCTCTGGCTGGAACGCCGCACCGGGCTGCTGCTGCGCTCGGACCTGCTCAACGAGCGGGGCGAGGTGCTCGAATCGGCCTCGTTCTCGGAGCTGCAGCTCCACGTCAAGCTGTCGGCCCAGACGCTGCTGCAGGAGATGCACCGGCTCGATGGCTACAAGGTCAGCAAGCCGGTCTACACCGCCACCACCCTCGACAACGAAGGCTGGACGCTGCACACACCCGTGCCGGGGTTCGAGACCCGCCAGATCGTGCGCCGACCGATGGCCCCGTGGATCGCCCGAACGGCAGCCCCCGGTGCATCGGCGGCAGGCGCGTCCGGCGACACCACCACCATGGTCCAGGCGGTCTACAGCGACGGCCTGACCCACGTCTCGGTCTTCATCGAACCCTTTGTCGCCGCACTGCACAAGCGCGAAGTGCCGGCCACGGTCGGCAGCACGAGTGCGCTGAGCCGCCGCAACGGCGACTGGTGGATCACCGCCGTGGGGGCCGTGCCGGTCACGGCACTGCAGCAGTTCGTCGATGGCCTGGAGCGGCGCAAGCCCTGAGAAACCACGCCGAATCCGCTCCGTTTCATACTGTTTTGTCCTTTCTTCCTGACCGCACTGGAACCACCGATGCCCGATTTCAATGTCCGACATGCTTCACGTCGCTGGCTGATCGCTGCAGCGGCGTTGATCACCTCGGTCGGCCTGGCCACGACGCTGGTGAGCCACCGCGACGCGACGGCCCAGTCGTCCGCAGCCACACCGTCGGCCACCAGCACGCCCCTCGTGCGCGGCCTGCCTGACTTCGCCGATCTGGTGGAGCAGGTCGGCCCGGCCGTCGTCAACATCCGCACCTCGACCAAAGCCGCCGCCGCCACCGCCGGCCAGGAAGGCGCCCCGGACGCCGAGATGCAGGAGTTCTTCCGCCGCTTCTTCGGCATCCCGATTCCCCGCCCGCAAGACCCGCGCCGCGGCCAGCCGCAGCCCCAGCAACCGCAACCCGATGACGGCGAAGGGGGCGGCACACCGCGCGGCGTCGGCTCCGGCTTCATCATCGCGGCCGACGGTCTGGTGATGACCAACGCCCACGTCGTCGAGGGGGCGGACGAGGTCGTCGTGCGCCTGGCTGACAAGCGCGAGTTCAAGGCCAAGGTCGTCGGCGCCGACAAGCGCACCGACGTGGCCGTGCTCAAGATCGAGGCCAGCGGCCTGCCCGCCGTGCGCTTCGGCGATGTGGGCAAGCTGCGGGTCGGGGAATGGGTGATCGCCATCGGTTCGCCCTTCGACCTGGACAACACCGTCACCGCCGGCATCGTCAGTGCCAAGGCGCGCGACACCGGCGACCTGCTGCCCTTCATCCAGACCGACGTGGCGATCAACCCCGGCAACTCCGGCGGCCCGCTGATCAACATGCGCGGCGAGGTGGTGGGCATCAACTCGCAGATCTACAGCCGCTCGGGCGGCTACATGGGCATCTCGTTCGCGATCCCCATCGACGAGGCGACCCGCATCGCCGAACAGCTCAAGTCCGGCGGCCGGGTCGTGCGCGGGCGCATCGGCGTGCAGATCGGCGAAGTCACCAAGGACGTGGCCGAATCGCTGGGGCTGCCCAAGGCGGCAGGGGCGCTGGTGCGTTCGGTCGAGCCGGGTGGTCCTGCTGAAAAGGCGGGGCTGGAGGCCGGCGACATCGTGACCCGCTTCGACGGCAAGGTGGTGGACAAATGGAGCGACCTGCCGCGTCTGGTCGGCAACACCAAGCCGGGGACCAAGAGCACGCTGCAGGTGCTGCGCCGTGGTGCGACGCGCGACCTCGCGGTCACGGTGGCCGAACTGGAGCCGGAAGTCCGTCCCGTCGCCCAGCGCGGCAAGGCCGACCCCAAGGCCCCGCCCGCCAGCACGCAGATTGCCTCGCTCGGCCTGACCCTCGTGGACCTCACCGCCGAGCAGCGCAAGGAACTCAAGCTCAAGGGCGGCGTACTGATCACCGCTGCAGAAGGTCCGGCCGCCCGTGCCGGCGTGCAGGAAGGCGACCTGGTGCTGGCGGTGGCCAACAGCGAGGTGAGCGATGCGCGGCAGTTCGAGGCGCTGGTGGGCAAGCTGGACAAGGCCCGCCCGGTCAACCTGCTGCTGCGCCGTGGCGACGCGGCGCAGTACGTGGTGATCCGCCCCGGACGCTGACGCTGGCCCAGCGCCGCTGCACAGGCCACCAGAACCGGCCCCGACCAGCGGCGCGCTACAATCGCCCACCCACACTGCGACCGGGCTACCCGAAGTACACGCGTGTTGGAAGGCGCGTCAACGCTAGGACGTGCCTTTTTTTTGTCGCCGCGCGCATGCCCCCAGGCCCATGGACCACATCAGAAACTTCTCCATCATTGCCCACATCGACCACGGCAAGAGCACGTTGGCCGACCGCCTCATCCAGCGTTGCGGAGGCTTGAGCGACCGCGAGATGGAAGCGCAGGTGCTCGACTCGATGGACATCGAGCGCGAGCGTGGCATCACGATCAAGGCCCAGACCGCCTCGCTGCAGTACAAGGCGCAGGACGGACAGGTCTACAACCTCAACCTGATCGACACGCCGGGACATGTGGACTTCTCGTATGAAGTCAGCCGCTCGCTGTCGGCCTGCGAGGGCGCGCTGCTGGTGGTGGACGCCAGCCAGGGCGTGGAAGCGCAGACGGTGGCGAACTGCTACACCGCGCTCGAACTGGGCGTGCTGGTGGTGCCGGTGCTGAACAAGATGGACCTGGCGAGTGCCGACCCGGACAACGCCAAGGCCGAGATCGAGGACGTGATCGGCATCGACGCCACCGATGCCATCCCCTGCTCAGCCAAGACGGGCATGGGCATCGACGAGATCTTGGAGGCCGTCATCACCCGCATGCCGCCGCCCAAGGGTGATCCGGACGGCCCGCCGCGCGCCATGATCGTGGACTCCTGGTTCGACAACTACGTCGGCGTGGTGATGCTGGTGCGGGTGGTGGATGGCGTGCTCAAGAAGGGCGAACGCATCCGCATGATGGCGAGCAACGCGCTCTACCCCATCGAGCATCTGGGGGTCTTCACGCCGAAATCCGAGAACCGCGAGTTCCTGAAGGCCGGCGAGGTCGGTTTCATCATCGCGGGCATCAAGGAGCTGCAGGCGGCCAAGGTCGGCGACACCATCACGCTGGAAAAGAAGCTCCCGAACAACGCCGGCCCGGCGCTGGAAGCCCTGCCCGGCTTCAAGGAAATCCAGCCGCAGGTCTTCGCCGGGCTCTACCCGACCGAGGCCAGCGAATACGACCAGCTCCGCGACGCCCTGGAAAAGCTCAAGCTCAACGACTCGTCGCTGCGCTACGAGCCGGAAGTCTCGCAGGCGCTGGGCTTCGGCTTCCGCTGCGGCTTCCTCGGCCTGCTGCACATGGAGATCGTGCAGGAGCGGCTGGAGCGCGAGTTCGACCAGGACCTGATCACCACCGCGCCGAGCGTGGTGTACGAGGTCGAGCTGAACGGCGGCGAGGTCATCCAGGTCGAGAACCCCTCGAAGATGCCCGACCTCGGCCGCATCAACGAGATCCGCGAGCCGATCGTCACCGTGCATCTCTACATGCCTCAGGACTACGTCGGCGCCGTGATGACGCTGGCGAACCAGAAGCGCGGCGTGCAGCTCAACATGGCCTACCACGGCCGCCAGGTCATGCTCACCTACGAGATGCCGCTGGCGGAGATCGTGCTGGACTTCTTCGACAAGCTGAAATCGGTGTCGCGTGGCTATGCCTCGATGGACTACGAGTTCAAGGAATACCGCGCCTCCGACGTGGTCAAGGTCGATCTGCTGATCAACGGCGACCGGGTCGATGCGCTGTCGATCATCGTCCACCGGGCGCAGAGCCTGTACCGCGGCCGGGCCGTGGCGTCGAAGATGCGCGAGCAGATTCCCCGCCAGATGTACGACGTGGTGATCCAGGCGGCCATCGGCGCCAACATCATCTCGCGGGAGAACATCAAGGCGCTGCGCAAGAACGTGCTGGCAAAATGCTACGGCGGCGACATCAGCCGCAAGCGCAAGCTGCTCGAAAAGCAGAAGGCCGGCAAGAAGCGCATGAAGCAGATCGGCTCGGTCGAAGTGCCGCAGGAAGCGTTCCTCGCCATCCTGCGCGTCGAAGACTGAGCGCACCACCCCGCTCCTCACCACACCAACCGGACGAACGATGGGCCTCCTCACCGGCATCCTCTACGCCTGCCTCGCCTTCTTCGGCACGGGCTGGTACCTGGGCAAATGGAGCGGCAACTTCTCGCTGCTGCTGTTCATCCTCACCGTCGTCACGGCCGCCTACTGGCTGGCCGAGCGGTTCGTGTTCCTGCCGAAGCGCCTGGCGGCGGCCGCGACACTGACCCAGCAGGACGGTGCGCGCCGGGCAGAACTCGCCCGCCTGGGCATCGACAAGGTGGACACCGATGTCGAACCGGCCCGCCAGCGCCTGCTCGCCCAGCCGTGGTGGCTCGACTGGACCGCAGGGCTCTTCCCGGTGATCCTGATGGTGTTCCTGCTGCGCTCCTTCCTGTTCGAGCCGTTCAAGATCCCGTCCGGCTCGATGATCCCGACGCTGGAAATCGGCGACCTGATCCTGGTGAACAAGTTCCACTACGGCATCCGCATCCCGGTGATCAACAAGAAGCTCGTCCCGCTGAACGACCCGAAGCGCGGCGACGTGATGGTGTTCCGCTACCCGGTCGATCCGGGCATCGACTTCATCAAGCGCGTGGTCGGCGTGCCCGGTGACGAGATCGCCTACATCAACCAGAAGCTCTACCTCAACGGCAAGCTCGCGCCGCTGCAGCAGCTCGACGACTACTACGACGAGGACCGCCGCACCTACTCGCGCCAGTTCCGCGAGGACGTGGGCGACGGCGTGACCCACAGGCTGCTGGTCGATCCGCAACAGCCGTCGAGCTACGGCATGCGCGCACGACAGTTTCCGGGGGTTGAAAACTGCCGTTACACCGCCGAAGGCGTCACCTGCAAGGTTCCTGCAGGACACTACTTCATGATGGGCGACAACCGCGACAACTCCGAAGATTCGCGCTTCTGGGGCTTCGTGCCGGACGAGAACATCGTCGGCCGGGCCTTCTTCGTGTGGATGAACTTCGGCAGTCTCAAGCGCATCGGCCCCTTCAATTGAGGAGTTCTCGGATGGTTCCACGTTCTTATCCGGTTCCGGTCGCTGCTGCCGCGCGCCCGGCGACGCAACGCGGCGTCACGCTGCTCGGCCTGGTCTTCTGGGCGGTGTTGCTGTCCATGGGGGCACTGGTGGCGATGCGCGTGCTGCCGACCATCAACGAGTTCGCCACCATCAAGCGCGTGGTGAGCAAGATCGCCATCGAGGGCGGCGGCACCGTGCCGGAAATCCGCGCCGCCTTCGAACGTGCCAAGAGCATCGAGTATTCGATACAGTCGATTTCCGGCAAGGATCTCGACGTGACCAAGGACAATGACCGGATCGTCGTGGCCTTTGCCTACGACAAGGAAATCGAACTGTTCGGCCCGGTCTCGCTGTTGATCAAGTACCGTGGCCGGTCGCAGTGAATCTGAAGGTCTGAAGGTCTGTCTTGAATCCGTCGAATCTGTCTGCTGCCCTCGAATCCCTCTCCCAGCGCCTGGGCTACACCTTCCGCCAGCGTGAGCTGCTCGTCTGCGCGCTGACGCACCGCAGCTTCGGCGCCGACCACTACGAGCGGCTCGAATTCCTCGGCGACTCGGTGCTGAACATGGCCGTCTCCGACCTGCTGTTCGAGCAGTACGACGACTCCCCCGAAGGCGACCTGACCCGCATCCGCGCCCACCTGGTGCGCCAGGACATGCTGCACCGCATCGCCTTGTCGCTGGACCTGCCGGCGGTGCTGCGCCTGTCGGATGGCGAGGCCCGTGGTGGTGGCGCCCAGCGGCCGTCGATCCTGGCCGATGCGCTCGAAGCGGTCATCGGGGCGGTGTTCCGCGATTCGGGTTTCGACGCGGCAGAGGCCCTGGTCCGCCGCCTGTTCGAACCGCTGATCTCCGAGACCGCTACCCAGGCCTGGGGCAAGGACGCCAAGACCCAGCTCCAGGAATGGCTGCAGGCGCGCCGCCAGAGCGTCCCCGATTACCGCATCGAAGCCACCCGTGGCCGCGCACACGACCAGACCTTCGTCGTCGTCTGCAGCATCGCCGGCTCCGGTGTGCAGGCCCGCGGCGAAGGCCGCTCCCGCCGCGCCGCCGAACAAGAAGCCGCGCGCCTTGTCCTCGAACAACTGAGCGCCGCCCCAGAATGACCACCCCCTCCAAGCCGCACGCGGCCACCCTGCCGGACGACCTGCTCGATCCGGTGGACGACTTTGCCGATGAAGACGGTCTGAACGACGCCCTGATCGAACTCGACGACGACGGCCAGCCCATCGTGGATGGCGACGACGAGGACGAAGACGACCTCGGAGAGGACGCCGACGAACTCGCCTACGACGCACCGGACCTCGACACGATGCTCAAGGCCGCCGTCGGCTCGAACGACGGCGACCGCCGCTGCGGCCTCATCGCCATCGTGGGCCGCCCGAACGTGGGCAAATCGACGCTGCTGAACACGCTCATCGGCCAAAAGGTCAGCATCACCTCCCGCAAGGCGCAGACCACCCGCCACCGCATCACCGGCATCTCGACCCAGGCCGACACGCAGTACGTCTTCGTGGACACCCCAGGCTTCCAGACCACCCACACCACCCGCGGCACCGCGGCACTGAACCGCAACCTCAACAAGACGGTGCAGTCGGTGCTCGGTGACGTGGACGTGGTGCTGTTCGTGGTGGACGCGGGCCGTTTTGGTCCTGCCGACGCCAAGGTGCTGTCGCTGATCCCGACGGGCAAGCCGACCTTCCTGATCGCCAACAAGCTCGACCTCATCACGCGCCGCTCGGACCTGCTGCCCTGGCTGCAGCAGATGCAGGCCAAGCACGCCTTCACCGAGTTCGTGCCGCTGACCGCAACCAAGAAGGACGACACCCAGCGCCTGCTGGACATCATCCGCCCCTACCTGCCCGAGCAGCCCTGGTACTACGACGCGGACGCGCTGACCGACCGCAGCGACAAGTTCCTGGCGGCCGAGCTGATCCGCGAGAAGCTGTTCCGCCTGACGGGGGACGAGCTGCCATACACGTCCACGGTGCAGATCGACAAGTACGAAGAGGTCGAAGGGGGGCGGTTGAACCGCATCGCCGCGACCATCATCGTCGAGCGCGACGCCCACAAGGGCATGGTCATCGGCGAAGGCGGCGAGCGGTTGAAGCGCATCAGCTCCGAGGCCCGCACCGAGCTGGAGCGGCTCACCGACCGCAAGGTGTTCCTCGAAGTCTGGGTCAAGGTCCGTTCGGGCTGGGCCGACGACGAGAAGCGGCTCAAGAGCTACGGCTACGAGTAAGCCCGAGGCCGCTCGCCGATGGCCACGCGCCGTGCCGCGCCCGCAGCGATCGCGGCCTATGTGCTGCACCACCACGACTGGAGCGAGTCCAGCCTGGTCCTCGATCTCTGGACCCGCGAGCACGGCCGCATCGCCGCGGTCGCCAAGGGCGCGAAACGGCCGCACTCGCAGATGCGCTGCGTGCTGCTGCCCTTCCAGCGGCTGACGATCGTGCTCGGTGGCAAGACCGCCCGGCGCGACACCGAACCCCACCCCGACACCGGCGGCCACGACGCGCCACCCGATCTCCACCTGCTGCGTGGCGCCGAATGGGCGGGCGGTGGCGCGATGCTGTCGGGTGCGGCGCTGCTGGCGGGATTCCACCTCAACGAGCTGCTGCTGCGTGGACTGGCGCGGCATGACGCCCACCCGCGCCTGTTCGAGGTCTACGCCGCCACCCTGCCCCGCCTCGCCCCGCACGACGAGGCGCAGACCGCCGCTGCGCTGCGCGCCTTCGAGCTGTGGCTGCTGCGCGAATCGGGGGTGCTGCCGGAGCTGGACCGGGTGACGCTGACGCAGCAACCGGTGCGGACGGACGTGCGCCACGGGCTGCATCCCGACACCGGCGTCCATCCGCTGCCCGACGGCGCACCGGGCCTCGGTGGCGCCACGCTGCTGGCGCTGCAGTCGGCACTGAATGCGTTCGATCTCGGCGCGCTGCAGCAGACTTGTCAAGGCGCCCTGCCCGAGCTGCGCACGCAGTTGCGCCACCTGCTGCACTACCATCTCGGCACCTCGATGCTGCGCACCCGCGCGCTGATGGTCGAGCTGCAGAAACTGACCGACACCGCCCGCTGACCACCATGAATCCCCTCGTCGCCCCCGAATCGTGCAACGCCCACAGTGGCCGTACCGCCCTGTCGGTCAACCTCAACAAGGTCGCCCTGCTGCGCAACACGCGGCACCTGGGCCTCCCGAGCGTGACCCGCGCGGCCACCTTCGTCCTCGAAGCCGGCGCACAAGGCATCACCGTCCACCCGCGCCCCGACGCGCGCCACATCCGCGCGGACGACGTGACCGATCTGGCCGCGCTGCTGCAGGCATGGCCGCACACCGAGTTCAACATCGAGGGCAACCCCTTCCACAACCTGATGGACGTGGTACGCGCCGTGCGACCACACCAGGCCACGTTCGTCCCGGACACGGTCGGCCAGTTCACCTCGGACCACGGCTGGACCTTCCCCGACGACGCCGAGCGGCTGCGTCCGCTGATCGAGGAAACGCGGACCTTGGGCGTGCGCGTGAGCCTGTTCATGGACCCGATCCCCGAGATGATGCGCGCCGCCAGCGACCTCGGCGCCGACCGGGTGGAGCTGTACACCGAAGCCTATGCCAGTGCCTGGGGCACGCCGCGGCAAGCCGAGGTGCTCGACCGCTACGTCCGGGCTGCCGAAGCCGCGCTGTCGGTCGGCCTGGGGATCAACGCGGGCCACGACCTGAACCGCGACAATCTCAGCGATTTCCTGCGCGCCGTGCCCGGGGTGCAGGAGGTGTCCATCGGCCACGCGCTCATCGCCGACGCGCTGGAACTCGGCTACACCGAGACGGTGCGCGACTACCAGCGGTGCATCCAGCGCGCCTTTGCGCCTGCCCGCTGACGCCACCGACCACCCGGACACCGCGATGGTCCACGGCATCGGCACCGACATCTGCGACATCCGCCGCATCGCCGCGGTGCTGGGCCGGCGCGGTGACCGCTTCGCCGAGAAGGTGCTGGGGCCGACCGAGCTGCAGGTCTTCCACCACCGCCGCGCCAAGGTCGAGGCGCGCGGCGTCGCCTATCTGGCCACCCGGTTTTCTGCCAAGGAAGCATTTTCCAAGGCGATCGGACTCGGCCTGCGTGCCCCCATGCAGTGGCGCGACTGCGAGACGCTCAACGAACCCAGCGGCAAGCCCTTCATCCGCCTGCACGGCCCGCTGGCCGACTGGTTTGCCGCACGCGATCTGGCCGCCCACGTCAGCCTGACCGACGAAACCGACTACGCGACCAGCTTCGTCGTGGTCGAAACCCGCACCCCCTGACCTCTCCCACGGACCTGCCCTGCCGATGCACCACGCCCACGCCCCTGTCGTCCTCGATGTCGCCGGTCTCACGCTGAACGGCGACGACCGCCGCCGCCTGCAGCACCCGCTGGTGGGCGGTCTGATCCTGTTCACCCGCAACTGGCAGGACCGCGCCCAGCTCACCCAGCTCGTTGCCGAGATCAAGGCAACGCGCCCGGACATCGTGGTCAGCGTGGACCACGAAGGCGGCCGGGTGCAGCGGTTCCGCACCGACGGGTTCACGCACCTGCCCGCGATGCGTACGCTGGGCGAACGCTGGATGGACGATGGCCGCCATGGTACGGGCCACGGTGCGATGACCGCCTGCGACATGGCGACCGCCGCCGGCTACATCCTGGCCGCCGAGCTGCGCGCCTGCGGCGTCGATCTGAGCTTCACGCCGGTGCTCGACCTCGACCACGGCCGCAGCGGCGTGATCGGCAGCCGCGCGTTTCACCGCGATCCGCGAGTGGTCGGCACGTTGGCGCGCAGCCTGATGCATGGGTTGCTGCAAGCGGGCATGGCGAACTGCGGCAAGCACTTCCCCGGCCACGGCTGGGCGGAGGCAGACAGCCACGTTGCCGTGCCACGCGACGAGCGCACGCTGACCGCCATCCTCACCGACGATGCGCGGCCGTATGAATGGCTCTCGACCAGCCTGGCCAGCGTGATGCCGGCGCACGTCATCTACCCGAAGGTGGACAAGCGCCCGGCGGGTTACTCGTCGCGCTGGATCCAGGGCATCCTGCGCGAGCGGCTGGGCTTCACGGGCCTCGTGTTCAGCGATGACCTGAGCATGGAAGGGGCGCGGCGCGTGCCGGGGGTGAAGAATGGCGCTGTGCTGGACTACGCGGAAGCGGCGGTGCTGGCACTGGCGGCGGGCTGCGACATGGTGCTGCTGTGCAACCAGTCGCTGGATGGGGGCAAGGCGGTGGACGACCTGCTCGACGGACTCGCCGCGGCACTGGAGCGCGGCGCGTGGCAGACCAGCCCCGACAGCGAGGAACGGCGCCTGGCGCTGCTGCCCCAGACGCCGCCGATCCCGTGGGACGACCTGATGCACCATGCGCCCTACCTGCGGGCGCTGGAGCGGCTGGGGAGCTGATCCCCCGCCGCGGCCGTTCAGCGGATCGACTGCTGGGCGGCCAGCTTGGCCGCCTGCGCGATCCAGTTCTCGCGGTAGACGCGGGAGCCGAAGTTGGGCAGGTGGTGCGCCACCCACGCCAGCTCGGCCGGCGACCAGCTCGCGATCTGCCAGAAGTAATGCACGCCGTGCGCGTGCAACCAGCGTTCATTGACCGGGCCGATGCCGTCGATGATCTTGAGGTCATCGGGGCGCTGGTGGTCTACCTCGACCGGCGCGGGCTGTTGTCCGGCCCCGGCGGCCAGCACCAGCCGCTCCAGTTCGGCGCTGGTGATGGTCGCCGCCGCCGACACCGCCGGACGCACGACCACCGGCACCTCCGGCGCGGGCGGCGGCACAAGCGCGGCGAGTTCGGCAATGCGCAACTGCGCGGCCTGCTGCTGGTCGCGCTCGGCCTGCAGACGGGCGCTCAGGGTGGCGAGCTGCTCGTCGTTTTCGGTCAGCGTGAGGCGCAGGGTGCGCAGTTCGGTCTCCAGCTCCTGGATGCGGGTCTGGGTGAGTGCCAGCTCCTGCTGGATTGCCTGCTCGCGCAATTGGGCCGCGGATTGGCCGGCAGCCTGGGCATCGCGCAATTCCTGAGCCTGGCGTTCAGCCGCCTGCCACGCGGCCTCCTGGTCGGCCAGCAGCGCCTGCAACTCGGCGATGCGGCGGTCGCGCTGGGCCGTGAGGTCGGTGTGCTGCTGCTCCAGCGTAGCCAGGGCGTGCTGGTGCGACTGCTGGCGGCTCAACGCAGCGGCAGCGGCCACGCCGGCGGCAAGGAGCGCCGCCTGCCGCTCGCGGGAGAGTTCCGCCTCGACTTCGGTGGCGCGGGCGGCCTGCCGTGACGCCTCGGCGTCACACGCGGCGGCGGCATCGCGCAGCCTGGCCAGCTCAGTTTCGAGCACGGCCGTGGCGTCGGCGTGCTGCTGAGCGGTGTGGTCAGCTTGTGCAGCGCGGTCAGCTTCCGCAGCGGCGACTTGGGCAGCGGTTTGCGCTGCGGTTTTCGCGGCGGCATCGGCGGCAGCCTCGCGCTCCGCCACGAGCCGGGCCTGCAACTCCACTTCGGTCGCTGCAGCGGTCTGGCGGGCTGCGGCCAGTTCGGCTTCCGCCCTCGCCAGCGCGTCGCCATGGGCGCTCAGCGCAGCACTGTGGGTGCCCTGCAGCACCGTCAGGCCCGCCAGCAGTTCAGCACCACGGCCCGTCTCCACCGACAGCAGCGACTGGTGGTGGCTAAGATCGCCTTGCAGCGCCGTGTGCTGGTCGCGCAGCGCGGCCAGCTCGGTGTCCCGTGCGGCGATGGTGTCGGCCTGTGCCACACGGTCAGCTTCCGCAGCCGCGACTCGGGCAGCGGTTTGCGCTGCAGCAGCGGCGGCAGCCTCGCGCTCTGCCATGAGCCGGGCCTGCAACTCCGCTTCGGTCACCGCGGCGGTCTGGCGGGTGGCGTCCAGTTCGGTCTGCGCCTGCGCCAGCGCGTCGCCATGGGCGCTCAGCGCAGCACTGTGGGTGCCCTGCAGCACCGTCAGGCCCGCCAGCAGTTCAGCACCACGGCCCGTCTCCACCGACAGCAGCGACTGGTGGTGGCTCAGATCGCCTTGCAACGCTGCGTGCTGGTTGCGCAGCGCGGCCAACTCGGCGTCCCGTGCGGCGATGGTGTCGGCTTGCTGCCGTGCCGCGCTTTCAGCTTGCGCAGCAGCCTGGCGTGCCGACAGCGCCGCAGCGGCAGCCACGCCAGCGGCGAGCACGGCAGCCTGCCGCTCCCGCATCAACTCGGCCTCGGTCTCTGCAGCGGCCGCACGGGCGGCATCGCGCTCGGCCTGGGTGTCGATCAAGGCGGCATACGCTTCCTTGGCGACCTCGGCCCGCTCGGCGAGGGCGCTGCGGTGCGCCTCTTCCAGCGCAGCATGCCGCGCCTGCAGCGCCGCCAATTCATCCGTCAACTGGACCGCATGGCTGGTTTCGGTGTTGAGCAGCGTGATGCGCGATTCGTACGTGGCCTGCAGCGCGCCCAGGCGCCCCTGCAGCGACTCGACCTCCGACACCAGCCCCTGGCGTGCGGTCTGGTGCTCGTCCACGCTCGCGCTCAGTGCCAGGGCACGTTCGCCGGTGAGGCGGTGTTCCGTGTCCAGCGCCTCCAGCCGGGTTTGCAGCGCCGCGTGGTCGGCGCCAGCGGCTTCCAGTGCCAGCGCATGTTCACCGCGCAAGTCCACCAGGACCGCATCCGAGCGTGCGCGGGCCTCGCTGTGCTGCGCCTGGAGCGCGGCGAGTTCGGTGGCATGGCGGCGTTGCTGGCAGATCCGGTTCAGCAGCAGGCCGAGGGCGAGTCCGGCCAGACAGGCCAGCAAGAGGTACAGCCAGAGCTGGCTCAACAGGTACATGGTGGTCTCTCCGCAGTGTTCGCAGTGTTGGGGTTGGGCTAGGGAGCCAGATGGAACTCGATGCGCCGGTTGCGCTCGTGGGCCTCGGGCGTGCTGCCGGCATCGAGCAGACGCTCTTCGCCGAAGCCCTGCGCCTGCAAGCGGTTCGCCGCCATGCCCCGCTTGGCGAGTGCCTCCACCACGGCCTGCGCCCGGCGCTGCGACAGGCGCATGTTCGCGACCGCGTCGCCTTGGGCGTCGGTGTGTCCTTCGACGCGCATCCGTGCCTGGGGACAGCGCCGGGACAGGCCGTGCAGTTGGTCCAGCAAGGGCACGCTGCTCGGATCCAGCTCCGCGGAGGCCAGCTTGAACCGGATCTGCCGCGACTCCAGCACCCGCGCCATCGCGACCTGGCAGTCCTCGGCGGTCAATGCACCGGAGGCCGCCGCCTGGGGCACCTTGGGAACTGCGGGCACCTCGGGCAGCGCAAGGGCCGGGGACGATTGCCCGTCCTCCAGCCGCGCGAACACGCCGGGTACGCCCATCATCGGCAGCAAGGTGGTGTTCGCCGCCGCGTAGGCCGCCGTGCGCTGCGCCACCGAGGGCGCATCACCGACGATGCGGCCCACCTCGTTGTCGATCTTCAAGCGCGCCCAGGGGAACCCGGCCGCGCTCAGCACTTCAGCCGCATCCGCTTCCGTGCGCTGGCGCACCGCGTCTGCCTTGCCGTCACCACGCCCGATCAGCCACCACGCCAACAGGGCCAGACCCACCAAGCCCAGTACGGTGCAGACCGGGCAACTCCACCATCGCCTCGACATTTCGTCTCCTCTTTGCCGTCCTAATGCCGAGTAATGTATCGGTACTTGTGACTTCTTTAACATCCTTTCGGTGGGGATCGGGGTAAGCCATGAGCCAAGGAACTAAGGAGAAACCAGCACCGCAGGCAAGACTCCGCGCAGTGCATTGCACACCGCCAACCCCTCTGCACGCGCCAGATCCGCCGGCCAGAGCAGGCGTTCGGACACGGCCCAGCCCGCGTCCGCCAGCAGCGCCGACCGCATGACCCCCGGCAGCACCCCGGCGGACAGCGGCGGAGTGGTCCAGCGTCCGTCCAGCCGGACCAGCAGCGTGCTGCGCCCCCCTTCGGTCAGTGCCCCGGCGGCGTTGACGAACAACCGGTCGAAGGCGCCCACGGACTCGGCTTCCCGCACAGCGGCGTCGTAGGCGGTGCGCAAGGAGGTCTTGTGGCCGAGCAGCGCCGATTCCTGCAGGGGCACGCGGCCCGTCGGCCCGAGCAGGCGCACGGGGCCGTCCGGCAAGGGTGTCAGCGCCCCACTGCGGCAGGCCAGCCGGCCATCATGGGACAGATCGACCCGCAGCCGCACCACTTGCGCAGGCACCACCGAGAGGGACTGCAGTACCTCGTCCACCGCCGCCCGCACCGCGGCGGCCGACGCAGTGAACCCCAGCGCCACCGCACTGGCGAGCAGCCGCGCCAGATGGGCCTCGAAGCGGCACACCTGCCGGCCCTCGACCCGCAGCGTCTCGAACAAGGTGAAGCCGGGATCGGTGCGGGTCAGGAAGCGGACCTTGTGGCGACACTCCGCCGCCTCCGACACCGCATCCGAATCCAGCACGATGCCGCCGCCCACGCCCAGCGTCACCGCGCGCGTGCCGTCCTGCGGATGGGCTGTGCCGACCTCCAGCGTCCGGATCGCCACCGACAGGCAGAAGTCGCCCAGCACCCGACCGGCTGCGCGGTCGGCAGCGCCCGGCGCGTCGATCCAGCCGATCGCGCCGGTGTAGAGACCGCGGGGCGAGGATTCGAGCTGGCCGATGAGCGACATCGTCTGGTGCTTGGGTGCGCCGGTGATCGAGCCACAGGGGAACATCGCGCGCAGCACATCGGGCAGGTCGGTGGCGGGCGGCAGGTCGGCCTCGATGGTCGAGGTCATCTGGAACACCGTCTGGTACGGCTCGATGGCGAACAGCGCCGGCACGCGCACGCTGCCGACCGTCGCCAGGCGGCCCAGGTCATTGCGCAGCAGGTCCACGATCATCAGGTTCTCGGCGCGGTTCTTCGCGTCGCTGGCCAGCCAGTCGGCGCTGGCCTGGTCGGCGAGGGGGTCGGCATGGCGCGGGGCGGTGCCTTTCATGGGTCGGGTGACGAGGTGGCCGGCCGTGTGCCGCACGAACAGCTCGGGGGAACAGGACAGCACCCAGTGGTCCTGCGGCAAGGCGATCAGGGCGCCGAAGGGGACGGGTTGTGCCGCCCGCAGCCGCCGGTAGAGCGCCAGCGGTGTGCCGACGCTGCGGCCGCGCAGGCGCTGCGTGTGGTTGACCTGGTAGGTTTCTCCGGCGCGGATGCGGGCGTGGATCTCGGCGATGGCGGCGGCGTAGGTCGCCTCGCCGTCGTCCGGCGTCAGGCCGACCACACCGGCGGGGCCGGGCGCCGCCGTGCCGTCCTGCTGCGCCAGCCACGCCTCGACCTCAGGCCCCGCGAGCCGCTCGCAGCGCGCAAACCACAGCAGCCGCAAGGCCCCCGGTGGCGCCGCCAACCCCGCCAGCCGCACCCCCCACTCATAGTCGGCCAGCACCACCAGGTGCTCGCCCTGCACCAGACCCGCCGTCGCCGCGGACCAGACGGCCGCCAGCTCCGCCGGGTCGGTGCAGCGGTATTCGCCGAGCCAGCCGGTGAACAGCCGGCTCGCGGGCACATCGGCGGGGGCGCTGGCGTCGTCCAGCAGGGCAAACACGGGGTGAGGGATGGGTGAGGACATGGGTAAAACGGGCAAAGCGGGCAAAAAAACGCCGCCGGGCGCAAGGCCGGGCGGCGTCGGGTCGAAGCGGTCGAGGTGCGGTCGATCAGGCTTCGGCAGACTCCGAGCTGGTGGTCTCGAACGGCAGTTGCAGGCTGGCCAGATCGCGGCGCGTCTCGACCAGGATCAGCGGACCTTCATCGACCACGACCACCGGACGCGGCACGCGCGGCTGGCGCACCGGGGCGGGCGTGCTGGCAATGGCTTCCTGCACGGCGCGGACCTTGTCGGTGTCGCTGTTGATCCACTCCAGTCCCGCGCCACGGGCCACCGCGGCCAGCTCGTCGAGCTGCAGGACATAGACCGGCGCAGCCACGACCGGCGCGGCGACGACCACCACCGCAGCAGGGGCTTCGGCGATCGGTGCGACAGCGACCGGCGCGGCCACTGCGGCCACTTCCGCCACCGCTGCCACGGCCGGCGCAACCTCGGCCACCGGAGCGTCCGGGATCACATCCGCCACCGGCGCAGCCGCAACCACCGGCTCGACCGCCGCAGCGACCACCACCGGTGCCACGACCACGGCGGATTCCACCACAGCCGCTTCCGCGACCACGGCATCGGCATCGGCCGGTGCCACGGCAGCATCCGCCGGCGCCTCTTCGCGGTTGCGGCCACCACGGCCACGGCGACGGCGACGGCCGTCTTCACCCATGTCGTCGGTGCGCGGCTCGGTGCCAACAGCGGCAGCAGCGCCAACAGCAGCGTCTGCAGCCGGTTCGGCAGCGGACGCAGTCTCTGTGGTCACGGCAGCGGCATCACCACCTTCGGCCTCGGCCCCGTTCTCGCCGGGACGTGCCTCTTCGCGGTCACGGCGACCACGGCCACCACGGCGGCGGCGGCGGCCTTCGCGCTCGGCCTGGGCCGCAGCACTTTCACCTTCCGGCGCCGGGGACGCGGTGTCCTCGAAACCGGGTTGCACATCCTCGACGGCCAGCGCGGCCACTTCGGGTGCCGGGCGGCGCTCGCGCGGCGGACGACCACCGCTGCTCGGCAGGTCCGCAACGGCAGCGGCAGCGGCAGCGACAACAGCACCCGCCTCGGCCGGGCGGCGGTCCTGCGAACGGTCGCCGCGTCCACCACGGCCACCTTCAGGGCGGGCCTCGGCGGGCGCGCGTTCAGCCGCACGTTCACCATTGCGCTCAGCCGCTTCAGGCTTGTTGCGCTCACCACCACGTTCACCGCCACGTTCGCCACGGCGACCATCGCGGCGATTGCCGTCACGGCCACCATCACGTCCGCCTTCGCGACCACCGCGGCGCTCGCCACGGCCGTCCGCCTTATCGGCCGGCTTGTCGGTCTTGGCTTCCACCGGGGCTTCGACCACCGGAGCGACAGGCGCAGCCACGGGGGCGACCGGTGCCGGCGCCGGCGCAGCACCGAACAGGCGCTTCATCCAGCCAAAGAAACCGGTGCCAGCGGCCACGGCTTGCGGGGCCGGCGCGGGGGCCACCGGGGCAGGAGGCGCCACTGCGGGCGCCGGTGCGGCAGCGACCGGAGCGGGGGCCGGTTCGGCCTTGGGCACAGCGACCGGCGCGGGCTGGTCGGGCAGCACGCCGCGGATCATCGGCGCCTGCTTGGGCTTGACGTTCTTCTCGCGGCGCGTGATGCCAACGTCGTCTTCCGGCTCTTCCACCATCGAGTAGCTCGATTGCAGGTTCTCCAGGCGCGGATCGTCGTGGCGCAGGCGCTCCAGCTTGTAGTTCGGCGTGTCGAGGTGCTTGTTCGGCACCAGCATCACCGTCACGCGCTGCTTCATCTCGATCTTGGTGATCTCGGGGCGCTTCTCGTTCAGCAGGAAACTGGCAACTTCGACCGGCACCTGGACGTGGACCGCCGCCGTGCCTTCCTTCATCGACTCTTCCTGGATGATGCGCAGCGTCTGCAGGGCGGAAGACTCGGTGTCGCGGATGTGGCCGGTGCCGTTGCAGCGCGGGCAGGTGATGTGGCTGCCTTCGCTCAGCGCGGGGCGCAGGCGCTGGCGGCTCATCTCCAGCAGGCCGAACTTGCTGATCGTCGAGAACTGCACGCGGGCACGGTCGTAGCGCAGCGCGTCGCGCAGCCGGGTCTCGACCTCGCGGCGGTTCTTCGACTCTTCCATGTCGATGAAGTCCACCACCAGCAGACCACCCAGGTCGCGCAGGCGGGCCTGTCGGGCGATCTCGTCGGCAGCTTCGAGGTTGGTGCGGGTCGCGGTCTCCTCGATGTCACCGCCACGGGTGGCGCGGGCCGAGTTCACGTCGATCGACACCAGGGCTTCGGTGTGGTCGATGACGATGGCGCCGCCGGACGGCAGATGCACCGTGCGGCTGAACGCGGTCTCGATCTGGTGCTCGATCTGGAAGCGGCTGAACAGCGGCGCGTCGTCGCGGTAACGCTTCACGCGGTTGGCCGTCTCGGGCATGACGTGCAGCATGAACTGCTTGGCCTGCTCGTAGATGTCGTCCGTGTCGATCAGGATCTCGCCGATGTCGGCGGTGAAGTAGTCGCGGATCGCACGGATCACCAGCGACGATTCCTGGTAAATCAGGTAGGCACCCTTGCCGCCCTTGGCCGCGTCGTCGATCGCGGTCCAGAGCTTGAGCATGTAGTTCAAGTCCCACTGCAGCTCCGGCGCCGTGCGGCCGATGCCGGCGGTGCGGGCGATCAGGCTCATGCCCTTGGGGTATTCGAGCTGTTCGAGGTTCTCTTTCAGCTCCTCGCGGTCCTCGCCCTCGATGCGGCGCGACACGCCACCACCGCGCGGGTTGTTGGGCATCAGCACGAGGTAGCGGCCGGCCAGCGAGACGAAGGTGGTCAGCGCCGCGCCCTTGTTGCCGCGCTCTTCCTTCTCGACCTGGACCAGCAGCTCCTGGCCTTCGCGGATGGCGTCCTGGATGCGCGCCGATCGGACATCGGTGCCTTCGCGGAAGTAGCTGCGGGCGATTTCCTTGAACGGCAGGAAGCCGTGGCGGTCTTCGCCGTAATCGACGAAGCAGGCTTCCAGCGACGGCTCGACGCGGGTGACGACGGCCTTGTAGATGTTGCCCTTGCGCTGTTCGCGCCCTTCGATCTCGGTTTCGAAGTCGATCAGTTTCTGACCGTCAACGATCGCCAGGCGGCGCTCTTCGGGCTGCGTGGCGTTGATCAGCATGCGTTTCATGCGTGTCTCTCCTCATGATTCATGTCTTCATGAGATGCACGAAACCGCGCCGCGGAGCCGGGAAGGAATCGCCCTGGACTGCGCCTCAGTGGCGCAGCGTTGGCGCGTGCGTCGATCGGGATGCCGGGGCAGGAAACGCAGTGTCGCCGTGGTGTCGGCCTCCGGGCCGGCAGGGCACGGGTCCGCCATCCGACGCGCACACTGAAGCGTGCGGCTCCGACCGGGGACAACAGTCACCAGGGGTCGGGGCGGGAAGCGGAAACTCGAAATCGTTCATGCGACGGCGTCTGTGCTCGGACGCGGGCAACAGCCCCTGTTCGGAAGCTGCCGCCGAAAACCTTGTTTCGGGGCTCTTTCAGCGTGGTCTCTTTGCGTGCTGCCGGAGCATCCGCGCACTCACCTTGGGAGGGCGCACCACACAGTCGGCAACACGCTGCATCAGCGTTTGGACCCGGTCCACACACCCCTCAGGGGCTGCGGGCCAGTCCGACCACCCTGCACTGGTGGCTGATTCTCAGTGCCCGCTAAACTCAGGCAAATCAAACACTTACAGCGCAATCGTGGTCCAACGCATTATAGGGGCAAAGCCCAACCGGCCCGGCTCCGGAAAAGCCGGCCCGAAACCAGCCACGCGCCTGCCTCTGAATGAGGGATTACCCGTGGCACCGCCTGCCGTGCGCCACCTGCTCGTCGACGAAGGCAGCGCCGGCCAGCGCCTCGACAACTTCCTGCTGCGCGAACTCAAGGGTGCGCCCAAGACCCTCGTCTACCGGATCATCCGCAGCGGCGAGGTCCGCATCAACAAGGGCCGTGCCAGTGCGGATTCCCGCGTCGAGGCGGGCGACGACGTGCGTGTGCCGCCGTTGCGCCTGAGCGAGCCGACGGTTTCGACGGCGCCGCCCCGCGAGTTCCCGATCCGCTTCGAGGACGAGCACCTGCTGGTGATCGACAAGCCGGCGGGGGTGGCGGTGCATGGTGGCTCGGGGGTGAGCCACGGCGTGATCGAGCAGTTGCGCCGGGCACGTCCACAGGCGAAGTTCCTCGAACTCGTGCATCGGCTGGACCGCGAGACCTCGGGCCTGCTGCTGATCGCCAAGAAGCGCAGCGCCCTGACCGCCTTGCAGGACCAGTTCCGCCAGCGCGAGACCGGCAAGACCTACGCCGCGCTGGTGATCGGCGCCTGGCCGGCGGCGCGCAAGGTGGTCGATGTGGCGCTGCACAAGTACCTCGACGCGGCCGGCGAGCGCCGCGTGTGCGCCGTCGCGGCGGACCACCCGGACGGCCGCCGCTCAGTCTCGCTGGTCCGCATCGCGCAGGGCTACGCCGACTGCACGCTGCTGGACGTGACCATCAAGACTGGCCGCACGCACCAGATCCGCGTCCACCTGCTGAACGAAGGCCATGCGATCGTCGGCGACGACAAGTACGGCGACTTCGCGTTCAACAAGGCGCTGGCCCGCGGCGACGCCCCCGCCGCCCCCGGCTGCCGCTTCGAGCGCATGTTCCTGCACGCCCGCCGCCTCGCCTTCGACCACCCCGCCACGGGCGAGCGCATCGAGCTGGAGGCGCCACTGCCCCCGGAATGCACCGCCCTGCTGTCCCACCTGCGCCCCGCCGCCAAACCTGCTTCCGCTCCAGCGCCATGACCGACTCCACCGCCTTCCGCCCGCGCCAGTACGACCTCATCGTCTTCGACTGGGACGGCACGCTCTACGACTCGACCGCGCTGATCGTGCGCGCCATCCAGGCTGCGTGCCGGGATCTGGGCGTGGACGTGCCCAGCGACGAAGCCGCGTCCTACGTGATCGGCCTCGGGCTGCAGGACGCGCTGATGCACGCCGTCCCAGGGCTGAGCCAGGACCGCTACCCGGAACTCGGTCGGCGCTACCGGCATCACTATTTCAAGGACCACGAGGCGGTGTCGTTGTTCGCCGGTGTGCCGGAGCTGCTGGCCGAACTGCGCCTGCGCCACCACTGGCTGGCCGTGGCGACCGGCAAGAACCGGCAGGGCCTGAACGACGCGCTGCGCCTGTCCGGCCTCGCACCGCTGTTCGACGCCACGCGCACCGCCGACGAAACCCGCTCCAAGCCGCATCCGCAGATGCTGCACGAACTGATGCGCGAGTTCGGCGTCGAGCCGGAGCGCACGCTGATGATCGGCGACACCACGCACGACCTGCAGCTCGCCGCCAACGCCGGGGCACACAGCGTGGCCGTCACCTATGGCGCGCACGAACACGCGCCGCTGCGGGAGCTGGGGCCGCGGCATGTCGCGCACTCGGTGGCGGAGCTGCGCGACTGGCTGGGCGCACACGCATGAGCGACCAATCGATGGCCATCCCCCTGTGCGCCGCCACCGACCTCGCCGACGGCGGCCTCGCCCACGTCTTCGACCTGCTCGAATATGGTCAGCCCGCCCGCGGCTTCGTGCTGCGCCACGGCGGCCAGGTGGTCGGCTACCTGAACCAGTGCGCCCACGTTCCGGCCGAGATGGACTGGAAGGAAGGGCGCTTCCTCGACGATAGCGGCCAGTGGATCCTCTGCGCGATCCACGGCGCGGTCTACGAGCCGGCGACCGGGTATTGCGTGGGCGGGCCGTGTCGGGGCAAGCGGCTCAAACCGCTGCAGGTGGTCGAGCGCGAGGGACAGGTGTCTTGGTATCCTTCCAGCACCTTGACGCCGGCTTTCGGCGACTGAAGCTCCCATGACCCAGCCTGACGACACGCCCTCCCCCGCGCCCGCACCGGCCCCCGACACCATTCATCACGCCCCCGCCGCCACGGTGGCACCGGCGGCACCGGCGGCGGTCTCGCGCGGCGCCTTCGACCCCGTGATGGAGCAGTTCGCCCGCGACTACCTGCGCGACCGGCGCAGCACCCGCCGCTGGAGCCTGTTCTTCCGGCTCGGCTGGCTGGGTCTTGGCCTGTTCGCCGCCTGGACGGTCTACAGCGAAAACCGCCACAGCAGCACCCCCACTGGCCCGCACACCGCCCTGGTCGAGCTGCGCGGCGAGATCAGCTCGGGCGGCGAGGCGAGTGCCGAGGTGCTGCTTTCCGGCCTGAAGGATGCCTTCGAGGACCAGGGCGCGCAGGCCGTGGTGCTGCGCATCAACTCGCCCGGTGGCAGCCCCGTGCAGGCCGGCATCGTCTACGACGAACTCCGCCGCCTGAAGGACAAGCACCACAAGAAGCTCTACGCCGTGGTCGAGGAAAGCGCGGCCTCCGGTGCCTACTACATCGCCGTCGCGGCTGACGAGATCTACGTGGACAAGGCGTCCATCGTCGGCTCGATCGGCGTGCTGATGGATGGGTTCGGCTTCGAGGAAGTCATGAAGAAGGTGGGCGTCGAGCGCCGGCTGCTCACTGCCGGCAGCAACAAGGGCATGCTCGACCCCTATTCCCCGCTGGACCCGAAGCAGCGCGCCTTCGCCCAGACCATGCTCGACCAGATCCACCGCCAGTTCATCGACACCGTCAAGCAAGGCCGTGGCGAGCGCCTGAAGGAAACGCCCGAGACCTTCAGCGGCCTGTTCTGGAGTGGCGAGGAAGCCGTGAAGCAAGGGCTGGCCGATGGGCTGGGCAACCTCGACTACGTGGCCCGCGAGGTGATCAAGGCCGAGGAAATCATCGACTACACGACCAAGGAAAACGTCGCCGAGCGGCTGGCCAAGCGGTTTGGCGCCGCGCTGGGCGAAGGCGTGGTGCGGGCGCTGCGCAGCCTGCCTGCGGTGCACTGAAGCCCGCGCCGCGCGGTCCTGATGCCATCCTGATGTCCGGCCTGCTACGTTGCAGGCATGGACACCCCCACACCCCTGCGGCCACCGCGCCGCCCCCCGCCCACGCTGCTGGTCACGGCCGCCGCGCTGGTCTGCCTGGTGCTGGCCTACGGCGTCGCCCGTGCGCTCGATCCCATGGTCGATCTGGCCAACCTGGCCATGGTCTTCGTGCTGGCCAGCACGCTGGTGGCGTTCTGGCTGCCAGTCTGGGCCTCGGCGCTGTTCACGGTGGCCGGCGTGGGCCTGTTCAACTGGGCGTTCGTCCCGCCACGGGGCAGTTTCAGCGTCGATGGCCACCAGAACCTGCTGTTGCTCGGCACGCTGCTGGGGGTGTCGCTGTCGATCGGGCTGCTGATGGGCCGGCTGCGGCAGCAGGCCGCACTCGCCCGGCACCGCACCGAAGCAGCCCACCAGTTGCAGTACCTCGGGGAAACCCTGCGCGCCGCGGACGATCCGCAGACCATGGGCGCGGCGCTGCACGCCACGCTCCAGGCCATGGCGGATGATGGCGCCGCGCTGATGGTGCTGCAGGGCGAGCGGCCGGCGCTGGACGCAACGGACGCGGCGTGGTGGTGGGGCCACCCCGACGCCGACGAGACGCCAGGACTCTGGCTGTGCCTGCGCGAGGGCCGCACCTTCGGCACCGGCACCGGGCTGCACAGCGAGCTGCCCGCTTGGTACCTGCCGGTGCGCGGCCCGCAGTCGGACACGGCAACCACCGCCATCTGGGGCGCTGCGGTGCTGCGGCTCGGTCCGCACGGCGACACCTCCGAAGGCGATGGCCATGCCCACGCCCAGGCCCTGTGCGACCTGCTCGGCAGCGCCCTGCACCGCCACCACCTCACCCGCCGCACCGAACAGGCCCAGCGCGAAGCCCAGGCCCAATCCCTGCGCAGCGCCCTGCTCGCGGCGATCTCGCACGATTTCCGCACGCCGCTGGCGTCGATCCTGGGGGCGGCGTCCGCGCTGGAACGCCAGTCCGACCGCCTGCCCGAGTCCCGCCGCCAAGCCTTGCTGACCCAGATCCAGGACGAGACACGGGCGCTGACCGCCATGGCCGACAACACGCTGCAACTGGTGCGGCTGGAGGCGGGCGAGGTCGAGCTGCGCCGCGACTGGGAGTCGCTGGAAGAGCTGCTTGCTGACCCAGATCCAGGACGAGACACGGGCGCTGACCGCCATGGCCGACAACACGCTGCAACTGGTGCGGCTGGAGGCGGGCGAGGTCGAGCTGCGCCGCGACTGGGAGTCGCTGGAAGAGCTGCTGCTGGCCGTGCGCGACCGCGGCGCCGGCATCGCGCCCTCGGAGCGCGAGCGCATCTTCCAGATGTTCCAGCGCGGCACCGACACCGGCACACGCCGTGGCACCGGGCTGGGACTGGCCGTGTGCCGCGCCATCGCCGAAGCCCACGGCAGCGTGCTGCGGGTGCGCGCCCGCGGGCACGGCGGCAGCAGTTTCGAGCTGTGCCTGCCGCTGCCAGATGCACCGACCCTGGCCGAACCTGCCCCGGAGAGCACCTCCTCATGATCCAGATCCTGCTGGTCGAAGACGACCGTGAATTGCGCCAGATGCTGGGGTCGGCACTGGAGGTCGAGGGCCACCAGGTCCGCACCGCCGCGTCGGTGGCCGAGGCGCGGGCGCTGCTGCTGCACGCGCCGGTGGACCTGGTGCTGCTCGACCTTGGCCTGCCGGATGGCGACGGCGACACGCTGCTGGCCGTGCTGCGCCAGCGCCGCAGCACGCCGGTGCTGGTGATCTCGGCGCACCAGTCGGACGTGCGCAAGATCAGGCTGCTCGATGCCGGCGCGGACGACTACCTGACCAAGCCCTTCAGCATCGGCGAGCTGCTGGCGCGGATGCGCGTGGCGCTGCGCCACCGCGGCACCACGCTCAGCCCGGCCATCACGCACTACCGCGGCGGCGGGCTGGAGGTCGATCTGGCCAACCACCATGTCCACCTGCGCGGCGAGCCGCTGCACCTGACGCCGACCGAGTACAAGCTGCTCGCCCGCCTGGTGCGCAACACCGGCCAGGTCGTCACGCACCGGGCGCTGCTGGCCGATGTCTGGGGGCCGGAGTTCACCGAGCACACGCACTACCTGCGCCTCTACATGGCGCAACTGCGGGCCAAGATCGAGCCCGAGCCGGCCGAGCCGCGCCTGCTGCTGACCGAGCCGGGCGTGGGCTACCGGCTGGCGGACGGCTGAGCGGCCTCGGTCCATATGCGTTCCTGATGCCCGGCGCGGCATAACGGACACGTCGTCCCCCGGACGCTCTCCTGTCCCCAGATGTCCGCCATCGCCTCGGCCCCAGACCATTCCTCCCCTGCACCAGCCACTCGCCACCCAGCCTGGGCGGCGCTCACGCTGGGCGCCATCGGCGTCGTCTACGGCGACATCGGCACCAGCCCGCTCTACACCGTCAAGGAGGTATTCAGCCCGTCCACCGGCATTCCGCTCGACACGCCGCACCTGATCGGCGCGGTCTCGGCGATCTTCTGGGCGCTGATGCTGGTGGTGACGCTGAAGTACGTCGTGCTGATCCTGCGCGCCGACAACCGCGGCGAGGGCGGCATCATGGCGCTGACCGCCCTGGCCGCGCAGGCGACCGACGCCAGCCAGCACCCCGGCTGGCGCCGCGCCATCCTGCTCACCGGCGTGTTCGGCGCGACGCTGTTCTACGGCGACGCCATCATCACGCCGGCCATCTCGGTGCTGTCCGCCGTCGAGGGCCTGGAGATCGCGACGCCCGCGCTCAAGGCTTACGTCATTCCGATCACCATCGGCGTGCTGATCGGCCTGTTCCTGCTGCAGCGCCACGGCACCGCCACCGTCGGCCGGCTGTTCGGCCCGGTGATCGTGGTGTGGTTCGCGCTGCTGGGCGGCATCGGGCTGGTCCACATCGTCCGCGAGCCGGCGATCCTGGCCGCGCTGAACCCGCTGGAGGCACTGGCCTTCCTGCGCGGGCGTGGCTGGCACGTCTTCGCCGCGGTCGGCGCCATCGTGCTGGCCGTCACCGGCGCCGAGGCGCTCTATGCCGACATGGGCCACTTCGGCCGCTTCCCGATCCGGCTTGCCTGGAGCGTGCTG
>NZ_JAAFKF010000080.1 GCF_013299175.1 Sphaerotilus sp.
CGGACACGAGCGGCAGGTTCAGGGTGATGTTGCGCGACAGCTTGGTCGCCAGGGAGGTGTCGCGGGGCAACACCTGGGAGTACGCGGGGACCAGCAACACGTCGTCGAAGGTCAGTGCTTTGCCAAGCAGGCGCATGAGTCGGGCTCCAGACGCAAAAGGAGATTATACGGACTCGTTACACGCCGGCTGGTACGCCGCGGCACGCCGCTACACTGGCGCCCATGTTTTCGACCCCCAAGCTCGGACCCCTGCGCGGCCTGTCGCTGGCCGTGTTGACCGTGGTGGCTGCCACGCTCGCCCTGCCCTGTGCAGCGCAATGGAAATGGCGCGACGCCCAGGGCCGCGTGCAGTACAGCGACCGCCCGCCGCCCAACGATGTGCGCGACCGCGACATCCTGGGCCGCCCCAACACCACCCCATCCACCGGGCAGCGTCCTGCTTCCCCAGCCTCCGCCGTCCCTGGCGCGCCGCCCGCAGCCGCGTCCACCCCGACCAGCGACCCTGCCCTCGAAACCCGCAAGCGCCAGGCCGAATCTGCCCAGGACCAGGCCAAGCGCGACGAGGACGCCCGCCTTGCCCGCCAGAAGATCGAGAACTGCGCCCGCGCCAAGGAACACGCCCGCACCGCCGAAAGCGGTCAGCGCATGGCCCGCACCAACGACAAGGGCGAGCGCGAGTTCCTCGACGACACCCAGCGCGCCCGAGAAGCCGCCCGCGCCCGCGAGATCATCGCGAGCGACTGCCGCTGACCCGACGCCCCGGCGTGCCCTGCGCCCGGTAGCGCACGCGGCGCGCCTCTTTCGGATCGACGACCAGCGGCCGGCAGACCTCCAGCCGATCACCGTCCACCAGCACGGCCGACGGCCCCACCGCCCGGCCCCACACCGCCACCGTCACCGCTGCCCGGTCGAAGCCCGGATGACGCGCCGGCAGTCCCGCGGCCAGCAGTGCCTGCTCCGCGGTCGCACCGAGCGGCAGTGCGATCGCCTGCAGATCGACCTGCCGCGGCGCCGGGCTGTAGGCGACCTCGACACGGATCATCTGCACGATCACCTGCACGGCCGGACCTGCACCCGACTCAACGCTGGCCATGGACTTGCTCGGCGCGGGCGACGAACGCATCGACGAAGGTGTTGGCGATCCGGTCGAACACGGGGCTGACGACCAGCTCCAGCGAGCGGCTGGAGAAGGCATACGACAGCGCGAACTCCACCTTGCACGCTTTCCCGTCGGGACCGATCGGCAGAAAACGCCACTGCCCCTGCAAGTGCGAGAACGGCCCGTCCACCAGGGCCATGCCGACGGACTGGCCCTCGACGTGCGTGTTGCGGGTGGTGAAGGCATGGCGCACACCTGCGTAGGCCAGGTGCAGCCGGGCCGTCACGGCACCGGGTTCCTGCGACAGGATCTCCGCACGCTGACACCACGGCAGGAACTGCGGGTAGGCCGGCACATCGGCCACGAGGTCGAACATCTCGCGGGGCGAGTACCAGAGGAGGACGGACTTTTTGACGTGCTTCACAATGCAGGGATTGTATTGAGGCCGCACATGTCCACAGCCCGCACTGCCCACACCTCCGCCACCATCGCGGAAAACCGAAAAGCACACTTCAACTACCACATCGAGGAACGCCACGAGGCAGGCGTCGTGCTGGAAGGCTGGGAGATCAAGTCCATCCGCGAAGGCCAGGTGCAGCTCACCGACGGCCACGCGGTGATCAAGAACGGCGAGCTGTTCCTCATTGGCTGCCGCATCAACGCGCTGCGCAGCGCCTCGACGCATGTGCGCCCCGAGGCCGACCGCACCAAGAAACTGCTGATGCACAAGGCCGAGATCAAGCGCCTGATCGGCAAGGTCGAGCAGAAGGGCTACACGCTGGTGCCGCTGAACCTGCACTACAAGGGCGGGCGGGTGAAGGCCGAGATCGCGCTGGCCAAGGGCAAGGCCGAGCATGACAAGCGCGACACCGAGAAGCAGCGCGACTGGGATCGCGAGAAGGGTCGGCTGATGCGGCACAAGGTGTCGAGTCCGCGCAAGGACGTCTAACAGGCGAAGGATTCGCGGAAACGCGCATCCTCTCCCGGCTGCACCACCACCCGCCCGGCCGTGATCTGCAGCACCGTGCCCGAGATCAGGCGCAGGTGGCACACCACCGCACCGTGGCAGTCCAGCGGCAACGGCAGCCCCTGCCCGACCAGGCCAAGCGGCTGGCCACCGCACAGCAGGTGGCCCTCGGCAATGCCGCCCAGTGCCGGGCCATCCCCCTGCCACGTCGCCGCATGGAACACCAGCTCGACCGGGCGCAGGTAGCCCACCAACCCATCGTCGGCGCGGTGGCAGTGTGCAGCGGCCAGCCGCAGGCGCAGCGTGGTCGGGGTGTCAGCGGTGAGTCCGGCGAGTTCGGAGTCGGGCCAGTGGAGAACATGGGTCGCGGTCATGCGGCCATCATGCCCCGGCCGCTGGCCCGCTGGCCCGTTGGACCGCTAGACTTGCCCGATGCGCCTGCAGATCTTCTCCGACCTCCACCTCGAACGCATCCCGCACTGGGAACCCACCCCTGCCCCCGGTGCCGACGTGCTGGTGCTGGCCGGCGACATTGGCTCCTACCAGACCGGCTCGCTGCTGCAGGACAGCGATTTCGGGCTGACACGGTTTTCCCCGACCCACGGTGCAGGGCATTGGCGGCAGGTGCTGTTCGTGCCTGGCAACCACGAGTACGACGGCTACGAACTCAGCGAGGCCGGCGAGCGGATGCAGGCGCTGTGTACCCGGCTGGGCATCACCTGGCTGGACCGGCGCTGCGTGGTGATCGACGGCGTGCGCTTCCTGGGCACGACGCTGTGGAGCGACTTCGATGCGATCGGGCCGCAGGAGAAAGCGTTCCGCGCCGCGAACTTCTACCTGCGCAAGAACACCTGTCTGCGCGGCGGCGTGCCGATGCTGGCGGAGTCGATGCGCGCGCTGGCGCTGGAGTGCCAGCAGTGGCTGCGCGGCGCGCTGGCCGAGCCGTTCGACGGGCCGACCGTGGTGGTGACGCACTTCGCGCCGACGCTGGCGAGCGCCGATCCGCGCTACGGGCTGGCACCGGGCACGGCCGGGTTCTGCAACGCGCTGGATGACCTGCTGCCGCGGGCCGATCTCTGGATCCACGGCCACCTGCACTGTCCCGTGGACCACGTCAGCCGCGGCTGCCGGGTGGTGGCGAATCCGCTCGGCTATGCGGTCAAGGGCGAGCAGGCGGCGTTCCGGCCGGCCACGGCGCTGACGGTGCCGCGGCGGTTCACAGGGTCGAGCACGCCAGCGCCGAAGCCGGCAGGCTGCGCTGCGCCAGTTCCAGCAGATGGCGGTGGTGGGTGAAGACCAGCACCTGCCCGCCCTGCGCGAAGTCGGCCAGCGTGCGCAGCAGGTGGACCGCACGGTCGTCATCCGAAGTCATCAGCACGTCGTCGAGCACCAGCGGCAAGGTGATCCCGCGCGCACGGTGGAGTTGCAGCGCGGCCAGACGCAGTGCCAGGTAGAGCTGGTCGCGGGTGCCTTCGCTCAGACCGTCCACGCCGAGCGTGCGGCCGTCGCGGCGGCGGATCTGCAGCACGGGGCGGTCGCCGTCGCCCGGCTCGCTTTGCAGGCGCTCGTGGTCGCCGCCGGTCATCGTGGCAAAAAAGCCGGACGCCGCCCGCAGCATCGGTCCCTGCGCCCGCTCGCGGAACTGGCCCAGCGCCTGCGCGAGCAGCGCCCGCGCCAGACGCGCGCGCATCCACGGCCCCAGGCTCGACCGGATCGCGGCGGCGGACTGCTCCATGTCGGCACGGGCCTGCGCCGCAGCGTCGCCCGCGTCGATGGCGTCTCGGGCGCGGCGGGCCGCCTCGTCGTGCTGCCGCGCCTCGTCGAGCCGGGGGACCAGATCGGCCAGCGCCTGCTCGGTCTGCTGCCGTTCGGCCTGGGCCTGCACCGCGTCGAAGGCGCCGATGCGTTCACGCAGCGCCGCTTCGTCGCACGGCGACAGCTGGGCCAGCAGGTCGCGGACGTGGTCACGCTGCTGCACCGCCTCGCGGCGCTGGCGGGCGCGCTCCTCGGCGGCGGGCAACCCGGACTCCGCGTCCACCCCCGCCGCCGCGCACAGGGCGAGTCGGGCCTGTGCGAGCGTCTGCAGCGCGGCGGCGTGCTGCTGCTGGCGCTCGGTCGCGTCGGCCAGCGCCTGCGCGAGCACCTGGCGGCGACTCTCCAGGCGGCGCGCCTCGTCGAGCTGGCGGCCGAGATCGTCGAGCCAGTGGCGCAGATCCGCAGCCGGTCCCGGCGCCGGCACCTGCAGCACCTCCGCCAGCTCGGCCGTCTTGCGTGCCAGCTCGGCCACGGCACGCTGGGCACGGGCATGGGCGGCGTGGACCTGGGTGCATTGCGCAGCGGTCAGGCGCACCTGCGCCCATTCCTGCAGCCGGGTTCGGATGGCGACCGCCTCGGCGGTGGCAGGCAGGCGCAAGGCCGCACAGACCGGCGCCAGGGCCGCCCGTGCCGCGTCGCGCAAGGCCAGCAGGCGGTGCGCAGTCTGTGCGGCGCGCGCACGCTGTTCCTCGTGCAAGCCCTGGGCGGTGGCCTGGGCATGGGCGGCTTGTTCGGCGAGGGCGAAGTGGTCTTCACGCTGGCGGGCCAGGGCGAGCAGCGTGGCCAGGGGCGTGGCCCCGTGGTCGGCCACGGTCAGCGCGTCCGCCCCCTCAGCGTCTGACGCCGACACCAACGCCGCCCGCAGCGCCCTGCGCAACCCCTGGCCGAGCTGCGCCGCCGTCGCCGCGGCGCGGGCCTCGTCGAGCGCCAGCGTCTCGGCCAGATCGGCGGCCGTGCGCGCCACGCGCAGCCGGGCTTGCCACTCGCGCAAGGATTCCGGCGCACACACCGGCAATCCCGCCGCCTGCAGCCGCGCTTGCCAGGCCGCGGCGCGGGTGGTCCGGTCGGCCTGCAACTGCGCGATCTCCGACTGGCGCAGGTGCTGGTCGCGGACCAGATCGGCGATGTGGCGCTGCAAGGACTGGATCTGCGCGGCGCGGCCGGCGTCGCGCAGCAGCGCGTCCACCAGCGCATCGGCGTGGCGCACGGCCTGCTCGACCCGCGGCCTCGCCGCCGCATCGGCCAGATCCGCGCACCACGCGTGCCACGCGGCGTCGCGCGCCAGGCGGGCGGTGTACACATCGTCGGGTGTCGGCACCACGCCCTGCGACAGCAACTGGTCGCGCTCGGCTTCGCGTCCGCGCAGGGCTTCGTCGATCTGCGCCAGCCGCACCACCAGGTCGCGCTGGCGGGTGCGGCGATCGTCCTCGGCGCGCACTGCGTGGTCGATGTCCACGTCCAGCACGGGGCACGCCGCCCGCACCGCCGCGACGCTCCACACCGCACCGCGGCCCAGATCGACCAGCGCCGCGGCCAGCCGCTGTTGCGCCTGCACCAGCTCGGCCGGCAGCCCGCTCCATCGGGTCAGCACGGCGTCGGCACGCACCACCGCGTCGCACGCCGCCCGCAGCGCCACACGCAGCGGATCGGTGGCGGGGCGAACCTGCGGTACGCTGGCGTGTGGCACCGGCGACACCGCGCGCGGTGGGTGCGCGTGCCCGCTCTGGTGCTCGTGTTGCAGCAGGGCACGCTCCGCCTCGTCCAGCCCACGCAACGCCGCCTCGGCCTGGGCGCACAGCACCGGCGTCGGCGCGCAAGGCAGCAGCGCCTCGGCCGCCAGCGTCGCGTCGATGGCCTGCAGTTGCTGCGCGAGCTGCGCGTCGAGCTGCACCTGCTCGGCGGCGGTGTCGGCGGCTTCGCGCTGGAGCGGATCCAGGCGCTCGGCGTCGGCCAGCAACCGCTCGATGGCGGATGCGGCCAGCAGCACGGCCGAGGACGCCGGCAAGGTGTCCCACGCGCGGCGGTGGCGGGCCAGGGTGTCGTTCACGGTGCGCAGGGCCTGCTGCTGGTCGGCGGTGCTGGTCTGCAGGGTGAGGCGTTGGGCGGTGGCGTCTTCACCGAGCAGGGGCGCGTCAGCGAGTGCGGCGCAGCGGGCCAGCGCCTGGTCGAGCCGGGCCAGCAGCGGCCCCACGTTGAGCCGCTCCTGTGCCTGCCGGGCAGCGCGGTCGAGGCTGGCCTGCGTCTGCAGCAGCGTGGCCAGGGTGTGGCGGGTGTCTTCGCAGCGGCGTTGCAGCTCGGCCCAGGCGGTCGGGCGCAGGGTGGCGCTGCGCAGGGTGGCAGCCTGTTCGCTGTGCTGGCGCAATGCCTCGTTGAGTCGGCCCTTGGTGCCGCGGGCGCCGGGAACGAAGTGCTTGCGGGACTCCTGGTCCAGCGTGGCCATGACCGCCTGCAGGCTGCGCACCCCGGCACTGGCCTCGAACAGCGCCGCGCCCACGTCCCCCTCGCCTTTCAGCAAAGCCTCGCCACCCTGGCGCAGCCGGGTGTGGTCCAGGCCGTAGAGCGTCTCGAAATCGGCGCGCTGCAGCCCACCGGTCAACTGGTGCTCCAGATCGGCGGACGCGGGCAGGAGTGCGTCGTCGGCACCGCGCACGCTCAGCGTCTGGCCCTGGCCCTTGCGGCGCACGACCGCCACACGCTGGCCATCCCGGTCGAGCAGGACCGCGCCAAGCCGCATCGCCGGATAGCCGTGGACAAAGTTGTCGGGGCTGCGCATGTCCATGCCGTGGCGCAGGGCCGTCAGCGCACGCAACGCCGAAGACTTGCCCGCCTCGTTGGCGCCGCAGACCAGGTGCAGCCCGACCGCACCATCGCCCAGGTCCAGCCAGCGGTCGGTGAACGGCCCGAACGCCTGCAGGTGCAGCCGCAGCAGCTTCATGCTGCCCCGCCGAGGTGGGCCAGCACCATCGCCTCGGCATCGGCCAGCAGCGTGCGCCAATCCTCTGCCGTCAGCCGATCGGGCCGCGCGTCGCCCAGATCGGCGGGCAAGGCGGGGCTGGCGTCGAGCGCCGCCAAGGCCCACTGCCGCAGTGCCGCGGCATCGCCGGCCAACGCATCGACCAGCCGAACGACTTCGCCGACGGCGTCGGGCCGGTCGGCCGCGGCGGTGCGATCCAGGGGCGAGCGCAGGTGGAGCAGCACACGCTCGATCCAGACCTCGGGGCCGTCACGCTGGCGCAACGCGGCGTGCAAAGCCGCCTCCAGAGTGCCGGGCTGGCGGGATTCCAGGTGGTGCAGTGCGGATTCGCCCTCCAGCCGCACGCGCACGGCATGCAGGCGCTGCGGGCCATCGGGGCCACCGGAAACGCAACCGTCCAGTGCGGCATGGAATTGCCGCACCAATGCTTCGGTGTCGGCCAGGGGCTGGCAGGCGATTGTCAACCCATGCCAGCGCACGACATCGAGCGCGACGAACTCGGTTTGCGTGAGGTGCCCGTCTTCAACGGTAACAATTTCGCAACCTTTAGGGCCAGTTTCCAGGGCGTGCCGGCCTTGCAAATTACCGGGAAACACGATACGGGGCGCCGATTCCCGCACCACCTGCCGGGCATGGATATGGCCCAGCGCCAGATAGTCATATCCGGTGGCGACCAGCCGGTCAAGTCGCGTGGGCGCGTAAGTACCATGGTCTGGGCTGCCGGTCAGGCTGGTGTGGAGTACACCGATATTGAAGCAACCCGCAATGGGTGCGGGATATCCCGGCACCAGATCTTCCGTGACCGCCCGGTCTGGAAAGCTGCGGCCATGCACCGCCACGCGCAGCGCGTCGATTACCTGGGTTTGCGCCACCCGCGAGCTGAAGACATGGACGTGGGCCTGTCGCGGGAGTTGGCGCGAAATGAGACTTTCCGCATCGTGGTTGCCGCGCACCACAAAAGCGGAAATACCGTTCGGCGCGAGCCGGGCGAGTTGTGCGTGGACAAACAGGCCGGTGCGGAAATCGACCCAATCGCCGTCATACAGATCCCCGGCCAGAATCACCAGATTCACCTGCCGCTGGATGGCCAGGTCGATCAAGGCGACAAAGGCCAGTCGGGTGGCGCCGCGCAGGCGGTCTGCGGGGGCGCCATCGCGGACATCCAGCCCCCGCAAGGGGCTGTCAATGTGCAGATCTGCCGCGTGGAGAAACCGCATGCCGACGCAGCCCAGGGCGCTGACCGGGTAGCAGGGTCACTGAATCACTGGGCCTGGTTTTCGATCAGGAATTCGTCCTGCGTGCGACCGCTTTCGAGCGCAGCCACCAGCCAGCGCGGCTTCAGGCCACGGCCAGTCCAGGTGGAACCCGTCGAGGGGTCGCGGTATTTGGCGGCCACCTTGGAGGGTTCCTTGTCCGGATTGGCGGCCTTGCGCCCGGTGGCGGTCAGGTCCGCGGCGGTGATGCCGTGCTGGGCCATCAGTGTCTTGATCTCGTTGATCACGCCGGAACGCTGAGCCGACTGGAATTCAGCGATCGATTTCGCGATTTCCTGCTGCTGGCGCTGCAATGCGTCTTTCTGTGCGATCAGTTCCTGAAGTGTCGTCATGGCTGGAATTGGTTTTTGGGTGAAGGAAGAGCACATGCTCGGAGCGGAGTATGCCGCCTTTTCACCAACCAAGGCCCGGGCATTTCATGAAAAACTATTAATTGCCGGATACCAGGGAACCTGCGGTGGCGTTTATTCCACGGCCACTGCGGCGGGTTGCGCAGAATTCTGGCGCTGGCGTGCATTGAATTGCCGGGCCAACTCCGAGGGCAGGCTGGACTTGTGGCGGTGGTCCGACCAGAACTGGCGCCACAGCCGCGCACCGCGCTCGCCATTCCACAGGCCCAGCGCATGGCGCATCGCCGTGGGCCAGGCGCGCCCGCCTTGATGCACCCGGTCCAGATATTCGAACCACTGGGTTTCCACCGAGACACGGGTCTCCGCGGGGCCAATTTTCCCGAAAAACCGCGCATCCCACGCGGCCATCATCCAGGGGTCGTGGTAAGCCTGCCGGCCAACCATCACGCCATCCACATGGGCCAGATGGGCGGCAATCTCGTCGTCGCTGCGCACACCGCCATTGAGCACGATGGTGAGCTGCGGGAAATCCTGCTTGAGCCGGTAGACCAGCTCCGGCCGCAGCGGCGGGATGTCGCGGTTTTCCTTGGGACTCAGGCCCTTGAGCCAGGCGTTGCGGGCATGGACGATGAACACCTCGCAACCCGCCTCGGCCACGGTGCCCACGAAATCGCGCACGAAGTCGTAGCGTTCGACCTGGTCGATGCCGATGCGGTGCTTGACGGTCACGGGCAGATCGACCGCATCGCGCATCGCCTTCACGCCATCGGCCACCAGTTGCGGCTCCGCCATGAGGCAGGCCCCGAACGCCCCTTTCTGCACCCGCTCGCTCGGGCAGCCGCAGTTGAGGTTGACCTCGTCATACCCCCACTGCGCCGCCAGCCGGGCGCAGGCGGCCAGATCCATCGGCTCGCTGCCGCCGAGCTGCAGCGCGACAGGGTGTTCGGCGGCATCGAAATCGAGGTGGCGGGCGGCATCGCCGTGCAGCAGCGCGCCGGTCGTGACCATCTCGGTGTAGAGCCGGGTCTCGCGCGTCAGCAGGCGGTGGAAGGTGCGGCAGTGGCGGTCAGTCCAATCGAGCATCGGCGCAACAGACAGGCGCCAAGGCGACGGCACGGCGGGGGACGGAGGGGCAGCGTAGGTCATCACCCGCCCATTATCTCGGGAGATCTCGGGTGTCGGCGGCCTGGTCTGGCGCAAAACCGAAGCCGAGGCGGCGTGACATCGTTAACGGTTGAGAAGTTCTTTTACGTGATGTTACATTGACACATGCCCACCGACCGCCCTCTTTGCCTGATCACCGGCCTGGACCGCCTGGGCATCCCCCCCACTTGGCCAGCACAGGACCGCGTCTGGCCCGAAACCAACCGCTACACCGACCTGTGGATCGGCGTGCTCGCTGCGCTGCGGCTGGAGGCGTCGGCGTGCCTGCCCTACACGCTGGCGGTGGATTTCCTGGACGACCAGTGGACCCAGTTCCGCCCGTCGCACGACGACCTCTACACGCTCTACGGCATCGAGGTGCAGACGCTCAGCCTCTGGCGCCCGCTGATCGACCACCTGCAGGGACAGCTCAGCGCCGGGCGGCTCGTCATCGTCGATGTGCCGGCGCGCGGTCTGCCCGATGGGGCGGGTGGGCTGCTGCACCCGCGCCGCACCACCGAAACCATCGTCGTCAACGAGATCGACACCCAGCGCGAACGCCTGGGGTTTTTCCACCGCACCGACTACCGCGTGCTGCAAGGCGCCGCATACCGCCGCCTGCTGCACCCCGACGCGCCACCCGAGTCCGAAGCCCTGCAAGGCCGGGCCGAGGTCATCAACCTGCACAACCTCGTGCGCCGGCCGCCGGACACGCTGCGCCACCTCTCGCACCAGTTGCTGGAAAAGTACCTCCAGCGCGTGCCGACCCGCCACCCGCTGCGCCGCTGGCGGCGGCGCTTCGCCGGTGAAATCACGCCGCTGCTGGCCGGAGGACCGACGCATTACCAGCACTGGGCCGACGCCGGGCCGCACCAGCTCGGCAGCGCCTTCGAGCTGGCCGCGCTCTACCTCGTGTGGATCGCCGGCGGCACCAGCGGCACGGCACACCTCGTGCAAGCCGCCGATGCTTTCCGGCAGCTCAGCGTGCTGGCGCGCTCGCTGCTGCTCAAGGGCGCGCGGTCGGTGGTCAACGGCCAGCCCTTCCAAGAACACGACCTGATCGAGCGCATGACACGCCTGTGGAGCCGCGGCATGGCGCTGCTGGGCGCCGGCGAGATCGTGCTGGACACCCCGACGCTGGTGCTCAAGCCAGCGCCCGCAGCGGATGGACATGCGCCGGCCACGGACTGACGAAGAAGTCCGCCACCATCGCCTCGGTCACATCGGCCAGTTGCGCCGGGTTCCAGCGCGGCTGGTGGTCCTTGTCGATGACCAGCGCGCGGATGCCTTCGACCGTCTCGCTGGCCGTGCCGGGACGCAGGTGGAAGCAGTGGCGCACGAGATCGCGCTCCATGCGCAGGTCGTCGGCCAGCGTCATCGTGCGGGCACGGCGGATCTGCTCCAGCGCCACGGCCAGCATCAGCGGCGAGCGTTTGTGCAGCGCGGCCAGCGTGTGGCGGGCGAACTCCCCGGAAGCGGTGGCCAGCGAAGCCGCGATGTCGGCAAGGCTACCCTGGCTGAAATGCAGGTCGATGGACTCGCGCCGCGGTGGCAGCAGCAAAGGGGACTCGGCCACCGGCTGCGCCACGCCAGTGACACACGCGAGCACGTCGTCGGCCGACAACAGCGTGTCGCTGGCGAGCCGGTCCATCAACGCCGGCAGATCCGCTGACCGCACCTGCACATCCGCCAGCCCGACCGCCACCGCGTCGGCCGCCCCCAGCGCCTCGCCGGTCATCGCCAGGTATTCGCCCACATGCCCCGGACAGCGCGACAGGAACCAGCCGCCGCCCACGTCCGGGAACAGCCCGATGTGGGTTTCGGGCATCGCGAGCTTGCTGTGCTCGGTGGCGATGCGCAGGCGGGCACCCTGGCTGATGCCCATGCCGCCGCCCATCGTGATGCCGTCCATCACGGCGAGGTAGGGCTTGGGGTAGGTGTGGATGAGGTGGTTGAGGGCGTATTCCTCGGTGAAGAAATCCTCCAGCCGAGGATCACCGGCCAGCGCCGCCTGGTGGAAGAAGCGGATATCGCCCCCCGCGCACAGGGCCGGCGGTTTGCCCTCGCGGCCCTGGCCTTGCAGCACCACGGCCAGCACGGCAGGATCGGCCGCCCAGTGCAGCAGCACCGCGGTGAGGTCGCGCACCATCGACAGCGACAGGGCGTTGAGGGCGCCGGGGCGGTGGAGCGTCAGGAACCCGACGCGGCCACGGACCTGGGCACGCACCCAGCCATCCGGGGACAGCGCAGGAATGGGCAGAGCGGAAAAAGAGGACGGCATGCGGGACTCCGGCAAGCAAGGCACAGCCCCGATCCTAGCCTTGCCCGCCCCTGCGCCAGCCCAGCAGCTCGTTGCCCACCAGCGCGCCCAGCACCAGCGCCCCGCCGGTCAGCGCCGTCGGACCCGGCGCCTCGCCCGCACCGACCCACGCCCATAGCACCCCGAACACCACCTCCAGCAGCCCCAGCAGCGCGATTTCCGGCGCCGGCAGGATGCGCGTCAAGCCCACCACCAGCAGGCAGGGCAGCGCCAACTGGAATCCGCCCAGTCCCGCCAGCAACACGAGGTCGTGCGCCGACGCCTGCAGCGGCCACGCCAGCGGCAGCGTGACCAGCGACGACAGCAGCGCCCCGATCAGCACCGCCGGCAGCATGTCCTGCGACTCGCCCGCCACCTCACCGTGCGAGATGTGCTGCAGCACCGTGAAGTTGACCGCCGCCGCCAGCGGCACCGCCAGCGCGACCGCCATGCCCAGCAGGCTGCGCGCATCGGCCGCCTGCACCTCGTGGCCGAACATCCACGCGATGCCCGCCCCAGCCACGGCGATGGCCGCCCAGGTGCGCGCCGGCAACCGGTGGTGCAGGAACAGCCGGGCGAACAGTGCCGTGACCAGCGGCCCGATCGCCATCGTCACCAGCACATTGGCCACACGGGTCATCGTCAGCGCCAGCATGAAGGCCGTGAACATCACCGCCCAGCACAGCCCCGACAGCCACACCGCCCGCGGCGAGCGCCAAAGGCCACGCCACAGTGCCACGCCGCGCAGCCCAGTCAGGGCCACCGACAGCGCGAGCACGGTGAACGCACTGCGCCAGAACGTCACCTCGAAGCCCTGCGCCACCTCGAACTGGCGGCTGACCACGCCGGCCGTGCTCCACAGCAGCGTGACCAGCACCATCATCGACACCGCACGCACATGCGACATGGGATTGCCTTCGTCCATGAAAAAAGCCCCGGCGGAGTTCCGGGGCTGGTTCTGCACAACGACCAGATGGCCAGTCGTCGATCAGTCGTCGATCAGGAACGGGCAGCGCGCTTGCGCTCGTGCTCGGCCAGGAAACGCTTGCGCAGGCGGATCGACTTCGGCGTGATCTCGACCAGCTCGTCGTCCTCGATGAACTCGACGCCGTATTCCAGCGACAGCTCGATCGGCGGCGTGATCTTGGTCGCGTCTTCCTTGCCGGAGACGCGGAAGTTCGTGAGCTGCTTGGTGCGGGTGGCGTTGACGACCAGGTCGTTGTCGCGGCTGTGGATGCCGACGATCATGCCTTCGTAGACGGGATCGTTCGGCTTCACGAACATGCGGCCACGGTCGTCGAGCTTGCCCAGCGCATAGGTGAAGATTTCGCCCGCGTCCATCGAGATCAGCACGCCGTTCTTGCGGCTGGCGATGTCGCCCTTGTGCGGCTCGTAGCCTTCGAAGATGTTCGCGATCAGGCCCGAACCGCGGGTCAGGTTCAGGAACTCGTTCGAGAAGCCGATCAGGCCCCGCGCCGGGATGCGGTACTCCAGGCGCACGCGGCCACGGCCGTCCGGCACCATGTTGACCAGCTCGCCCTTGCGCTCGCCGAGGGCCTGCATCACGCCGCCCTGGTGCTGCTCTTCCACGTCGGCGGTGACCATCTCGATCGGCTCGCACTTCTCGCCGTTGATTTCCTGGAACACCACGCGGGGCTTCGACACGGCCAGCTCGTAACCTTCGCGGCGCATGTTTTCCAGCAGGATGGTCAGGTGCAACTCACCACGGCCCATCACCTCGAAGATGCCGTCTTCGTCGGTTTCCTTGACGCGCAGCGCGACGTTCGACTGGAGTTCCTTCTGCAGGCGGTCCCAGATCTGGCGGCTGGTGACGTACTTGCCTTCGCGGCCGGCCAGCGGGCTGGTGTTGACGCAGAAGTTCATCGTCAGCGTCGGCTCGTCGATCTTGAGCATCGGCAGCGGCGCCGGGGTGATCGGGTCGGTGATGGTCACGCCGATGCCGATGCCTTCGATGCCGTTGATCAGCACGATGTCACCGGGGCCGGCTTCGGTGGTCTGCACGCGGTCCAGGCCGTGGAAGGTCAGCACCTGGTTGATGCGGCCCTTGATCGCCTTGCCGTCCGGGCCTTCCATCACCAGCACGTCCATGGACGGCTTGATGGTGCCCTGGCTGATGCGGCCCACGCCGATGCGGCCCACGAACGTGGAGTAGTCCAGCGACGAGATCTGCAGTTGCAGCGGCGCGGCAGGATCACCCTCGTTGGCCGGGACGTGCTGCAGCACCGTGTTGAACAGGGCCGACATGTCGGGGCCCCACTGCTCGCCCGGCGCGCCCTCTTCCAGCGACGCCCAGCCGTTGATGCCCGAGGCGTAGACGACGGGGAAGTCGAGCTGCTCGTCGGTGGCGCCGAGCTTGTCGAACAGGTCGAACGCGGCGTTGATGACGGCGTCCGGCTTCGCGCCCGGCTTGTCCACCTTGTTGACCACGACGATCGGCTTCAGACCGAGGGCCAGCGCCTTCTTGGTCACGAAGCGCGTCTGCGGCATCGGGCCTTCCTGCGCGTCGATCAGCAGCACCACACCGTCCACCATCGACAGCGCGCGCTCCACTTCACCGCCGAAGTCGGCGTGTCCGGGGGTATCGACGATGTTGATGTGCGTGCCTTCCCAGCTCACGGCGCAGTTCTTGGCCAGGATGGTGATGCCGCGTTCTTTTTCGATCGCGTTGTTGTCCATCACGCAATCGACGACCTTTTCGTGGTCGGCGAAGGTGCCGCTCTGGCGCAGGAGTTGGTCCACCAGGGTGGTCTTGCCATGGTCAACGTGGGCGATGATGGCGATGTTGCGGATTTGCTTGGTCATGGGGTTGTACGCCAGGGGTGTGGCCGTTCCGATCATTCAGGTTTCAGGATTCAGGACGGCTGCAGGGCCTGGACTTCAAGTGGGCTCAGGAGCCGATCGGCGATCAACTCGCCAGCCGTGATGTGGCCGCTGCCCAGCAGGGAGCGGCCGTCGGGACCATAGACACGCACGCGCTCGGCATCGGGCTGACCCGTGCGGCGGCGCATGCCCGAGAGGAAACGACCGGCGTCTTCGACACTCAGATGCACCGCCGGCCAGTCCGACAGCAGCACATCGACGGGCAGCACCCGTGCATCGCGCTCGGCTTCGCTCATCGCCGTCAAGGCGTCGAGCGTGACCGAGCCGCGCAGATCCACCGGACCGCTGGCGATGCGCCGCAGTCCGGCCAGGTGGGCGCCACAACCCAGTGCTTCGCCGATGTCCTCGGCCAGCGTGCGGATGTAGGTGCCCTTGGTACACAGCACGTCGATCACCAGCGTTTCCGGCCGGTCAGCCTGCCACGCGATGAAGTCAATGCGGTGAATCGTGACTTGCCGCGGCTGGCGCTCGATGGTGATGCCGGCGCGGGCGTACTCGTAGAGCGCCTTGCCGTTGTGCTTGAGCGCGGACTGCATGGGCGGCAGTTGCGAGATCAGGCCAGTGAAGCGGGCGCAGGCGGCGTCGATCAGCGCCCGGTCCACTTGCACCGGCCGCTCCTCGATCACCCCGCCTTCGCGGTCGCCGCCCACCGTGCGCTGACCCAGGTGCAGCGTGGCCCGGTAGCCCTTGTCGGCCTCCAGGCTCACCTGCGAGAACTTGGTCGCCGCACCGAAGCAGATCGGCAGCAGCCCGGTGGCCAGCGGGTCGAGCGTGCCGGTGTGGCCCGCCTTCTCGGCGCGGAACAGGCGCTTGACCTTCTGCAAGGCGTCGTTGCTCGACAGACCGATCGGCTTGTCGAGCAGCAGCACGCCATGCACCGCGCGGCGCTGGATACGCACGCGGGGAGGCATCGGCACCACCAGATCGGTGGCCACCGGGGTCACATCGGTGGTCATTTGGCGGTGTCGTCTTTCGATTCGCCGTCCACCACCACATCGTCCGGGACGCGCTGCGAATTGGCCAGCGTGATCAACGCACTCAGTTCGGCCGCCCGCTCGGTGGTGCGGTCGAAGTGGAAATGCAGCGTCGGCACGGTGTGGATCTGCAGCCGCTTGAACAGGCCGTTGCGCAGGAAACCGGCCGCCTCGTTGAGCGCCACTTCGGTCTCGTTCGCTTCGCCGATCAGCACCGAAAAACGGATGCGGGCGTGCGCGTAGTCCGGCGTGATGTCCACGGCGCTGATCGTGACCATGCCGATGCGCGGGTCTTTCAGCTCACGGATCAGATCGGCCACATCGCGCTGGATCTGGTCGGCTACTCGAAAGCTGCGGTTGGGAATGGAACGCTTGTGTCGCATGGATATCGCATCGAAGCCCATGGCAATGCGCCACGGAAAAACAACGAGGCCCCGACACAGCGCCGGGGCCCGGAATGTGGAACGGCAGCCTTACAGCGTGCGCGCCACTTCCTTGATCTCGAAGAACTCCAACTGGTCGCCTTCAGCGATGTCGGTGTAGTTCTTGAGCTTGATACCGCACTCGAAGCCTTCCTTGACTTCCTTCACATCGTCCTTCAGGCGGCGGATCGAATCGACTTCGCCGGTGTAGATGACGATGTTCTGGCGCAGCAGGCGGAACTTGCAGTTGCGGCGCACCAGACCGGCGGTGACCATCGAGCCGGCGATGGTGCCGATCTTGGTCGCCACGAACACGGTGCGGATCTCGGCGGAACCGATGGCCTCTTCGCGCTGCTCCGGTGCCAGCATCCCCGACATGGCGGCCTTGATCTCGTCCACCGCGTCGTAAATGATGTTGTAGTAACGCAGATCGACGCCGTTGTTGTCGGCGAGCTTGCGCGCACCGGCATCTGCACGGGTGTTGAAGCCGATGATGACGGCCTTCGAGGCGATCGCCAGGTTGACATCCGACTCGCTGATGCCGCCGACCGCCGCGTGGACGATCTGCACCTTGACCTCGTCGGTCGAGAGCTTGAGCAGCGAGGTCGCCAAGGCTTCCTGCGAGCCCTGCACGTCGGCCTTGATGATCAGCGGCAGCATCTGCGCAGCGCCCTGGCCCATGCCTTCGAACAGGTTTTCCAGCTTGGCGGCCTGACGCTTGTTCAGATTCACTTCGCGGTACTTGCCTTGGCGGAAGGTGGCGATTTCGCGGGCACGCCGCTCATCGACCAGCACCATGAACTCGTCACCCGCACGCGGCACTTCGGTCAGACCCTGGATTTCCACCGGGATGGAAGGTCCAGCGTCCTGGCACGCCTTGCCGTTTTCGTCCAGCATGGCGCGCACGCGGCCATAGCTCTGACCCGCCAGCACGGCATCACCACGCTTCAAGGTACCGGACTGGATCAGCACCGTCGCGACCGGGCCGCGGCCCTTGTCCAGACGGGCTTCGATCACGAGGCCCTTGGCGAGTGCGGCCACCGGGGCACGCAGCTCCAGCACTTCGGCCTGCAGCAGCACCTGCTCCAGCAGCGCGTCGATGCCCTGGCCCGTCTTGGCCGACACCAGACAGAACGGCGATTCCCCGCCGAACTCTTCCGGGATCACGCCTTCGGCCACCAGCTCGCTCTTGACGCGTTCGAGGTTCGAATCCGGCTTGTCGATCTTGTTGATCGCGACCACGATCGGCACCCCCGCCGCCTTGGCGTGGTGGATGGCTTCCTTGGTCTGCGGCATCACGCCGTCGTCCGCCGCCACCACCAGGATGACGA
>NZ_JAAFKF010000081.1 GCF_013299175.1 Sphaerotilus sp.
CATACACCACCTCCACCAGATCCCCCTGCGCCGCCATCACCGCATCGATGTCCTTGTACGCCATCGGAATCTCGTCGATCACGTCGGCGTCCTTGCGGCACTCGACGCCCGCGGTCGCCGCGATCTGGTCGGCCACGGTGTAGAGCTTCTTGGCCTTGGTGCGGCTCATCACGCGGCCGGCGCCGTGGCTGCAGCTCTCGAAGCTCTCGGGGTTGCCCTTCCCGCGCACGATGTACGAGCGCGCCCCCATGCTCCCCGGGATGATCCCCAGCTCGCCCTTCTTCGCGCTCACCGCCCCCTTGCGCGTCACGAACACGTCCTCGCCGAAGTGGGTCTCGCGCTGCACGTAGTTGTGGTGGCAGTTCACCGCCTCCAGGTGCGCCTCGAACGGCTTGGCGATCACCTGCCGCGCTGCGCCCACCACGCGCCGCATCATCACCTCGCGGTTGGCGCGGGCGAATTTCTGCGCCCAGCCGACGGCGCGCACGTAGTCGCCGAAATACTGCGAGCCTTCCTCGAAGTACGCCAGATCCTTGTCCGGCAGATGCACGTCATTGCGCATCGCGTCCTCCTTGGCCAGCTCGATGAAGCGCGTCCCGATGGCGTTGCCCACCCCGCGTGAGCCGGAGTGCAGCATGAACCACACCGCACCCGCTTCGTCCAGGCAGACCTCGATGAAGTGGTTCCCGGTTCCCAGCGTCCCCATGTGCTTGCGGTTGTTGGTGTTCTTCAGCTTCGGGTAGTCGGCGCAGATCGCGTCGAACTCGTCCACCAGCCCCGCCCACGCCGCGTCCGCCTCATCGGGCGGCGTGTCCCAGGCGCCGTGGTCGCGGCCTCGGCGCTCGGGATTGCGGCCGTGCGGCACCGCCTTCTCGATCGCCGCGCGCAGCGGCCCGAGGTTGTCCGGCAGATCCTCGGCCCGCAGCGTCGTCTTGCACGCCATCATCCCGCAGCCGATGTCCACACCCACGGCGGCCGGGATGATCGCCTTGAACGTCGGGATCACCGAGCCGACCGTGGCCCCGATCCCGAGGTGAACGTCCGGCATCGCCGCGACGTGGTGGAACACGATGGGCAGGCGGGCGGCGTTGGTGAGCTGCTGCAGGGCCTCGGGTTCGACGGGCACGCCGCGGGTCCACATCTTGATGGGCACACCACCTTCGGTGGCGACTTCGTTGTAGTTGACGTTGTTCATGTTCTTCGCCGGTCAATGTTGAGCAGTCGAGAAGGTGGGGCGCATGGTGGCGACCCGAAAAAAAGCACGACAAGGGATGACGAGACATTCGCAGGGATCGAACCTGCATTCACCAGATGTAGTCCCGTCGGCATTCGTGCGTAACTTGTACAAGGTCACTGCGATGCAATGACCACCTTGTCAATCTCGGCGACCCAGTGCGCCGCGTCGGTTTCACCCGCCACGAACCGCCCCATCGCGCCGAACACCGCGTCCGAGAACCCGCCGATGTTCATCACGTCCGCGCTGTCCACCACCTGCGTGGTGGTGCGCGGCTGGAGGTCGATGCACACCAGCTTCGCCTTCGGGCAGCGGGCTTTCAGGGCGGCCCACTGGCGCTGCGTTTCGGTGGCGCCGTGGCGCTGGCGGTCGATCCAGGACTCGTTGTCCGAGACGATGACCACCAGGTCCACCGCCGCCCGTTCCCGGTTCAGCAGGGCCAGCGGCGCACTCACGTTCGTGCCACCGCCGCCGATCGCCGCCAGCTTGGCCGCGTTGGTCATCACCGAGTCCTGCGGGTCGAGCGCCAGCGACACCACGTTCTCCTCGAACGGCAGCACGCGGGTCTGCGGGTTGCGCCGCACCAGCGCCGCCGCCACCAGCGCGGCCACGTCGATGCAGCGCACCGCGCTGGTCGCGCCCTGGCGGTGGCCGGTGACGGCCGAGGCCATCGAACCTGACACGTCCGGGCACACCACCACCCGGCCCGACAGTGCCGGCACCTGTGCCAATGCCAACGCCATCGCGTCCTGCAGTGCCTCGCGCACCTCGCCGGGCACGCCCGACTCGGTGTGGTGGTACGCCGCCAGCAACTGGTACGGCAGCACCTGCGCCCGCGCCACCGCCTGCGGATCGCGCAGCAGGCCGGCGATCTGTGCCGCCATGCCAGGCTGCGCGAACACGCCGTGCCGGGCGAAGGTGTTCAGGTTCTGACGCACCATCTGCCACGAACCCTGCGCCGCGATGCGCACCCACTGCGCCGAATCCAGCGGCAGCGCGGTCAGCATCTGGAACGGCACCGCCGGCAAGGGCAGAGCGGCCACCGCCGCCGCGTCGCCCGACAAGGCGGCGCGCTTGTACTGCTCGAACGCCCGCGTCACCGGGGGCAGCGCCGCCTCGTCATGCGGCTTGCCGATCAGCCACGCGAACCACGCGGCCCGCCATGCCTCGTCCGGCTTCGGGTGAACCATCTTCACCACGTCGGCCAGCGACGGCGCCGTGCCCACCGAGGCGTGCAGCAACTGCGCCTCGCTGGCGTTCAGCAGCCAGCGTTGCACCAGCTTCTTGGGCCGGCTGCCGAGTGACTGGCGACCCGTGACGCCACTGCGCAGGATCTGCACCCAGTGGCGCAGCATCTTGCCGCTGTCGATCACCGCGCCGAACGCCTGCACCATCAGCGGCACGTCCCGCGTCGCCAGCGTGGCCAGCAGCAGCGCGGGCATGTCCTTCATGTGGCCGGCCTGCCGGGCGTAGACGGCGGTCTTGGCGACGAACTCGGCGTCCACCTGCGCCGCCAGGGCCAGCACCTCGGCCAGCTCGGTTTCGGCGCTGGCGTAGAACGTCTGGCTCAGGCAGCCCGTGGCGGCCAGTTGCGCCAGTTGGTGACGCGGCGACAGGGCGTAGGCGCTGGCGCCTTCGGCATTCGTCGTGTTCGCGGCCGGAGTCAGCGCACCGCGCAGGGTTTGAAACAGCGTCTTGTTGACCATGGTCCGGCTCCTGAACTTCGTTGTAGGTTTGTTGTGGTTCTGTGCCTGTTCTATTGCAACGGGTGTGCCAGCCCGTGACGAACGGGCTGATTTGGTGCTTGACTATTGGCTAAGTCATTGTTCGTAAAAGGAAAATTTTTCAGTAGGCAGGTTTTTGATCGGTGAACTGTTCAGCCATGTCATCTGTAAAACTAGAATATTGGCTAATAAATTGGCTAATGAACTAGCTTGATCAAAAAGGCAAAACGCCATGGCCCAGACCCAGAACCAGACCCAGCCCCAGGCTCAGAAAACCGTCGTCATCGGCTTCCTCGGCACCCAGCTCGACGGCGGGCAGGGCGCCGGCCGCTGGGAAAAGTGGCGCCCGACCGTCTCGCTGACGCAGCACGAGGAGTTGGTGGTCGATCGGCTGGAGCTGCTCTACACCAAGCAGCACCTGCGGCTGGCCGAGCTGGTCAAGGCCGACATCGGGGCCGTGTCACCCGAAACCACGGTGAACCTCGTGCCGCTGGCACTGGACGATCCGTGGGACTTCGGCGAGGTCTACGGCGCGCTCTACGACTGGTCCCGCGACTACCCCTTCGACCCCGAGCGCGAGCGTTACTGGGCACACATCACCACCGGCACCCACGTCGCGCAGATCTGCCTGTTCCTGCTGGTCGAGGCGCGGTTCCTGCCCGGCGTGCTGCTGCAGACCGCGCCCCCGAAGCGCCAGCGCCATGGCGAGCCGGGCGAGTACGCGCTGATCGACCTCGACCTGTCGCGCTACGACGTGCTGGCGCAGCGGTTCAGCCAGGCGCAGGGCGACGCGGTGAGCTTCCTGAAAAGCGGCATCGCCACCCGCAACGCCCGCTTCAATGCGCTGATCGACGAGATCGAGCGCGTGGCGGTGCGCTCGAAGGCGCCGGTCCTGCTCACCGGGCCGACGGGCGCAGGCAAGTCGCACCTGGCGCGGCGCATGTTCGAGCTGAAGAAGTCGCGCCACCAGGTCAGCGGCGCCTTCGTCGAGGTCAACTGCGCGACGCTGCAGGGCGATGGTGCCGCGTCCGCGCTGTTCGGCCACCAGAAGGGCGCGTTCACCGGGGCGGCCACGGCACGCGCCGGTTTGCTGCGGACGGCGCACGAGGGCGTGCTGTTCCTCGACGAGATCGGCGAACTCGGGCCGGACGAACAGGCGATGCTGCTGAAAGCGGTGGAGGAGAAGCGGTTTTTCCCGGTGGGCGCCGACCGCGAGGTGGCGAGCGATTTTCAGCTCATCGCCGGCACGCACCGCGACCTGCGCGCCGACGTGGTGGCGGGGCGCTTCCGCGAAGACCTGTTCGCGCGCATCAACCTGTGGAGCTACCACCTGCCGGGGCTGACCGGGCGGCCGGAGGACATCGAGCCGAACGTGGACCACCTGCTGCAGCTCAGCACCGCCGAGACGGGGCAGGTGGTGCGCTTCAACGTCGAGGCGCGGGCGCGTTACCTGCAGTTCGCACAGTCGCCCGAGGCGGTGTGGAGCGGCAACTTCCGCGACCTCGCTGGCAGCATCACCCGGCTGGCGACGCTGGCCGACGGCGGGCGCATCGGCACCGGGCTGGTCGAGGCGGAAATCGGGCGGCTGCGCTGGCTGTGGGCACACCACGGCGGGGCGGGGCGGGCGGGTGCGGCGCCGGGTGGCTCACCGGTCGATCTGGCCGAGTGCCTCGACGCGGCGACGCTGGCCGGGCTGGACCTGTTCGAGCGGCTGCAGCTCGAAGCCGTGATCGCCGTGTGCCGCAAGAGCCGCTCGCTGTCGGACGCCGGCCGCGTGCTGTTCGACGTGAGCCGCACGCAGCGCAGCGTGGTCAACGACGCGGATCGGCTGCGGAAGTACCTGGGGCGCTATGGGCTGGAGTGGGGGCAGGTGCTGTCTGTGCTCAGGTAACCGGCGCCGGATTGAACAACACCAGCGCGTTGTGCAGCTTCCAGTGCTCCGCCCACGTCTTCTTCCCGCTGGCGACCTCCAGCATCAGCCGGAACATCGCCCAGCCCGCTTCCTCGATCGTCTCTTCGCCATCGGCGATGCGGCCGGCGTTCACGTCCATCAGGTCGTGCCAGCGGCGCGCCAGATCGCTGCGGGTCGCCACCTTGATGACCGGGCACTCGGCCAGCCCGTAAGGCGTGCCGCGCCCGGTGGTGAAGACGTGCAGGTTCATGCCGGCGGCGAGCTGCAGCGTGCCGCAGATGAAGTCGCTGGCCGGTGTCGCCGCGTAGACCAGGCCGCGCTGGTTCGGCCGCAGCTTCTCGCCCGGCGACAGGACGTGCGAGATCGCCGACGAGCCGCTCTTGATGATCGAGCCCATCGCCTTCTCGGTGATGTTGGACAGCCCGCCCGCCTTGTTGCCCGGCGTCGTGTTGGCGGAGCGATCGACGCGCCCGCGGTCGAGATAGCGGTCGTACCAGCCGAGTTCGCGCACGATCGCCTCGGCGACTGCGGGCGTGGCGGCGCGTGAGGTGAGCTGCTCGACGCCGTCGCGCACCTCCGTGTTCTCGCTGAACATCACCGTCGCCCCAGCCCGCACCAGCAGGTCGGCGCAGTAACCCACCGCCGGGTTCGCCGTCACGCCCGAGAACGCATCCGAGCCGCCACACTGCACGCCGACCACCAGCTCGCTCGCCGGAATCGTCTCGCGGCGGCGGGCGTTCAAGCGGGCGAGGTGCGGCCTGGCGCTGTTCACGATGTCGTCCAGCATGGACATGAAGCCGACGTGGTGGTCGTCCTGCAGGCAGACCGTCTCCGGGCCAAGGCCCGCATCGCGTTCGTCGGTGATCGGGAAACTGCCGGGCGGCAAGAGGCGATCCGGCTGCAGCTTCTCGCAGCCCAGGCTCACCACCATCACCTCGCCGCCGAAGTTCGGGTTCAGCGAGATGTTCCTCAGCGTGCGGATCGGGATCACCGCGTCCGGTGCGTCGATCGCCACGCCGCAGCCGTAGCTGTGCTCCAGCCCGATCACGTCGTCCACGTTCGGGTAGCGCGGCAGCAGCTCCGCCTTGATGCGCGCCACCGCTTGCGCGACTACACCGGCCACGCACTGCACGGTCGTCGTGATCGCCAGAATGTTGCGCGTGCCGACCGAGCCATCCGCGTTGCGGTAGCCCTCGAAGGTGTAGCCGGTGAGTGGCGCGTGGACCGGCGCTGGCACGGTCGCCATCGGCAGCCCCTGCAACTCGCGGGCCGCTGGCATCTGCAGCAGCCGTTCATGCACCCACGACCCTGCCGGGATGTCCTTCAGCGCGTAGCCGATCGGCACGTTGTAGCGCCGCACCACGCCGCCCTGCGCGATGTCCACGAGCGCAACCTTGTGGCCCTGCGGCACCTTGTCGCGCAGCACCAGCCCGGCGCCTGGCACGCCCGCGGGCAGCACCGTCCCGGCGGGCAGCCCTCCGTCGTTGGCGACGATGGCGACGTCGTCGTCGTCGTGCATGCGGATGGTCAGGGGCGGGCGGGGCTGGGGCATCGTCATTTCCGTCATCTCGGTCCGTGGTTCCATGGTCATCGTACAACATTATCTAGGATGGAATTTTGCAAGGACTTGGGCGCAGGGTTTTCCCGTTGGCAGCGGTGTGGGCTAGTTGTATGATGACTAACAACGAATCTGAACACGCCCCAACGGAGCTTTCCCATGACCCCGCAAGAACTCAAGACTGTCCTCGAAGCTGGCCTGCTGTCCTTCCCGCTGACCGACTTCGACGCCGAGCTGAACTTCGAGCCGAAAGGCTACGCCGAGCGCCTGGAGTGGCTGCAGCCTTACGGTGCGTCGGCGCTGTTCGCGGCGGGCGGCACGGGGGAGTTCTTCTCGCTGGAGCCGGGTGAGTACAGCGACGTGATCCGCGTCGCGCTCGACACCTGCCGCAACCGCACGCCGATCCTGGCCGGTGCCGGTGGCGCGACCCGCGTGGCGATCCAGTATGCGCAGGAAGCCGAGCGCCTGGGCGCACAAGGCGTGCTGCTGCTGCCGCACTACCTGACCGAAGCGTCGCAAGAAGGGCTGGTCGCGCACGTCCAGGCCGTGTGCCGCAGCGTGAAGTTCGGCGTCGTGGTCTACAACCGTGGCGCCTGCCGCCTGACGCCGCAGTCGCTGCTGGTGCTGGCCGAGACTTGCCCGAACCTGATCGGCTTCAAGGATGGCTTTGGCGACATCGAGAAGTTTGTCGCCATCCGCCAGACGCTCGGCGAGCGTTTTGCCTACCTCGGCGGCCTGCCAACGGCGGAATTGTTCGCCGGTGCCTACAAGGCGATGGGCTGCCCGGTGTACTCGTCGGCGGTGTTCAACTTCATCCCGAAGACGGCGATGGACTTCTACAACGCCCACGCCGCCGGCGACACCGCGACCTGCGACCGCCTGATCCGCGAGTTCTTCCTGCCCTACATCGCGCTGCGCAACAAGGGCGAGGGCTATGCGGTGTCGATCGTCAAGGCGGGTGCTGCCATTGCCGGCCACCCCGCTGGCCCGGTACGCCCACCGCTGAGCGACCTGAAGGCGCCGGAGGTCGAGGAACTGGCCCGCCTGATGGCGCCGCTCGGTGCGCAGTGAGGGAGTGGACGTGACGGCTCCCCAGACCTTCGCAGGCGCTGACCTGCCGCGGATCGCTGCGATGCGTGTCATCCCGGTCGCCGGCCGCGACGGGATGCTGATGAACCTGAGCGGTGCGCACGCGCCGTTCTTCACCCGCAACCTGCTGGTGCTGACCGACACGGCGGGCCACACCGGCGTCGGCGAGGTGCCCGGCGGCGAGAAGATCCGCCAGACGCTGGAGGACGCCCGCCCGCTGGTGGTCGGCCAGCCGGTCGGCAACCACCTGCGCGTGCTGCGCGAGGTGCAGCAGGCGTTTGCCGATCGGGACTCCGGCGGGCGCGGCCTGCAGACCTTCGATCTGCGCACGACGATCCACGCGGTGACGGCGGTCGAGGCGGCCATGCTCGACCTGCTCGGCCAGCACCTCGGGCTGCCGGTGTGCGACCTGCTCGGCGAAGGCCGCCAGCGCGATGCGGTCGAGATGCTCGGCTACCTGTTCTTCGTCGGCGACCGCACGAAGACCGATCTTCCCTATGTCGATCCGACCAGCGAACCGGACGCCGACCACGACTGGTTCCGCCTGCGCCACGAAGAGGCGATGACCCCCGACGCCATCGTGCGGCTGGCCGAGGCCACCCGCGAGAAGTACGGCTTCAACGACTTCAAGCTCAAGGGCGGCGTGCTGGCGGGGGATGCCGAGGTGGACGCCGTGACCGCGATCCACGAACGCTTCCCCGAGGCCCGCGTGACGCTGGACCCGAACGGCGGCTGGCTGCTGAAGGACGCGATTCGCCTGGGCCACCGGATGCGTGGCGTCGTCGCGTATGCCGAAGACCCGTGCGGCGCCGAGGGCGGTTTCTCCGGCCGCGAGGTGATGGCCGAGTTCCGCCGCGCCACCGGCCTGCCCACCGCCACCAACATGGTCGCCACCGACTGGCGCCAGTTCGCGCACGCGCTGTCGCTGCAGTCGGTGGACATCCCGCTGGCCGATCCGCATTTCTGGACCATGGCCGGCTCGGTGCGCGTGGCGCAGACCTGCCGCGACTGGGGTCTGACCTGGGGTTCGCACTCGAACAACCACTTCGACGTGTCGCTGGCGATGTTCACGCACGTCGGCGCGGCGGCGCCGGGCAAGGTCACCGCCATCGACACGCACTGGATCTGGCAGGACGGCCAGCGCCTGACGAAGGAGCCGCTGCAGATCGTCGGCGGCCATGTGCAAGTGCCGCAGAAACCGGGCCTGGGCGTCGAGCTGGACATGGTCGAGGTGGAGAAGGCGCACCAGCTCTACCTGCAGCATGGCCTTGGCGCCCGCGACGATGCCACCGCGATGCAGTATCTGATCCCCGGCTGGACCTTCGATCCGAAGCGTCCGTGCATGGTGCGCTGACCTCGCCGCCCCCTCTTTCCCCGGATTACAGGACCACAGGACTTCCCGATGACGACTCTGCTTTCTTCTTTCGAGGCCCGCACGGGCGCGGTGCTCGACCAGGTGCCGGCCAGCACGCCCGCGGCGGTCGATGCCGCCTGCGACGCGGCCGCGGCGGCGTTTGCGCCGTGGCAGGCGGCTTCGGGTGCCGAGCGTGGTGCGCTGCTGCGGGCGCTGGCCGCCGCGCTGGAAGGCGACCGCGCCGAGCTGGTCGCGCTGGCCGACCGCGAGACCGCCCTCGGCCCGATCCGCCTGAACGGCGAACTCGACCGCACGGCGTTCCAACTCCGCCGCTTCGCCGACCTCGCCGAGCGTGGCGAGCCGTTTGCCTTCACCGATGACCCGGCCGTCGCGGGTCCGCCGCCGGCCGGTCATCCGTTGATGCAACGCTGGTCGGTGCCGCTCGGCCCGGTGGCGATGTTCTCGGCGTCGAATTTCCCGTTCGCGTTCTCGGTGCTCGGTGGTGACACAGCGTCGGCGCTGGCCGCGGGTTGCCCGGTGGTCGTCAAGGCGCATTCGGGCCACCTGCTGCTGTCGAACCGCGTGTTCGGGCTGGTTCAGGGCGTGCTCGTGGCATTGAACCTGCCTGCCGGTCTGGTCAGCATGGTGCAGGGCGGCGGGCGTGACATCGGCGTGCGATTGGTGCGCCATCCGGCCATCGCGGCGGGCGCGTTCACCGGCTCGACCCAGGGTGGGGCTGCGCTGGCGGCGGAAGCGGCGGCGCGTCCGCGGCCGATCCCGTTCTTCGGCGAACTCGGCTCGGTCAACCCGGTCGTGGCGCTGCCCGCCAAACTCGCCACCGACGGCGCCGCGCTGGCCGCGACGCTGGCCGGCTCGATCACGCTCGGCTGCGGGCAGTTCTGCACCAACCCCGGCGTCATCGTCCTGATCGACGAGCTGCAACCCGGCCTCGACACCAAGGCGATCAACGACGGCTTCGTCGCGCAACTGGCCGAGGCGCTGCGCCCGCAGCAGCCGCACGCGATGCTGACCACGGCGATGCGCGGTGCCTTCGAAGCCGGTGTCGCGCATTGGGCCGCAGCAGGTGCCGAGATGCTGGTGCAGGACACCGCCGCTGCGGGTCAACCGCCGCGCCCGGTGCTGGCGCAGGTGTCGGCGCTGGATTTCATCGCCCGCTCGGCCTTGCGCGAGGAAGTGTTCGGCCCGAGCAGCCTGATCGTGCGGGCGGCCAGCCTGGCGCAGGCGCTGCAGGTGCTGCAGGCGGTCGGGGGCAGCCTGACGGTGACGCTGTGGGGCGTCGAGCAGGCGTCGGACGCGGCGCGGGCGCTGGTGCGTGGCGCCATGGCGATCGCCGGACGGGTGCTCTTCGCCGGGGTGCCGACCGGCGTGGCCGTCACCGCTGCCCAGCAGCACGGCGGCCCGTGGCCCAGCAGCAGCCGCCCCGAGTCCACCTCGGTCGGCGATGCCGCGATGGCGCGCTTCCTGCGGCCGGTGTGCCTGCAGGACGCCCCGGGCTGGCTCTCGGCACGGGCAGGCCAGCCGGTCTGACGCAGCCATGTCTTTGTCCATGCCCATGCCCATGCCCTTGTCCTCCGACCTGACCTCCGACGACCGCATCGCCTGGGTGCGCGTCTCCTCGTGTTACCTGCCGCTGGCCACCCCGATCAGCGACGCCAAGGTGCTGACCGGCCGCCAGAAGCCGATGACCGAGATCGCGATGCTCTTCGCCGAGATCGAGACCACCGGCGGCCACCAGGGGCTGGGCTTCAGCTACGCCAAGCGGGCCGGCGGCCCCGGCCAGTTCGCGCACGCCTGCGAAGTCGCTCCGGCGCTGATCGGCGAAGACCCGAGCGACATCGCCCGGCTGTGGGACAAGCTGTGCTGGGCGGGGGCCTCGGTCGGGCGCAGCGGCATGGCGACGCAGGCGATCGGTGCGTTCGACGTGGCGCTGTGGGATCTGAAGGCGCGCCGTGCCGGGCTGTCGCTGGCCAAGCTGCTGGGTGCGCACCGGGAGTCTGTTCGCTGCTACAACACGTCGGGCGGTTTCCTGCACACGCCGCTCGACCAGTTGCTGGTGAACGCCTCGGCCTCGATCGCACGCGGCATCGGCGGCATCAAGCTCAAGGTCGGCCAGCCCGACTGCGCTCTGGATGTGCAGCGGGTCTCGGCCGTGCGCCGGCACCTGGGCGACGGCGTCGCGCTGATGGTGGATGCCAACCAGCAGTGGGACCGCCCGACCGCGCAGCGCATGTGCCGCCTGTTCGAGCCGTACCACCTGGTCTGGATCGAGGAGCCGCTGGACGCCTACGACCACGAAGGCCATGCGGCGCTGGCGGCCCAGTTCGACACGCCGATCGCCACCGGCGAGATGCTCACCAGCGCCGCCGAGCACGGCGACCTGATCCGCCACCGCGCCGCCGACTACCTGATGCCCGACGCACCGCGGGTCGGTGGCATCACGCCGTTCCTGAAGATCGCCGCCCTGGCCGACCACGCCGGGCTGATGCTGGCGCCGCATTTCGCGATGGAGCTGCACGTCCACCTCGCCGCCGCCTACCCGCGCGAGCCGTGGGTGGAGCATTTCGAGTGGCTGGAGCCGCTGTTCAACGAACGCATCGAGATCCGGGACGGCCGGATGCTGGTGCCCAGGCGCCCTGGACTCGGGCTGAGCCTGAGCGAGCAGAGCCGCACCTGGACCCGCGAAGTCCGTGAAATCGGCGTGCGCGCCTGACCCTGTTTTTCCCCCTGTACCGGAGACAAGACCATGAAGACGATCCGCCGCACCCTGCTCGCCGCCGCTGCCAGCACCCTGGCTCTGCTGGCGCTGCCCGCGCTGGCGCAGTCCACCGACTACCCGACCAAGCCGGTCAAGATCATCAGCCCGTTCCCTGCTGGGGGCACCAGCGACATCATGGCTCGCCTGATCGCCGAGGCACTCTCGAAGGAACTGGGCCAGCAGTTCATCGTGGACAACATCGGCGGCGCAGGCGGCACCATCGGCACCCTGCGCGGCGCCAAGTCCACCCCGGACGGCTACACGCTGCTGCAGACCGGCGTCGGCCAGAACGCGGTCGCTCACGGCCTGAATCCCGCGCTCGGCTACGACTCGATGAAGGACTTTGTCCACCTGGCGCAGGTCCATTCCGGTCCGAACGTGCTGGTGGTCAACGCCGATGCGCCGTACAAGACCTTCAAGGAGCTGGTCGAGTACATCCGCAAGAACCCCGGCAAGCTGAACTACGGCTACACGCACGCGGCGTCGGGCCACATGGCGATGGAGCTGCTCAAGCAGGAAGCCAGCAAGTGCCCGCCCGGCGCCAAGAACTGCAATGGCTTCTTCGTGGTCGGTATTCCCTACCGCGGTGGCGGTCCGATGATGCAAGACCTGCTGGGTGGCCAGATTCCGATGATGTTCATCAACCAGGACGTGGCACTGCCGCACGTCAAGTCCGGCAAGCTGCGTCCGCTGGCGGTCAGCAGCCTGCAGCGCAACCCGCTTTACCCGGAGGTGCCGACGGTCGCGGAGAGCGGTTTCCCTGGCTTCCAGGCGCTGTCGTGGTCCGGCCTGTCCGCCATCAAGGGCACGCCGCAGCCGGTCGTGGACAAGCTGGACGCGGCGCTGAAAAAGGTGATGACCTCGCCCGAGATCAAGCAGCGGCTGGAGTCCACCGGCTTCGTGGTGCCGCAGCCGGGGGCCAAGCCCTACACCGACTTCGTGAAGAGCGAGATCGACCTGTGGGCCAAGGTGATCAAGACGGCGGGCATCAAACCGGAGTGAGGGACATCGGCGTGGCAGCCGCGGGCATCGGTCTGGCGATCGCGCGTAGCCCTGCACCACCTGGCAGCCCAGTGCTGCCAGGTGGCCGATCATCGACTCGCACGCCATCCAGCGCGTCGGCGCCGGTGCCGTTGACTGGCCGTGACCCCAGTATTACTATTCCTGCATTCGTAATACTTTCTGAGCAAGGAAGACCATGGCCGACGCCACCACCCTGACCAGCAAGGGGCAAGTCACGGTGCCTCGCGAAGTCCGCGACCGCCTGGGGCTGAAGGCTGGCGACAAGCTGACCTTCACGCTGCTGAGCGATGGCACCGTCATCATGCGGGCCAAGACCAAGCGGCTGGCCGACCTCGCCGGGATGCTCACCCGGCCTGACCAGCCGAGGGTTTCCATCGAGGACATGAATCCGTTCAAATGAGCATCGCCATTGACACGAACGTCCTGGTTCGACTGCTCGTCCGGGACGACGAAGCGCAGTTCACCGCCGCACGCCGTCTGGTGGAGGGCGCAGCGCAGGCCGAAGAACCCGTCCTCGTCATGCTCTGTGCGCTGCTGGAGACCGAGTGGGTGCTTCGCAGCCGCTACAAGCTCGACAAGACCTCCATCTCGGGCGCCTTCGCGCGCCTGCTCGACAGCGGTGATGTCGAATTCGAACACGAGCCGACGGTCGAGGAAGCGCTGTATCTCTGGAGCCAGCAGTCGAGAGCCGACTTCGCCGACTGCCTTCTCAGTGCGCGCGCGGCGCACCTGGGTCGGTCCAGGTTCATGACCTTCGATGTCGGCGCCTCCAGGCTGCCGCGGGCTGAATTGCTGGCCTGACTGCCACTGTCCGCCTACCGAACCGCCCCCGTCGTGTTCACATGCAGCGCATACACCGAATGGCTCGCCGCCATGAACAGCCGATTCCCCTTCGCCCCGCCGAAGCAGACATTCGCGCATCGCTCCGGCAGGTGAACATGGCCGATCGGCTGGCCCGCCGGGTTGTAGACCCGCACGCCGTCCAGCGCGGCGGCGTCGGTGCCCGGCGCGCCGTTGGTGCCGAAGCCGCACCAGAGGTTGCCCGCCACGTCGCAGGCCATGCCGTCGAGCGCCCCTGGCCCGTCGGCATCGACGTGCAGCCGCTGGTTCGACAGCGTGCCGTCGGCGGCGTGGTCGTAGGCCCAGACCAGGCGGTGCGGTGCGGCGCGGCTCTCGATCACATAGAGCACCGACTCGTCCGGCGAAAACGCCAGGCCGTTCGGACCCGCGAGGTCGTCGAGCGCGCAGTCGAGCCGCCCGGTCGCCGCGTCGATCCGGTAGACCCCGTGCGGCCGCTCCGGCGTGCCAGGCTCGCCTTCCCAGTGGCCGTGCAGCCCGAAATCCGGGTCCGTGAACCAGACCGCGCCATCGCGGCGGCACAGCGTGGTGTCGTTGGGCGAGTTCAGCCGGGCGCCCTCGAACCGATCGGCCAGCACGGTGACGCGGCCGTCGTGCTCGGTGCGCGTGATGCGGCGCGTCAGGTGTTCGCAACTGATGAGCCGGCCCTGCGCATCGCGGGCGTGGCCGTTGGCGTTGTTCGACGGCTGGCGGAACACGCTCACCGCGCCTGAGCAATCGTCCCAGCGCAGGATGCGGTCGTTCGGGATGTCCGACACCAGCAGGTAACGCCCGTCGCCGAACCACACCGGCCCCTCCGCCCAGCGCAGCCCGGTGGCCAGTCGTTCGACACTGGCGCTGTAGAGCCGCAGTTTCAGGAAGTCCGGGTGCAGGACTTCGATGGCGGGATCGGGGTAGCGCAGCGACAGCGGCTCCATGGTCACTCCCCGGCGAAGAACGGCCCGGTGCGCACGAAGGCACCCCCCTGGTAGCGCACGGCGGGGTCGTCGCGGTCCAGCGTCTGCTGGCGCGCCTCGACCTCGGCGCGGAACACATCCGACGAGTCCTGCGGCCGGTAGCCGAGGTGGCGGGCCGAGGTGTTGTCCCACCAGGTCGTGGCGTTGTCGCTCATGCCGTAAATGATGCTGTGACCGACCACTGGGGCGGTCAGTGCGGCGACGATCAGCCTCTCCGTGTCGTCGTAGCTCATCCAGGTGGCGAGCATGCGCCGGTCCTTGGGGGCGGCGAACGACGAGCCGATGCGCACGCTCACCGTCTCGATGCCGAAGCGGTCCCAGTAGAGCTGCGCCAGGTTTTCGCCAAAGGCTTTCGACAGCCCGTAGAAGCCGTCCGGGCGCACCGGGTCGCGCGGGCTGACCACCTCGTCCTGGCGGTAGAAGCCGGTGACGTGGTTGGAGCTGGCGAAGACGATGCGCTTGACGCCGTGGTGGCGGGCGGCTTCGTAGAGGTTGACCATGCCGGTGATGTTGCCGTCGCGGATGGACTCCCAGGTCTGCTCGGTCGAGACGCCGCCCATGTGGACGACCGCCTCGACGCCTTCGAGGGCGGCGAACACGGCGGCCTTGTCCGCGAGGTCGGCCGGGGCGATTTCCTCACCCGGGCCGGCGGCGCCGAGCGTGTCTCCCCGGGCGCTCAGGCGCAGCGTGTCGCAATAGGCTTGCAGGCGAGGCCGGAGTTCGCGGCCGAGGTTGCCGGCCGCGCCGGTCAGCAGCAGGCGCTTGAAACGGATTGCGGAAGCGGGGTGAGGCAGCATCGTGGCGTTTTCCTTCAGGCGGGCATCCGCACCGGATCAGTAGCTCAGGCCGAAGCCGAACGGGTACAGCGTGTCCTTGGCCGGGTAGCCAGGGGCATCGGGCTGGTTGTCGATGACGGCTTGCAGGTGGCTGGCCAGCGCGAACGGCAGCTTGCCCTGCGGCTTGACCGGCGCGCCGCTGGCCAGCACCTTGCCGGTCAGCACGTCGAGCAGCGCGGTGTTGCTGACGCCGAAGCTGGCGACGAGCGCGCCCGCCTTGCGCAAGCCGCTGGCTTCGTCGATCACCCAGGGCTGGCGGAAGTTGATGCTCAAGACCACCTTCTCCGGGCCAATCTCCTTCATCACCGCCTGGATGTCGGCCAGCGACGGCGACAGGCGCCACGACTTCGACGCCGCCATCGTCGTGAACGAGATGTTGTTGACTTCCCAGGGGAAGGCGCCACCGAACACCAGACCGAGCGGGCTGGGTCCGCCCAGGTTGCCGTCATCGACGCACAGCGGGTTGGCGGCCGGGTGCGTGATGCAGGGGTCTTCGGCGCCCCAGGTCTTGCCGGTCAGCGGGTTGAGGAAGGCGGGGTTGGAACCGAACGCCACGTCCTTGGTGCGGTAGGCGTTGGTGCCGGCGTTGCTGACCTCGACGCGGATCACCGCACGGTCGAAGCCGGTGGCCGAGGCCCGCCCGCTCAGGTTGCCGGCGGCATCGCGTTTGAGCGGCTGGCCGTCGGCGCCGACTTCGCCGTTGGTGGTGTTGCTGAAGTACTGCCGGGCATCGGCGCTGTCCAGGCCCATCGTGTAGGTGTTGGCTTCGCGTGACAGCGGCAGCGCACGGGCGGCACCACTGCCCGGGTTCTGCAGCAGCACGATGGAGCGGCGCTGCACGTCCAGCCCGGTCTGGCGATAGACCTCGCGGCCGACGATGCCCCCCGCCTGGCCTTCATCGACATACGGGTTTTCGAACAGGCCCAGCGCGAACAGCGGTTGGACGAGGCGCTTGGCCGCCTCGGTGACGCGGGCCTCGCTGACCAGCCCGGCCTTGACCAGATCGGTGATGGTCTTGACATCGTGGAAGCCCGACAGCGTCTCGGTGCCGCCGTTGATCGCCGCGGCGACGCGCTCGGGCACGGTCTTGCCTTCCAGCCCCCAGGCACGGTCGTTGATCACGCCGGTGTCGGAGTTGACATAGCCCTTGAAGCCGAGCTTGCCGCGCAGCAAGTCGGTGACGATCTGCTTGAAGAAGGCCATGCCGGTCTGCTCGTACTTGACGCCCTCGTGGGTCACGTCGATCGGGACACCGTAGTACGGCATGATCGACGACACCCCCGCGTCGATGGCGGCTTGCCACGGCTTGAGGTGGTAGCCGAAGTTGCCGGCCGGGTAGACCTGGTTCTTGCCGAAGGCGTAGTGCGGGTCCAGCCCGAGTTCCTGCGGGCCGCCACCGGGGAAGTGCTTCATGGTCAGTGCGACCGGCGAGGCGGGGTTGAGCGGCCCGCCTTGCAGGTGGCCGACCAGCGTCTTCATGATGTTGGCGCCGAGGTCCGCGTCCTCGGTGAAGGTTTCATGGACCCGGTACCAGCGCGGCTCGGTGGCCAGGTCGGCCATGTAGCCGTACATGCCGCGCAGGCCGATCGCCTTCCACTCCTCGCCCATCACATGCGAGAAGAGCTTGATCACCGCCATGTCGCCGGCGGTGGTCTTGCCGGTCTTCAGGAACTCGTCGCCCAGCGCCGCAGCGGCCAGACCGGCTTCCTTCGGGAACTCGGTCATCACGCCCGAGGCGTTGTTGATGCCGGTGCGCGCATCCCGCTCGAAGTGGTTGCGCGCGTTGGACTTGAACAGCGCCGGGATGCCCAGGCGGGTGCCTTCGGTCAGGGCCTGCACGCTGTTGGTGAACTGCGCGGCCTGCTGCGGGGTCAGTTGCGAGCCGGCGCGGATGCCGGCGTCCGGGTTGCAGGTGCCCACCGCGTTGACCACGTTGCGCAGGATGAAGCGGTGCATCTGCTGCCGGTTGACGTACTCGGTTGCCGCGGGCTGCAGTGCGCCGCCGCAGCCGCCGTTGAGCGTCTCGATCAGCATCAGGCCGGCCTTCTCCTCCAGCGTCATCTGTGCCACGAGGTCATCGACACGCTGGTCGATCGGGCGGCGCCAGTCTTCATAGGCATCGAGCTTGCCGTTGCCGTTGAGATCCTTGAACTTCAAGGCACCGATGGCGAGGATCGGCTTGGCGCGCGTCCCGAGGAGGGGTTGCTCG
>NZ_JAAFKF010000082.1 GCF_013299175.1 Sphaerotilus sp.
TCTCGCAGCGCGGTGATGCCGCCAAGGTCCACCGGGCGATGCGCTTCGTGGACCATGCAGGGCGGCCAACCGAAGCTTATCCGCTCAACCCGAACGGGAGTCCGGATGGCCTGACGTCCGTGACGACGGCGGATGGCCGCTTCACGGTGCTGATGCCGCACCCGGAGCGCGTGTTCCGCAATGTGCAGATGAGCTGGACATCGGGCGCGGTGTCGGCGCAGAGTCCGTGGCTGCGCATGTTCAGCAACGCCCGGAAGTGGGTCGGCTGAACGCGAGGTGAGTGTTCGACTCGGGAGGTGCTCGGGAGGGCATTTCCTGGCAAGCGCATGTGTGGGGAAAACGCTTGCCGGTTCTGGATAATGCAACGGCACCGGGATTGGTGCCGTTTTTACATCACGGCTGCGGGGTTGCGCCCGTTTCTGGCACCAGCGGGTGGGCTAGCTGGGATTGCATGGCAGCGCGGATGACCTGTGCCGCTTCATCCGCACACTCGGGCAGTTGCTCGACGCGGTCCTGCTCGATGGCCTGCAGCACGATTTCGGTCAGGGAGCCGATGATCGCGTTGGCCTGCCAGACGTTGAGTTCGCTGTCTGGCTGTTCTGCGGTGCTGGCAATCAGCTCCGCGAGTTGTTGATGCACCTTGCGCCGAGCCTGGAGACCTTCCGGTCCCACTGCCAGCACATCGATGAACAGGGTACGCATCAGCAGCGGGTTGGCTGCCAGATGGCTGAAATAGGCCTTCACGGCATGATCGACACGGGCCGGCCACTCCTGATCGGGTTCGATCGCTCTGGCGAGGCTGTTCAGGCCGCGCTGGCTGGCGTTTTCATACAGGGCGATCAGGCATTCTTGCTTGGTTCTGAAATGTTCATAGAACGTACGCTTGGATACACGCGCTGCCGTGGCAATGTCGGCAATCGTGGTATCGGCATACCCTTTGGTTGCCACGCAGCGAGCCATGCCTTCAAGAAGCCGGGTGCGGTGGTCTAGCGAAGAAGAAATTATGGCTGTTTGTTCGATCATGAGGCTTCCCCACGTCCCAATCGTACTTTAGCTTTTATTCCTAAAAGCAGCAAAACTGATAAAAAGGGGTACTTTTTATTACCGTTGTGCTAACGATGACGGCAGTTCGATAGATGTTGTTGCCATGTGACTGACTTGACATCCACCGAGACAGTGTCGGCGAATGGGCGCAGGGAGGTTGCCAGAAAGTGGTACGGTTCTTAACCGTTTATCCAGAATTTGTTTCCGCAAATCAGTGGATGATTCACGCGAAAAATTCATCACGGCGCAGGTACCGCCATTGACCTGGGGGGAGGTGGCCCAGGTTGACGCTGCCGATGCGGACCCGCTTGAGTCCGACCACCTTGAGTCCGACGGCTTCGCACATGCGCCGGATCTGGCGCTTGCGGCCTTCGCGCAGCACGAAGCGGAGCTGGTCCTCGTTCTGCCAGCTCACCTTGCAGGGCCGCAGCACATGGTCATCGAGCGTGAGGCCGTGGTTGAGCAGCGCCAGATCCGCGTCAGGCAGGCGCGGGCCGTGGTGGTACTCGACCCGGACCAGGTACTCCTTCTCGATGTTCGAGTCTTCGCCGATCAACTGGCGCGCCACCCGTCCATCCTGCGTCAGCACCAGCAGGCCGACCGAGTCGATGTCCAGCCGACCCGCAGGGGCCAGACTGCGCATGTGGCCCGGATGCCAGCGCAAGCCGGATTGGTCTTCGGTCCACTGGTTCTCGGGACGCAAGAGCACGGACGCTGGCTCGTACCCGTCTTCCGCCTGGCCGCTCACATAGCCGATCGGCTTGTTCAGCAAGATGGTGACGCGCTGGGCCTGCTCGCGGTGCGCGGCGGGATCGACCACGATCTTGTCTTCCGGGCGCACCCGCTGGCCCAGCACGGCCAGACGCCCATTGACGCGCACCCACCCCGCCTCGATCCACTCGTCGGCTTCTCGGCGCGAGGACAGCCCGAGTGCGGTCATGCGCTTGGAGAGACGGTCCCCTTCCGCGGAGGGCAGGCCGGGCGGTCGGTGCGTGGGTGTGGCAGGCGGCATCCCTGGGCGGTCGGATCCCATCTGGCGGGCGACCTGGGGGTTGACGACGCTCTTCAGTGGCCGGGTCGTTGGTGCTGGGCGGGGGGCTTCGGGCGGCTGTTGCCACTGCTGCGGTGCCGGGGCCTCGCGACGCGGCCCGCCACGGTCGGCCAGATTCTGGGCGAATCGCTGGTTATTGACGCTCAGCGGCCCGCCACCGTCCCGGCGTGGAGCCGGGGGTCGGCGGTCGTCGCGCGGCGGGGGGGCGTCGCGCTCCCGTCCCTGCTGCGGCCGTGGCGGCGGAGCGTCTCGCGGCGGCGGTCCACCTCGGTCGGCCAGATTCTGGGCAAACCGCTGGTTGTTGACGCTCAGCGGCCCGCCACCGTCCCGGCGCGGGGCGGGCGGGCGGCGTTCATCGCGCTGCTGTTGCTGCTGGGCGTTCTCTCGGTCCCATGCCTGCTGCTGCTCGATGCGCTGTGCCTGGGCTTCGGCGAGGGTCGGGCGAGGGCGTGAACCCTGGCCGCGCAGCGGGCCGCGCCCGGCGGGCTTCCCCTGGTCAGGGGAAGGGGCGGATTTCTTTTTCAAAGTGAGTGTGACCATGTCGTCGTGCCGGCACCAACGCAAGACTTCCGGAACGGAACGCCTCTGCGCCTGTGCTATCTTCTTTTGCAGTATTGAACACCAGTATCAGGCCCCGTCAATCGGGGCGTTTTCTTGTCTGGACTTGTCCTAGTCGAACTGAAGGAATGTGAACGTGGATGTCGTGATGTTGTTGAAGGCTGCGGTGATGGGCGTGGTCGAGGGGCTGACAGAGTTCCTGCCGATTTCCAGTACCGGCCACCTGATCCTTGCGGGTTCGTTGCTGGGTGGATTCGATACCGAAAGTGGCAAAGTCTTCGAGATTGCCATCCAGACCGGCGCGATCTTTGCCGTGATCCTGGTCTACTGGCAGCGCCTGTCGAACACGGTGACGCACCTCGGCAGCAGCCGTGACGCACAGCGTTTCGTGCTCAACGTGCTGATCGGCTTCCTGCCGGCGGTCGTGCTCGGCCTGGCGTTCGGCAAGACGGTCAAGGCGCATCTGTTCACGCCCGTGATCGTCGCCTCGGCCTTCATTGTCGGTGGTCTGATCATCCTGTGGGCGGAACGGCGCCCTGCGAGTTCCGTTCGGGTGTCTTCGGTGGACGACATGACCCCGCTCGATGCCCTGAAAGTGGGCCTGGTACAGTGCTTCGCGATGATTCCGGGCACCAGCCGCTCCGGCTCGACCATCATCGGCGGCATGTTGATGGGCCTGTCGCGCCAGACCGCCACGGACTTCAGTTTCTTCCTTGGCATTCCCACGCTGATCGGCGCAGGTGCCTACAGCCTCTACAAGGAGCGCGCCCACCTGTCGATGGCCGACGCCCCGGTGTTCCTGGTCGGACTGGTGTTCTCGTTCCTGTCGGCGTGGCTGTGCGTGCGCTGGCTGCTGAAGTACGTGGCGACGCACAACTTCGTGCCCTTCGCCTGGTACCGCATCGCGTTCGGGCTGGTGATCCTGCTGACGTCCTACACCGGCATGGTCAGTTGGCACGACTGAGGTCGGCGGTGCGGCGCTGGAACACCAAGTCCCAGACGCCGTGCCCGAGCTTCAGCCCCCGGTGTTCGAACTTGGTGAGCGGGCGGTAGTCGGGGCGGAGGGCATAGCCGTCGGCGGTGTTCTCCAGCGCCGGTTCGGCGGACAGCACTTCCAGCATCTGCTCGGCATACGGCTGCCAGTCGGTCGCACAGTGCAGGTAGCCGCCCGGTGCGAGCCGCGTGACCAGCCGGGCCACGAACTCGGGCTGGATCAGGCGGCGCTTGTTGTGCTTTTTCTTGTGCCATGGGTCCGGGAAGAAGATGTGGACGCCGGCGAGCGAGGCGGGCGTGATCATCTGGTCCAGCACCTCGACAGCGTCGTGCTGCACGATGCGCAGGTTCTCCAGACCCTGCTCGTCGATCAGCTTGAGCAGCGCACCGACACCGGGCGTGTGGACCTCGACCCCGAGGAAATCCACTTCCGGCCGACGCGCTGCAATTTCCGCGGTCGCTCCACCCATGCCAAAACCAATCTCCAGCACCAGCGGCGCCACGCGACCCCAGGCGGCTTGCGGATCGAGTCGCTGGTCGGTGTACGGCAGCACGTAACGCGGCCCGAGTTCCTCCAGTGCGCGCATCTGGCCCGTGCCCATGCGTCCGGCGCGGACCACGAAACTGCGGATTGCGCGGTGGTGGACGACAGGCGCATCGGGTGAGCCAGGATCGGTGTCTGCGGGCAGGGGCAATGCAGGCGAAACGGGGGTCGGATCAGTGACAGTCATGAACAAGGGGTACCGCGGCGCATGCCTTCGGTATGAATATTTCAAAATGAAATCCCTGGAACCAATGGTCTCGGGATTGAAGGGGCAAGTCCGGGCTATTTTGCCTATGCACTGGAGCGAGGCCCGCCTAGGCTCAGTGCATGAGTGATTCTGCATCAACCGTGAGGGCCTCCGAGTGGCCTGTCCGTGCGTCCAGGCGCCAATGGCTGGCACTTGCCGCGGCAGCGTCTACAGGTCTGGCGGCGAGGCCGCTTCAGGCCCGCACCCGCAAGGCGCTACCGGCTGGACCGTTGCCCGTCCTGTCCGAGCCAGTCGATCTGCTGCCGGCCGCGCTTCGAGAGCGTCTGAGTGAAACCGGTCTGGCGATCGAAGGTTTCGGCTTGCATGTGCAGCCGCTGGACGGTGGCCCCGCCGTGCTGTCCTGGCAGGCGGCGCGACCTTTCGTGCTGGCGTCCACCTCCAAGCTCATCACTTCGATGGCCGCGCTCGACCTGCTCGGCCCCGCCTACCGCTGGCGCACGCGGGCCTACCTCAGCGGCCCGCTCACCAACGGGCGGCTGCTGGGCGATCTGGTCATCCGCGGCGGAGGCGATGCCAGCCTGACCTCGCAGGACTTGCTGGCGTGGTTCCAGCAACTGCGCGAACAGGGGCTGCACGAGGTCTGGGGCGACATCATCCTCAACCGGGACGCCTTCAGCCTGCGTCCCCAGGATCTGGTCTCGACGCCGGAGCCGACGCCGGAGCGGCCCCACCATGTCCGCCCCGATGCGCTGGCGCTGGACGCGGGCGTGGTGCGCGTCGCCGTCCAGTCGGACAGCGGCGGGCGGACCAACATCCAGGTGACGCCGCCGCTGCACGATGTCAAGCTGATCAACGCGCTGGGACGCGGCGGCGCCTGTGTGGCGAACGCCGTCTACCGGGATGTCGAAGGCACGCCGCAACCGCAGTTGCAGATCAACGGCCAGTGGTCGGCCCGCTGTGGTCCGCAGCAGATCAAGTTCTCGCCCGTCAGCATGCGGGATCTGGGCTTGCGGGGGATCGAGGGATTGTGGCTGCAGGCGGGCGGGGTGCTGCGGGGGCGGGTGATCGAGCACTCCCCGTCGTCGCCCGTGCCGTGGCAACTGGCGGAGGCACAGGCTGCTGCCGGGACACCGGTGATACCGTTTTCCGAGCATGTGTCGGCGCCCCTGTCCGAGCAGTTGATCGACATGAACAAGCGCAGCGACAACCTGGTCGCGCGCCACCTGATGCTCAGCCTCGCGCCGGATTTCCCGGACCGTGCGGCGACGGCAGAGGCGGCGCAGGCCCGCGTGCGCGACTGGCTGACCCGCAAGGGGGTGCGCAAGGAATGGGTCGGGCTGGACACCGGCTCGGGCCTGTCGCGGCTGGAAAAGGCCACACCGCAGGCGATGGTGCATCTGCTGAGCCGCGCAGCCCGCGGGCCACAGGGGAAATTGCTGCTCAAGTCCCTGCCGATCGCGGGCGTGGACGGCACGCTGGAAGGGCGCATGCGTGGCGGCGTGGCCGAGGGGCAGGCTTGGTTGAAGACGGGCACGCTGCTCGATACCCGCGGTCTGGCCGGCTATGTGCGAACCCGCAGCGGGCGCATGCTGGGTGTGTGCTTGCTGGCCAACCACGCAGAAAACGTGGCGGCTGCGACGCCTGCGCTCGACGCCTGTGTCGAGTGGGCTGCGCGTCTGGCATAATCGCGCCCTGCTGTTTCAGGCGGCGCGGGTGTAGTTCAATGGTAGAACGGCAGCTTCCCAAGCTTCATACGTGGGTTCGATTCCCATCACCCGCTCCAAATCAGGCCCCAAGAAGGCCCACCAAGCACCGAAAGCCCTAGAGAATCAACGCTCTAGGGCTTTTTTGTTGCCCAAGGAACCCCAAGAAGCACCGCTTGAAGTTACCCACGATCACGGGTAGCTTTGCGGGTAACTCCAAAACCTACCCAGGAAGTTACCCATGCCCGAGAACCTGCTGAGCGATCAAGGCATCAAGAAGGCCAAACCCGGCGACAAGCCGCGCAAGCTGTCGGACGGCGGCGGGCTGCTGCTGGAGGTGCGGCCCGAGGGCGGGAAGTGGTGGCGCTGGCGGTATCGCTTCGGCGGGAAGGAGAAGATGCTCAGTCTGGGCACGTACCCTGCGGTGACGCTGGCCGATGCCCGCAAGCGGCGAGACGAGGCCCGTGCCATGGTGGCGGCTGGCACTGACCCGAGCGAGGCGCGCAAGGCGGGGAAGGCTGAACAGGAGCGCCGGCACGAGGCCGAAGCCTTGGCCGCCGCCGGTGAGCCACTGCCGGGCACCTTCGAGTACGTGGCGCGGGAGTTCCACGCCCAGGAGGTTGACGGCTGGTCACCATCGCACGCTCAGAAGTGGCTGCGGTCCTGCGAACTTGACCTGTTCCCAGTACTGGGCGCGCTGCCGCTGGCCAGCATCAACGCCCCCGTGCTGCTGGACGCCCTGCGCCGGGTAGAAAAGCGCGGGGCGATCATCACCGCGCACGGTCTGCGCCAGTACGCGGGGCAGGTGTTCCGCTACGGCATCCAGACCGGACGATGCGAGCGCAACCCGTCGGTGGACCTGACCGGCGCGCTGAAGTCCAAGCCGGTGCGCCACATGGCCGCGGTGCTGGAGCCTGTCGGCGTCGGCGAACTGTTGCGCAACATCGGCGGGTACGTCGGCCAGCCGCTGACCCGGGGCGCGCTGCTGCTGTCGGCGCTGACGTTCCAGCGGCCCGGCAACGTGCGGGCGATGGAGTGGGCGGAGATCGACACCGACGCGGCGCTGTGGACCATCCCGGCCGCCAAGATGAAACGCACGATCCACGGCAAGAACAACGGCCGCCCGCACATGGTCCCGCTGGCTGCCCAGGCGCTGCAGGTGCTGGAAGAGTTGTGCCCGCACTCGGGATCGGGGCAGTACGTGTTTCCGTCGCTGCTGTCCGGCCAGCGGTGCATGAGCGAGAACACCATCCGGGCCGCGCTGCGCCGCATGGGCTACGGCAACGAGGACATGACCGCCCACGGCTTCCGAGCGATGGCGCGCACGCTGATCATCGAGCGCCTGCCGGGCATCAGCCCCGACGTGATCGAGGCCCAGCTCGCGCACGGCAAGTCCGGGCCGCTGGGCATGGCCTACGACCGGGCCGAGTTCATGGACCAGCGCCGCAAGATGATGCAGACGTGGGCGGACTACCTGGACCGGCTGCGGGACGGGGCGCAGGTGATCCCGTTCAAGGCGGCGTGAGGTGTGGTGAATTGGGGCTTGTCGGGGCTTTGTGTGGCACCTTGGATCGACGTAAGACCCACATGCGACACTGTCGTTTCACCAAGGGAATTTCACATGATCAGGGCATCCGACGCCGCCCGCTACTTCCTGTCGCTGTCCGATGAGGAAGCCGGGGACACCATCTCGAACCTGAAGCTCCAGAAGCTGCTGTACTACGCGCAGGGCTTTCATCTGGCGCTGTTCGACGCGCCGCTGTTCGGCGACCGCATCGAGGCATGGACCCATGGCCCCGTGGTGCCTTCGGTCTACCGTGACTACAAGGTCCACGGCGCGGGCGCGATTCCACTGCCGAGTGACTTTGACCCTGCGTCACTCGATCAGCAAGCCCGTGAACTGCTGGATGAAGTCAACGACGTGTACGGGCAGTATTCGGCCTGGAAGCTGCGCAACATGACCCATGTGGAATCGCCGTGGTGCGATGCCTATGCCGAGGGGCCGAGCACGCCGATTGAGTCGGTTGCCATGAAGGCGTACTTCCAGACGCTGCTGAAGAACTGACCTGTGGCAGGCAAGCGGCTACAGCGCCCGACCGACAACGAGGGCCGGCGGATTACCGCGCACCCTGCTGCGGGAGCATCCAGCCAGCACCTGAGGCCAAAGTTCTCGCTGGAGTACCTGGACAAGACGTTCTGCCTGTCGGCCTGCACGAGAGACGAGAAGGCGGCGTTTGCTGATCGGTTGCACCAGCTCAGTCAGTTGACGTGGCAGGACATCGCAGGGGCTGGGCGGCATGGTCAGGGCTGCGAAACCATCACCCGAAGCGCCATCAGTGCGCCCATCCCGGCCTGCATCACCGACGAAGTGCGGATCATCGCGTTCCGGTGCATCGGCAAGGCGCCGATGGTCGGGTATCGGGTTGATGAAGTCTTCTTCGTGGTCTGGATCGACCGGGGTTTCAGTCTGTACAACCACGGCTGAGGCGGCCGAAACAGGGGTCACGACCCATGCCGAAACGACAGCACTCACAGCACTGAGAGCACTGGCCAGGTGGAACACCACGGGCGGCGCCCACCGTCGTCCTGACAGGCACAGAACACCCCGCATGGCCCCAGCAAGGCCCGCCGCGCCTGCTACCCTGACAGGTGCCGCGCCTACTCCGACGGGAGGAACACCGGGCGCCCCACCTGGTCGGCGCGGCACTTCATCGGTGGGGCTGCGTTGGGGAACGCATGGACGAGAACTTGATCGTCGAATGGCGGCGCAGGGAGGTGTTGTCGCCCAACTGGGCGTTGCGTGCGCCGCTGTGGTCGCTGTGGTCGGAGCGCCGTTCTGCGGAGCTGTGGCAAGCGGTTGCCCTGAGCCTGGACTACGACCCGCTGTATCGTTTCCAACTGGGCGTTTTCGCGGCCGTCGCAAGCACGACCCCCAAGCCAAAGCCATCCACTGAACCGCGACAGCGGGGCGATGACCCGTCCAGCTTCCAGACGATTGAACTACGCGAACGGCTGCGCAGAAATTCGGGCTTCGTACTCCGTCTTGAAGCTGCGACTGATCAACTCGGTAGTGCCGAGGCAGGCGAGCGCACGAAGGTCAGCTTCCATGATTTCCGGCGGCTCGCGGATCGGTTGAACTGGCACCTGCCGGAAGGTTTCGTGTCGCTCGCGCCATGCACGCCCAGCGTCAGCGAGGTACCGCTCAAGCCTGTACGTGGTGTTCCCGCAGCCATCGCCCACGAGAACGCTGTCCTCGCCAAGCTGCAAGAACTTGGCTTTGAACCACTGGCACTTCCACCACCCCCGCGAGGATTATCGTCACCGGCGAAACAGGCGGTGCTCACCGCGCTGAGCCGAGACGATGAGGACACCCGGTACGAGAAGGCATGGAAGAGGCTCACCAAGGAGGAGCGGATCAAGTACCGCTGACCCGGTGCCAAGCTGGGGCCGGGTACCGGGTTGAATGGCACCGGGTTGGCACGGCATCGTGGCAAACATGAACACCACAACACCCCAAGCAGCCCCGCTTTGCCCCACCAGCGCCGTAGCGCCGACCACCTCGGCCAGGATGTCGGCGCACATCGCACCTGAGCTTGCCGACCTGACACGCCTGTCTATCCGCCAGGTGTCCGCTCTGGTTGGACTGTGCGACCAAGCCATCCGCGACCGGATCAAGGCCAGCAAATTCCCGGCCGCCGATCACCGTGACGGCCCGCGCTGCGTGCGCTGGTCGGCCGGACTGATCCGCCAGTGGCTTGCGGCCACCCGCACGCCACAGTAAGAGGCGGCGATGCAGACCACCCTCAAAAACAAAGAAGGGATGAGCGGCGCAAACGCTCATCCCCCCAAGCCTCCCGCCTCATGGTGATCGATGCTCCGTCCCAGGAGCGCATCGTGGCCCTGCACGCCATCCGCGACGCCAACCCGGGCCAGTCCGGGACGCGGCAATGTGATCGACTGCTGGCGGCCCTGCGTCAGTTCGGTTTGGTCACCACCTATGAGGCGTCTCGGTACCTGGATCTGTACGACCCCCGAGCACGAAAGATGGATTTGCGCAACGCAGGCCACCCAATCGCGACGATGTGGTGTCACACGCCTACCGAGTCAGGCGACCTGCACCGCATCGGCGCGTATTACCTGGCTCGTGATGCGGCACAGCAACACCTCGCGCCGGTTGAGGCCAGCCCAAAACAGAAACAGTCTGCGAATAAAAGCACAGCAAAGCATCCAAAATAATGAAAAGAACTTCATAAATATGGGCTGGGTGTTTTGTGCCTGAAAAAGCATATTTAAGAAGATAAAAGAACGAGAAAGCACAAAACAGCTCTGACTGCATCCGCTTGACGCCTATACCCGCGTCGCTGCAGTATTTGGCTGCCTAACCGGAGATACCTTTGATCATCTCGCCTATAACCGTCAAGAAATCAGTGCCTGCAGTTGCCACTATTTACATCACCTATTGCCACAACGCGCATCGAGGTGATACGCTACGTCTGTCACTGCAAAAAACAGTGATGCGGGCTTGGTCGCCCGGTAGCTTTGGCGCAGTAGCCGCGCCTGACGCGGCTTTTTCACGTCCTCATCGGCGTGACACTGCGCGCATGGTTCCGTCTATGGCGGGCCGTGTGGGGACACCGCAAGGTGTGCCGGTTCCAAAGCCCGGTCGACCAACCCCGCACGGTCTGCCACCCTCTCTTGGTCGGGAGGGCGGCAGGTTCAACACCTGTTGCTTTGGAGCCATCATGGCTGACACCACCACCGCGCCCGCATCGGGCCGCGTGATACTGCGCCGTCCCGCGCAACCTTCACCCCGTCCTGCACCCACCAGCGAGTACGCCCGCGCCTACATGCTGCGCATCGCTCGCCAGTTGGCCGAACGCAACGCCGCCCGCCGGGCTGCACGTCGTGCTGACCTTCGCGCCAAAGCCTTCGAGCTGGTGGCGGCTGACCGGATCGGGGGTGCGCGATGAGCAGCGCCCTGACGTTCGAGACGGTCGAGTTCAAGGTGATCGACCACAAGGGTAAGACTTGGCTTCGGGCCGCTGACATCGCCCAGGCGCTCGGCTACAGCCGTGGCGACAAGATCAGCCGGATCTACCGCACCCACGCCCGCGAGTTCTCCGCCGACATGACGGTTCTCGTGGACATCCCTGACCCAGAACACCTTTTGTGTGTTCCGGATCAACCAGAACCCCGAAGTGGGGTTCCGGGTCTGACCAGAAGCGTGCGCCTCTTCTCGCTGCGTGGGGCGCACCTGCTGGGCATGTTCGCCCGCACACCCAAGGCAGAAGCGTTCCGCCGCTGGGTGCTGGACGTGCTCGAAGGTGTCACCCACGCCCCCGCCGACCTGCACGCCCGACTGCTCGCTGCCGAACGCGAAGAAGCCAAGTCCTTCGCCCAGGCGAGCAACGCAGCGCGCACGCTGTCCTTGCGCCGGCGTGCCAAGCCGATCCTGCTGGAAGCCGTTACCCGTGCCCGTGCCGAGGTACAGATGGTGCTGGCGCTGGAAGGCGGTGCAGCATGACCCCCGAACAGGGCACCGCCACCCACACCCCCGGCCCGTGGCGCTTCGATGCAGCGGCTGGCGCAGTTGTCACCGCTGCTGGTGACTCTGTGGCCGTCGTGTGCTTCCACGCCGCCGACAGCATGGCGCAGGAGAACGAGAACGGCCGGTTGATCGCCGCCGCACCGCTGCTGCTACGGGCTGCCCAGCTCGCGCTGGATGAGATGACTTCGCCGGTCAAAGCCCAAGATCCCGCCGAAATGCTGGCGCTGATCGTGCGCGACCTGCGGGAAGCCATCGACAGCGCCAGCACCACCCCCACCGAATCCCCACCCCGAGCCTGAAACATGGCCCCCAAACCTCAGGCCGGCACTGCCGGTCGCGCCGCTGCTTTGCCTCAACCCACCCACCGCCCCAAGGAAATGACCATGAACACCACGACCACCACCGCATCGACCGCCACCACTGACAACACCGTCCCGGCTCGCGTCAACTTCGCAGAAGCCTGCATGGGCTACGTGGCCAGCGCACGCAGCACCCTGCCTGACACAGACGGTGTGGAAGACGTTCGCGCCCATGGGCTGCGGATCGTCAGCGGCACCCTCCTGGAGTCGCTGGACGAAGAAGATCCGGCACAAGTCAGCGGTCTCCTGACCGAAGCCGGCGTCGTTCTCGAATTGATCCGCCGGTCGCTGGTGGCCGATGGTGACAAGGCACCGGCCCGCGCACTGCCGCTGATCGAACTGGCCCGCGCCGAACTGGCCGACGCACTGGCCTGCGGAACTGGTGCGTGATGACCGCGCTGCACCTCACCCGGTTCACCAGCGCGCGCCCCGAGCGGCTGACCAAGGTGCTGCGCCTGGACGAGGCGGGGCACCTGGTCAAGCAGGCCGGCGCCGACATGGTGCAGGGCACGGCCGAGCATCTGCAGAGCACTGGCGGCCTGGCTGCGCTGTCGCAGTGCCTCGACGCGCTGGAGCCCAATCAGGCGGTCGGCTGGGGCGTGCCGAAGGGCAGCGCACCGGGTGCCTATCTGGCTGTCGTCACCCGTGACGAACTGGCCGCGCATGAGGGCGACCCGGGCGCCATCGCCCGCGACCGGGCGCACTTCGAGTATCCGACCGGCCCCGGCGTGCTGATGCTCGACCACGACGGCGGATTCGAGGGCGAGGAACTGACGGTGGACGAGCTGCGCGCCCGGCTCATCACCGCCTGCCCAGCGTTGACCGATGCGCCGATGCTTTGGCGCCCCAGTGCATCGGCCGGTGTCGTGGCCCCGGACGGCCGCGTGCTCACGGGCCTGACGCGGCACCGGATTTACATCCCGGTGCGCCGCGCCGCCGACATCCCCGAGGCCGGCAAGCGTCTGGTGTCCCTGCTGTGGGAGGCAACCCGCGCCATACCGGGCCGTTTCGCGTGGGCAGAGGTCGGCAAGGCCGGGCAGGTGCTGATGCGTGGCCTGCTGGATGCCCAGGTGTGGCAACCCGAGCGCCTGGACTTCGCGGCCGGCCCGATCCTGCACGACGGCCTGACCCGCCCAGGCACTGCGGCCCGCGTGTTCGGCGATCCGCTGGCGCTGTTCAACCTCGGCATGATCGGCCGCGCCGACGACAAGGCCGCCCAGGCTGCCCAGCGCGACGCCCGCAAGGCGGTAGCCCCACGCGCCGCGGCGGCCCGCGAGAAGTGGGCGGCCGAGAAGGCGCCCGAGCTGTCGCAGCGCCGCGGCATCCCGGTGGACAAGGCCCGCTCGATCCTGTTGCGCGCGGCCGGTGACACCCGCGTGCTGATGGGCGACTTCGAGCTGATCGGGCAGGACGGCCAGCGCGTCACCGTCGGCGACGTGCTCGACCGCACCGACCACTGGCACAACGCCCGCTTCGCCGACCCGCTCGACCCGGATCAGGATCGGCGGGTGGCGCACGTCAACCTCAAGACCGGCGGGCGCCCCTTCCTGCACACGCACCGGCATGGCGGTCTGCGCTTCGAGCTGCGCCGGCAGTCGGCCCGGGTGCAGGTCGGCGCTGGCCGGCGCATCGAGGCCACCGACGCGGTGCTGCAGGTCATGCGCGACCGCTGCGAGCTGTACGAGTTCGGCGAAGGAGCGGTTGCCTATGTCGCCGAGGGCAAGGCGCGCACGGTGTCGGCGGACTGGCTGCTGGACCACATGGGCCGGGTGTGTGAGTTCTACCGGCTGCGCAAGAAAGAGGACGAGGACGGCAACGTCACCACCACCGAGGCGCCCGAGGACGCGCCGAGTGCCATCGCCCGCGCTGTCCTGGCGAAGCATGGCAGTCGCGGCTTCGCCCGGTTGGTCGGCGTCGTCACAGCGCCCACGCTGCGCCCGGATGGCTCGATCCTGGACAAGCCCGGCCACGATGCCGATTCGGGCCTGTTCTACTGGTCCGACCTGACCCACCAGCCGGCCATCCGCGCCAGTGTCAGCCCGGCCGAAGCACTGCAGGCGCTGCGGGTGCTGTGGCAGCCGTTCCGCTTGTTCCCGCTGGTGGACGATGTGGCCCGCGGCGTGGCGCTGCATGGGCTGCTGACGGCTGCCATCCGTGCGAGCTTGCCTACCGCACCGGGCATTGGCTTCGACGCCCCGGCGGCAGGGTCCGGCAAGACGCTGCTGGCCCGATGCATCGGCATCTTGTCCATCGGCACAGATCCGGCCATCCTGCCACCGGCCGACAACGACGAGGAAACCCGAAAGCGCCTGTTCGCCGCGCTGCGCGATGGCCACCGCGTGATCCTGTGGGACAACGTGCGCGAGCCGCTGGGCAATGCCGCGCTCGACAGCTTCCTGACCGCTGCGACCTTCGCCGACCGCATCCTGGGCAGCAGCGAGACGGCGAGCTTGCCGAACCGGGCCATGTTCATCGCCACGGGCAACAACCTGCGGCTCAGTTCGGACACCTGCCGCCGGGTGCTGCTGGCCCGCATCGACGCGGAGACGGAGACGCCCTACACGCGGGACTTCAGCTTTGACCCCGCCACCGAAATCAGCGAGCACCGCCCCCGCTACGTCGTGGCGGCGCTGTCGATCATCCGGGCCTACATCACCGCCGGGCGACCGAAGGCGGCGAAGGGGCGCACGGCCAGCTTCGAGACATGGGACGACCTGGTGCGGCAGCCGCTGTGCTGGCTGGCCGGGCTGGTGCGCGCGCACAACGCGCAGCACCCGGGCGACCTGCTGCCCATGTTCGATGACCCGATGAAGGCGGCGGCACTCGCCTTCGAGGCAGACCCGGAGACGGCCAAGCACGGTGCGCTGCTGGAAGCGTGGCACCAGGCGTTCGGCACCACGCCGACCACGGTGGCCCAGGCGATCAAGCGGGCGGCGCTGTCGTTCAGCGACGAATCCACGCCGCTGGGTGATGCGCTGGATGAAATCGCAGGCCAAGGCGGGCGGGTGAACGTGCGGATCGCCGGGCGCTGGCTCGACAAGATGCAGGGCCGCATCGTGGCCGGCAAGCTGTTCGTGCGCGGCTCGCGGGGTGCTGCTGGACAGCTCTGGTCGGTAAAGTTGCATCGGCGACCAGTCCAAAACGACAGCACTGACAGCACTCACAGCACTTTCGACCCGAAAACACCCCTGAAAAGTGCTCTCAGTGCTGTCAGTGCTGTGAATTCCGGTCAAGGCGCGACCCTGCTTTCGGCGGTAGCCGTGCCCGAGGAGCTGTGACATGGGCGCCCCTGCCTTGCTCCAAGACCTTCGGCGGCGTGGCCTGTCGGTAGCGGTGAAGCCCGGCGGCGACAGGCTGCTGGTGTCCCCGCCGGGCGTCTTGACCGATGCCGACCGCACCCAGATCCGCACCCACCGGGCCGAGTTGATCGGCCTGCTGCAGCAACCGCCCGAGGTGCTGGCACTGGTCGGCATGACCACCGACGACGCCGGCCGCTTGTCCGACTACTTCGGGCTGGCGCTGCGCCACGGGTTCGGCACCGACGACGCCGAGCAGATCGCCGCTCAGTTGCGACTGAGAGACCGCACGGGCCTGGACATGGCCATGTGCATCGAGTGCCGCCGGCTGGAGGGCCGCCGCTGTGGCGCTGCCCGAGCCGGCCAGATGACCAGCGCCAGCCGCCAGTTCGAGCCGATCCGGGCCGAGTTGGTGCGCTGCACCCACTTCACCGCCACCACGAGAAGCGCACCATGAACGACCCCTTCCCCTACACCACCGCGGCCGACTTCCGCGCCGTGTTGAACGACCACCCGACCCTTCCCGCGCTGGAAGAGCTGATGGACTGCGCGCCGGTGGACCTCGACGCCTTCAACGACCGGATGGAAGGCATCGTTGCGCACAAGGACAGTGCCAGCCCTGCCGAGTCCCGCGAAGCCGTCCACGCTGCCCTGATGGCCTGCGCACTGCCGGGGCACGTCGTTGATGCCGAGTTCGCCACGCTGATCCATCAGGCCATCGTCGTGGCAGGCAAGCTCACGCGGGCGGGCCGTGCCGTGCTGCTGGCCGCTCTTGCCGAGGCGATCCGCACCCGTGACGCCGACAGTCTGGTGCTGGCGCTGGGCATGGCGCCATACAGCAGCGGGGCTTACGTCGAACGCCTGCGTGCGCTGGCGGATGCCACCGACCCCAGCGAGCCGAACGACGCCGAGCGCCTGCGCCGTGACCAGGTGAGCGCCCTGCAGGCCAGTGCAACCGCCCCGATGGATGACGAGATGGCCGGCGCCATCTGCGACGCGCTGCAGGCATGGAACACCGTCCGAAGCGAGACGCCGCAGCAGAAGGCGATCCGGGAGGCGTTCACCCACGCACGCACCCTCATGGACACGCTAGGGGAGGATGACCCGCGCACGTTCGCCGCCGTCGTCAAGGCCCTGAACCTGCAAGACCCCGGTTGCACTGATCGGATGATGGCGGAGTGCGGAATCCACCTCCGGACGCCTGACCGCTGCACGCCTGAGGGTGAACCGCTGTTCAGCCTGGAAGCCGTGGCCGATGCGCTGGGCGCCGACCCCGAGGAACTGCTGGTGCAGGCCCAGAAGCTTGAGGGCTTCGGGCTGGTTGCACTGCACACCGGCCCCAGCCACGTCCTGCAATGACCACGCCACCCACCAACAAGGGCAACCCAAGCCAGACTGGCGACGACTTCCGCACCTCGGCCGCGAAGAGTGAGAAGGCTCAGGAGACGCAGATCGGGCTTCTGAAGAGCATCGAGCGCAAGCAGCCGGCCGCGGTCGATTCACCGCCGGCCGCGCCGGGGGTCATGGGCGTGCTGTCGCGGCTGGGTCGGCTGTGGCGCCAGCAGGAACGACCGGTGGCCACCTCGACACCGACGCTGCTGGCACCAGCTCCGGTCTCTGTAGCGCCTTCACCCATGGTGGCGCCACCTCCGGTCCCTTTGGTGCTACCGGTTCGACCAGGCTCGACACCAGCACGCAGGCCACCGCCGACCATGGCGCCGAAAACACCAGCGCCAGCGCCGAACCCTTCACCGGCAGCAGGGCCGCAGA
>NZ_JAAFKF010000083.1 GCF_013299175.1 Sphaerotilus sp.
TCGGCCCGATCGCCGTCAGCGCCAGCACCATCTGCCCGAAGCCGTCGAACACCGGCGCCGCCACCGCGCTGACCCCCCGCACCGAGCCATCGACCGCGCCGCTCCAACCCTGCGCGCGCACCCGTTCAAGCTGCGGCGCCAGATCGGCCAGCGTGCGCCCCGCCCCTTCGGCTTTCAGCATCGCCTCGACCTCCGCCGCCGGCCGATGCGCCGCGAACAGCAGCCCGGACGCCGTGCCATCGACCGACACCACCGTGCCGTGCCGCATGTTGACGTGGACCGCCTGCGGGCCTTCCTCCAGCCGCACGATGGTCGGCCCGCGGTTGCCCCACACGGCGATCGCCACCGTGTGCCCCACCTCGCGCGCCAGCGCCGGCAGTTCCGCCGAGGCCAGCCGTACCGGATCGACCTGCTGCAGCGCGATCAGCCCCAACTGCAGCGCCAGCGGCCCCAGCCCGTAGCGGCCGGTTTCCGTGTCCTGCTCGACCAGCCCGACCGCGCCGAAGCTGACGAGGTAGGGATGCGCCTTGGCGGGCGTCATGTCGGCTTCGCGCGCGAGGTCTTTCAGCGCCAGCGGGCGGCCGGCGTGGGCGAGCGCGTGCAGCAACTGGCCGCCGACCTCGATGCTCTGGATACCGCGCGAGCCGCGGGGAGTGGATTCTTGGGTCATGGCGATGGTCTGCGGCAATGGGTTGCGGGTTTTCACTGATGCAAATGCATTCGACATTAACAAACGCCATGATTAACATCAACCATCGTTCGGATTAGACGAACTCGTTTGACAGAAACAAACCTCGGAACCGCCTCCATGACGCAGACCAAGACCTTCGCCTCCGCCGCCGACCTGGAAGAAAAGAAGGTCAGCTTCGACAAGCTGTCCGACCACGCCTATGCGTACACCGCCGAGGGCGACCCGAACACCGGCATCATCATCGGCGACGACGCCGTGATGGTCATCGACACGCAGGCCACGCCGGTGATGGCGCAGGACGTGATCCGCCGCATCCGCGAGGTGACGGACAAGCCGATCAAGTACGTGCTGCTGAGCCACTACCACGCGGTGCGCGTGCTGGGCGCGACGGCGTATGAGCCCGAGCAGATCATCGCCAGCCAGGACACCTACGACCTGATCGTCGAGCGCGGCGAGTTCGACAAGGCCAGCGAGATCGGCCGCTTCCCCCGGCTGTTCCAGAACGTCGAGTCGGTGCCGGCGGGCCTGACGTGGCCGACGATCACGTTCACCGGGAAGATGACGGTCTGGCTGGGTTCGGTCGAGGTGCAGATCCTGCAACTGGGCCGTGGCCACACCAAGGGCGACACCGTCGCTTGGCTGCCGAAGGAGAAGATCCTGTTCTCGGGCGACCTGGTCGAGTTCGACGCCACGCCGTATGCGGGCGACGCCTACTTCCAGGACTGGCCGCAGACGCTGGACAACATCGCCGCGCTGAATCCCGAAAAGCTGGTGCCCGGCCGAGGTGCGGCGCTGCAAACCCCCGAGCAGGTGCAAGCGGGTCTGGCCGGCACGCGGGCGTTCGTGAGCGAGCTGTATGCGAGCGTCAAGGCGGGGGCCGCCGAAGGACGCGATCTGCGCAAGGTGTACGAGGAGACCTTCGCCACGCTGAAGCCGAAGTTCGGGCACTGGGTGATCTTCAACCACTGCATGCCGTTCGACGTGACCCGCGCCTATGACGAGGCGACCGGCCACCGCGACCCGCGCATCTGGACCGCCGAGCGCGATGTCGCCATGTGGCAGGCGCTCGAAGGCTGATTCCCGCTGTCCCCACTGCGCAGGAGAACCCCATGAGCATCACCCACGGCGTTCACCACGTCGCCTACCGCTGCAAGGACGCCAAGCAGACCGTCGAGTGGTACCGCGACCACCTCGGCATGGACTTCGTGCTGGCCATCGCCGAGAACGAGGTGCCGTCCACCAAGGCGCCGGACCCGTACATGCACGTCTTCCTCGACGCGGGCAACGGCAACGTGCTGGCCTTCTTCGAGCTGCCGAACTCGCCCGCGATGGGCCGCGACGAGAACACCCCCGGCTGGGTGCAGCACATCGCGTTCAAGGTGGCGTCAATGGAAATGCTCGAAGCGGCGAAGGCGAAGCTGGTCGCGGCCGGGATCGACGTGCTCGGGCCGGTCAACCACACGATCTTCAAGTCGATCTACTTCTTCGACCCGAACGGCCACCGGCTCGAACTGGCGGCCGACATCGGCACGCCCGAGATGATGCGCAAGCTCGACGAGTGCAAGTGGGACATGCTCGAAGAGTGGTCGCAGACGAAGCGGGCTCCGCGCCATGCGGCGTGGATGCACGAAGGCTGACGCTGCGGGACCGATGCGATGCTGAGCACCTACACCTACCCCCGCTACGCTTGGCGCCACCCGGTCGAGCTGGACACGCCCGGCACGGTGGCGCGGCACCCGGTGGTCGTCGTCGGCGCCGGCCCGGTCGGGCTGAGCGCGGCGATCGACCTGGCGCAGCAAGGCTTGCCGGTCGTGCTGCTGGACGATGACAACACCGTCAGCGTCGGCTCCCGCGGCCTGTGCTACGCCAAGCGCACGCTGGAGATCCTCGACCGGCTCGGCTGCGGACAGGCGGTGGTGGACAAGGGCGTGACGTGGAACGTCGGGCGCACCTTCCACCGCGACGCCGAGGTGTTCAGCTTCAACCTGCTGCCCGAGCCGGACCACCACCGCCCCGGCATGGTCAACCTGCAGCAGTACTACCTGGAGCAGTACCTCGTCGATCGCGCCGCCCAACTGCCGAACCTCGACCTGCGCTGGTTGAGCAAGGTCACGCGGGTGACGCCCCTTGCCGGGAACGATGACGGCGCACTGATCGACGTGGAAACAGCCGAAGGCGCCTACCAGCTTCACGCCGACTGGCTCGTCGTCGCAGACGGGGCGCGCAGCCCGATCCGCCGACAACTCGGACTCGACATCGACGGCAAGGTCTTCCAGGACCGCTTCCTGATCGCCGACGTGGTGATGAAGGCCGACTTCCCCGCAGAACGCTGGTTCTGGTTCAACCCGCCGTTCCACCCGAACCAGAGCGTGCTGCTGCACCGCGAGGCGGACAACGTCTGGCGCATCGACTTCCAGCTCGGCTGGGACGCCGATCCCGAGCACGAAAAGAAGCCGGAGCAGGTCATCCCGCGCATCCGCGCCATGCTGGGGCCGGATCGGGAGTTCACGCTGGAGTGGGTCAGCGTCTACACCTTCCAGTGCCGGCGCATGGCGGATTTCCGGCATGGGCGGCTGCTGTTCGTCGGCGATGCGGCGCACCAGGTGTCGCCGTTCGGGGCGCGGGGCGCGAACTCGGGCATTCAGGACGCGGACAACCTCGCGTGGAAGCTGAAGCTGGTCATGGATGGCAAGGCACCCGAGGCGCTGCTGGACACGTACAGCACCGAGCGCGGCGAAGCGGCCGACGAGAACCTGCTCAACTCGACCCGCTCGACCGACTTCATGACGCCCAAGAGCCAAGCCTCACGCGACATCCGCGACGCGGTGCTGACGCTGGCGAACGACCACGCCTTTGCGCGGGCGCTGGTCAACTCGGGCCGGCTGTCGGTGCCGACGCACCACCACGGCTCGCCGCTGTCCACGCCGGACGCCGAGGGCGACACCTTTGCCGGCCGGATGACGCCGGGTGCGCCGATGGACGACGCGCCCGTGACGGTGGACGGCCGCGACGGCTGGTTGCTGGCGCACACGGGCAACGGCTTCGTGCTGCTGCTGTTCGGGCACACCGAGCCTTCGGCGTTTGACGCACTGGCCAGCGATGCGATTGCGCTGCAAACGCTGTGCCTGCCCGCAGAGGGCATCGCAGCGCGGCGCTACGACGCCCGCCCCGGCACGGCCGTGCTGATCCGCCCTGACCAAATCATCGCCGCCCGCTGGCGCAGCGCCGATCCTGCCACCGTGCGCACCGCCGTGCTGCGTGCGACCTGCAACGCCTGACGCCTGCACCATGCTCAAGACCCAACCCAACTTCGGCGCCGGCTCCCCCGCCCCGCTGCGGGCCTACACCCCCGGCGACGACTTCTACGACCTGCTGATCGACACCCACCGCGGTCTCGACGACGACACGAGCCGCCTCGTCAACGCCCGGCTGGTCCTGCTGCTGGCCAACCACATCGGCGACATGGCCGTGCTGCGCGAGGCGATGGCCGCTGCGCGTCACGGCGTCACCCCGGAAACCCCTGCCCCATGAACCACCTTGACGCCACCCACGACCCTGCCCTGCGCAGTTGGGTCGCATCCGCCAATGATGGCGCGACCGATTTCCCGATCCAGAACCTGCCTTATGCCCGCGCCCGACGCGCCGGGACGGAAGAACCATGGCGGATCATGGTGGCAATCGGCGATCAGGCGCTGGACCTCGCCGCCGCTGTCCTCGCCGCCGAGCACACCGACGCGCAAGCCGCCGCGCTCGCACCGCTGGTGCGGGGTGATCTGAATGCATTCATGGCCCGCGGGCCGGCGGACTGGCAGCTTGTGCGCGAGTCACTGTCGCGGGCGCTGACCATGGGCAGCCCGGCGGAGGTGGCGCTGGCCCCTTGCCTGATCGCGCAGTCGGCGCTCGAATTCGCGCTGCCTTGCACCATCGGCGACTACACCGATTTCTACACCGGCATCCACCACGCCACCACCGTCGGCAAGCTGTTCCGCCCCGACAACCCACTGTTGCCAAATTACCAGTGGGTGCCGATCGGCTACCACGGCCGTGCCTCGTCCATCGGCGTGAGCGGCCAGACCGTGCGCCGCCCGATGGGCCAGACCTTGCCGCCGGGCAGCACCGTGCCGCAGTTCGGCCCGTGCAAGCGGCTGGACTTCGAGCTGGAACTCGGCCTGATCGTCGGCACTGGCAATGCGCTCGGCGAGCCGGTGTCCATCGACCAGGCGGAGTCGCACCTGTTCGGCGTCGTGCTGCTCAACGACTGGTCGGCGCGGGATGTGCAGGCGTGGGAATACCAGCCGCTCGGGCCGTTCCTGTCCAAGAACTTCGCGACGACGATTTCGCCGTGGGTGGTGACGATGGCCGCGCTGGTGCCGTTCCGCGTGCCGTTCACGCGGCCAGCGGGTGATCCACAGCCACTGCCTTACCTGGACAACGCGGCCAACCGGGCGGCCGGGGCGATCGACATCGCGCTGGAGGTGCAGATCGAGACGGCAGCGATGGCGCACGCGGGTCAGCCACCAGTCACGCTCAGCGCCAGCCGCTGGCCCGACGCCGCGTACTGGACCGCCGCGCAGCTCGTCGCGCACCACACGGTCGGCGGCTGCAACCTGCAACCGGGCGACCTGCTGGGCACCGGCACGCTCTCAGGCCCGGCACCGGAACAGGCCGGCTCGCTGCTGGAGCTGTCGATGGGCGGCAAGACGCCGGTCACGCTGCCGAATGGCGAGCAGCGCACCTTCCTCGCCGATGGGGATCGGGTGGTGCTGCGCGGGCGTTGCGCGGTAGCAGGCGCGGTGGGAATCGGGTTTGGCGAATGCAGCGGGCGGATCGCCGGCTGACCCATCAGCGCCCGTCGCGCCAGCCGCCGCGGCCCTCACCACGGCCCTCACGCCAGTGGTCCCGGCCGCCTTCGTCCCAGCGGTTGTCGTCCTGCCAGTGGCGGTGGCGGTGGTGGCGTGGCCAAGGGCGTTCTGGCTCGACGTAGACGACACGGGGCGCCTGCTGCACGTACACCGGTTCCGGCGCGTAGATCCGCTGCGGCGGGGCCGGGTAGTAGACGATGGGTGGCGGTGGCAACTGGATGCCGATCGACCATTGCACGCCACCAGCCTGGGCGGCAGCACCAGCGCACAGGCCCGCAGCGGCCAGCAAGGTCGAGACCACCAAGCGGCGCGGTGCGGATGTCAAGAACGAGAACATGACCGATTCCTTCTGAAGGCGGGGGTGCTCTGGCAACGTGCCAGCCCGCCATCCAGTGGACAAGCGCGGCCTGCCCCAAGGTCGTGTGTTCAGCCGCGCTTCAGCTCCGCCGCAGCCGCATCTGCCCCGGCAGCGGCACCGAGCGGCGCAACACCCCTTCGGCCAGCCACACCGCCGAGTCCCACGCCCGCTTCGCCACGAACGGCAACGGAAGCTGCTGGTAGTCGTCGTTGAAGACCTCGAAGCTGTAGTCACCGCGGTAGCCCAGCGCGTCCAGCTTCAGCACCAGCGCGGTGAGCGCCTCGGAATGCACGCCCTCGCCGGGGAAGACGCGGAAGTGGCGCGCCGTGTCCATGCGCTCCTCGGCGGTGCGGACCTCGTTCCACAGGAAGTCGGCGAGCTGTACCAGGTAGAGCTTGGACGGATCGACGTACTCCAGTGCATCCAGCGGCGTCTGCATGGCCAGCAGGTGGTAGGAGTCGATGGCCAGTCCGAGGTTCGGGCAGTCGGCGCGTTCCACCACGTCCCACGCCTGCGGGTATTCGTTGATGTGGCGGCCCCAGGACAAGCCCTCGTAGGCGATGCGCAGCCCGTAGGGAATGGCCAACATCGCCAGCTTGCGCAGGTCGCGGGCGATGGCGTCGGCGTCACCGCTGGCGTGCGGCGAGGTGGAGGAGCACACCAGCAGCACCTGGGCGCCGAGGGCGTGCGCCAGCAGGATCATCTGCTTGGCGATGTCGACCTTGTAGCTGTGGAGGTGCCCTGACAAGCCCTCGAAATCGCGCAGCACCTGGAAACCGGTGACGCGCAAGCCGCTGTCGCGCACAGCCTGCACTGCCACGTCCACGCCCTGCGGGTGGCCCACGATGTCGCGGGCGGACAGCATGATCTGGGTGAAGCCAGCCGCACGCACCGCTTGAAGTTTGGCTTCGAGCGGGCCGGCCAGCGTGATGGTGTCCATGCCGAAATCGGCGACGTTGCGGGCGATCTGCAGGTGCATGGCCGGCTCAGCGTGCGTCGTGGACCAGCTCGAACACCACGCCACCGAGCATCGGTTGCGTCAGCGCCCCGCGGGCATCGGTGCGGACGCCATGCGCCGATTCGACGAATTCGACGCCGCGCGTGCGCAACGTGGCGGCGGTCGCCAGCACGTCGCCACAGCCGAAGGCCACGCGCTGGAGCAGCTCGTCGTGTTCGAAGGTCGCGGCGTCCGGGTCCGGCTCGATCAGTTGCCAGTGGCACTGGCCACAGGGACTGGCGAGGATGCGCCCGCTGGTGAGCACGCCGAAGTTCTGCTCGCGCGGCAGCTCGGCGAAGCCGAACAGCTCGCCGTAGAAGGTGGTCCAGTCGTCGGAGCGGTCCAGCCCGATGTACTGCACCACGCCGAACAGGTGCAGCCCCTGCTGGGCGGGCGGGTGCGGATCGGCGCCGGCGATGGGCACGAAATCCACGTCGTAGATCGAGAACTCGCGGTGCCGGTCCACGAAGTAGATGCGACTGGAACCGACCCCGTGGATGGCGGGGATGTTCAGCTCCATCACCTCGACCTGCGTCGGCACGGCCCAGGCGCCCAGCGCCAGCACGCGCCGGTACGCCGATGCCGCATCGCGCACCCGGAAGGCCACCGCCGCGATCACCGGCGTCTCGCTCGGGGCGGGCTGGCCGTTCAAGCCCCCTTGGTGGGCGTTGACGATGATGTGCATGTCGCCCTGGCGGTAGAGCTGCACCTCGCGCGAGCGGTGGCGCGCAACGGGCACGAAGCCCATGCGTTCCAGCACCTGACCGAACGCCTGCGGACGGCTGGTGGCGTACTCGATGAACTCGATGCCCAGCAGCCCGAGCGGGTTGGGCAATGCACCGATGGCTTCGCGATCCGCAAAACTGGCCAGGGTCATGGAAGGTTCTCCGACAGGTGACAGACTCAACTCGGTCTCAATCTCGATCTCAATAACTGAGCCGCGCCACCGAGCGCAAGACCTCCGCGGTGGTGGTGGGCAGGCCGAAGTATTCCAGATACGCCGGGATCTGCTCGAACAGCATGTCGGAGCCGATCTGCACCCGGCAGCCGCGTGCTGCCGCCGCCGTCAGGAACGCGGTCATTTCGGTTTTCATCACCACCTCGCCGACGAAGGTGTCGGGCGAGAGGCGGTCGATGTCGAGCGGCAGCGGGTCGCCCTCGTTCATGCCCATCGGCGTGGCGTTGACCACCACGTCGTGGCCCGCCGGGTCGTTCGAGCCGGTGGTGACCTCCAGCGCCGGGTAGTGCTGACGCAGGCGGTCGCCGAGGGCTTCGGCGGACTCGGCGTAGCGGTCGAACAGCGTGATCGCGCCGATGCCGGCCGCCGCCAGCGACGCGGCGATGGCACAGCCGACCCCGCCGCTGCCGACCACCAGCACGCGCTTGCCCTGCAGCACGACGCCCTTGCGCAGCACGCCGCGCACGAAGCCTTCGCCGTCGAACATGTCGCCTTCGAGCCGGCCGTCCGCACCCAGGCGCACGGCGTTGCACGCCCCGGCGATCCGCGCCGTCGGCGACAGCACCTCGACCAGCCCGGTCGTCGTCACCTTGTGCGGCATCGTGATCAGCGCACCGCGGATGTTCGTCAGCGTGAACGCGGCGCGCAGGAAGGTCGGGTAATCCGCGGTCTGGCAGCCCATCGGCACCACGACGGCGTCGATGCCCGCCTGCTCGAAGTACGGGTTGTAGATCATCGGCGCCTTGAAGGCGAAGGTCGGGAAGCCGATGTGGGCGATGAGCGAGGTGGTGCCGCGGATCATGAGCGCCGTTCTCCTTACTTGCGGACCTTGGCCAGCTCGGCCTGCAGCTCGGCCACGGTGCCGGCAATCGCCGCGCCGTGCTTGTCGATCACCGGCTTGAGCTTGTCACGCAGCTTGGCCTGTTCGGCCGGTGACAGCTCGGTGGCCTGCATCCCCGCCTTCTTCAGCTCGGCCAGATCGTCGGCCGACTTGCTGCGGTTGACCTGACGCTGGTAGACGCTGGTTTCGCGGGCAGCGTCCTGCAGCACCTTGCGGTCGGCGTCCGTCAGGCTGTCCCAGACCTTCTTCGAGAAGATGATCGACTGCGGGTTGTACTGGTGGTTGGTGAGCGCCAGGTGCTTCTGCACTTCGAAGAACTTGTTGGCGAGGATCACGGACAGCGGGTTTTCCTGGCCGTCGATGGCCTTCTGCTCCAGACCGGCGTAGACCTCGGGGAAGGCCATCGGGGTCGGGTTGGCGCCCAGGGCCTTGACCCAGTCGATGTTGATCGCGTTCGGGATCACGCGCAGCTTCAGGCCGGCGATGTCCTCGACCGTGTTGATCGGCTTCTTGCTGTTGGTGAGGTTGCGGAAGCCCAGCTCGGTGTAGGCCAGGCCGATGATGCCCTTGTCAGTCAGCTTGGCGTGCAGCTTCTGGCCGAAGGGACCATCGACCACGGCATCGGCTTCCTTGCCGCTGGCGAACATGAACGGGAAGTCGAACACCTCGAAGTCCTTGACCTGCGAGGCCAGGATGCCGGAGTTCAGCATCATGATTTCCAGCGTGCCGCCTTGCAGCGCCGACACGTTGGCCGCGTCACCACCGAGCACGCCACCGGCGAACACGTTGACCTTGAGCTTGCCGCCCGACTTGGCCGCGACCAGCTCGGCGAACTTGACGGCGCCCATTTCCAGCGGGTGGCCCTTGGGGTTCTGCAGACCGAACTTGAAGGTCCGTTCCTGTGCGGCGGCCACACCGGCAACAGCGAGAGCGGCCACGGCCACCAGGGTCTTGATCATCAGGCGTTTCATGTTTCTATCCTTGAATGGGAAGGGACAGGGGGACGGGAAGGTCAGTGGGCCAGCCACTTGGCGGGACCGGTCACGAGCCAGGGGAACGCGACCATGAGGAACATGACAATGAACTCGGCAATCATGAACGGCACCACCCCGCGGGTCACGTCGTCCATCTTCATCTTGCCGACACCGGCGACCACATTCAGCACCGTGCCCACCGGCGGCGTGACCAGACCGATGGCATTGTTGATGATGAACAGCACGCCGAAGTAGATCGGGTCGATGCCCGCCGCCTTGACCACGGGCATCAGCACCGGGGTCATGATCAGGATGGTCGGGGTCATGTCCATCGCCGTGCCCACCGCCATCACCAGCACCATGATGGCCACCATCAGCAGCGTCTGGTTGCCCATGAACGGCTCCAGCAGCTTGATCATCTGGGCGGGGATGTCGGCCACGGTGATCAGCCACGAGCTGACCATGGCGGCGGCGACCAGGAACATCACGACGGCCGTGGTCTTGGCGGCGGACACGAACACCTCGTAGGTCTCCTTCCAGCCCATCTCGCGGTAGATGATGGTGGAGACGAACAGGGCGTACACGGCGGCCACGACGGCGGCTTCGGTCGGCGTGAACACCCCGAACTTCAGGCCGAACACGACGATCACCGGCAGCACCATGGCCCAGGTGGAGTCCTTCAGGGCCTGCATGCGCTGCGCACCGGTGGACTTCTTGGGCGGGGTGACGTTCTCGTTGCGCGCCACCCACCACCAGGCGATGGCGATGGACACGCCCATCAGGATGCCCGGCACGATGCCCGCGAGGAACAGCTTGCCGATCGACAGGTTGGCCGAAACGCCGAAGATCACGAAGCCGATCGACGGCGGGATGATCGGCGCGATGATGCCGGCCGAGGCGATCAGGCCCCCGGCACGCGCCTTGTCATGGCCAGCCGCGGCCATCATCGGCAGCAGCAGCGACGCCAGCGCCGCCGTGTCCGCCACCGCGGAACCGGACAGCGCCGCCATCATGATCGCCGCCAGAATGGCCACGTAGCCCAGACCGCCGCGCACATGGCCGACCAGCGTCATCGCCAGGTTCACGATGCGGCGCGACAGACCACCGACGTTCATGATCTCGCCGGCCAGCATGAAAAAGGGCACGGCCAGCAGCGGGAACGAGTCCGCGCCGTTGATGACGTTCTGCGCCAGGATCTGCGCGTCGAACAGGTCCAGGTGCAGCATCAGGGCGACACCGCACACCAGCAGCGAATAGGCGATGGGGATGCCCAGGGCCATGGCGCCCAGCAGCGAACCCAGGAAGATGAGGACGGTCATGGTGGAAAGCTTTCGAAAAGGGGGATCAGCGGGCGGCGGGCCGGCTCATTTCTGGACGTTGGAATGGACGTTGGCGAGGTCTTCCGACTCCTGCACCAGCACCAGCTCGTCATCGCTGACCTGCCCGCTCAGCGTGCGCCAGAACTGCCACAGCAGGATCACGCCCGAGCACACGGCGAACACCATGCCGGCGCTGTAGAACCACGCCATCGAGGCCGTGCTGACCGGGGCTTCCACGTCCCAGTTGATCTTGACCTGCGCCAGGCTGCCCGTGAACAGGAGGTAGGTGACGAACAGCATCGCCGCCTGTGCCAGCACCAGACACGCCCGCTTGCCCGTGCGACCGAGACGCGACACCAGCATGTCGGTCCCCAGGTGGCCGTTGTCCTTCAGCGCCACGATGGCACCGAGGAAGGTCATCCACACGAACAGCCAGCGCGACAGTTCCTCGCTGATGGTGATGCCCGAGTTGAAGGCGTAGCGCAGGAACACGTTGCCGAACACCAGCACCACCATGATCGCCAGCAGCAGCGCGATGAGCACCTCGATGCCGCGGCAAAAATAATTCAACAGTCGGGCCATCCCGGACTCCTTGGTAAAACGAGAAAGGATGCCGTAATGTACGAACTGGTTAGTTTTCAGAAATCAGTGCTAACCCTGATGGCCAGCACCGAGAAACCCTAGCCCTGACGCGCGATGCAGACGAAGCAGGCGATCATCTCGACGATGTTGTCGCGCCGGTGGGCGATGCTGGCCGGGTCGTCGAAGTCGTGCTTGAAGATGAGCGCGAAGGTGTGGCGGTTGGCGACGTTGAACACCGACAGCGCCGAAATCGACATGTGCAGATCGACCGGGTCCAGGCCGGCGCGGAACACCCCCGCGGCCACGCCCCGCTCGTAGACCGAGCGCAGCCCGTTGATGGCCGGGATGTTGAGCGTCTGGATCGATTCCGAGCGGGCCAGGAACTCGCCCCGGTGCATGTTCTCGTTGAGCACGAGGCGCACGAACTCGGGGTTCTCGCGCTGGTAGTCGCAGGTGAAGGCCACCAGCCGGCGCAGCGCCGCTTCGGGGTCGAGGTCTTCGAGGTGCAGGTCCGACTCGATGTGGCGGATGCGGCGGTAGGACTCTTCGAGGACGGCGATGTAGAGGCCCTCCTTGCTCTCGAAGTAGTAGTAGATCATCCGCTTGCTGGTGCGGGTCAGCGCGGCGATCTCGTCGATGCGGGCACCGGCCAGCCCCTTCTCGGCGAACTCGCGGGTCGCCACTTCGAGGATGTTGGCCATCGTTGCTTCGGGGTCGTTGGTGCGGCCCGGCTCCTGGACGGCGGGGGTGTCGGCGGCCTTGGCCTTGCGGGCGCGGCGCGGCGCGGGGTCTGTACGGTCAGGTTCGTTCATATGAGCCGCAAGCATAGCGGCTCTTGTGCGGGCGTTCACCGCGGCGCGACCTTGGGCGAATGCGGCGTCCTCGCGGCCAGCCAGGTACCCAGGCTGCCGCACAGCGCGATCAGCGCCATGCCGGCGAAGGCGGGCAAGTCCGGCACATGCCCGAAGACCAGCCAGCCCGACACGCCCGCGAACGCGATCTGGAAGTACAGGAACGGCGTCAGCGTCGCGACCGGCGCACGGGCATAGGCCATGATCAGGAACAGGTGCCCGACCGAGCCGACCACGCACAGCAGCAGCAGCAGTCCCCAGACGTGCAGGCTCTGCGGCGTGGTCCACGTCCACGGCAGCAGCAGCGTCGCCGCCAGCGTGCCGACACAACCGGTGTAGAACTGCGTCGTCACCGTGGCGTCCACCTCGGCCAGCCGGCGGGTCAGCGTCTGGAACAGCGCGTTGCACAGCACCAGCAGCAGCGGCAGCAGCGTCGCCCAGTGGAACAGGTCGTGCGTCGGCCGGATCACGACCAGTGCGCCCACCATGCCGCCCAGCACGAGCAGCCACTCCAGCGGCGTCACCCGCTCGCCCAGCCGCCACACCGCCAGCAGCGTGACGAACAGCGGCGTGAGCGTCACGACGGCGGTGAACTCGGCGATCGGCATGACCTGCAGGCTGTAGAAGGCCAGCACCGTGGCGAGGACCAGCATCAGCCCGCGCAGCACCTGCAGACCAGGGCGACGGCTGCGGTGGAGCGTGCGGCGCTGCGCGGGTGCAACGGTGGCGAGCGTCAGCAGCACCTGGAACAGGTAGCGGAACCACACCACCATCACCACCGGCACGGCCGCCGCCAGCAGCTTGGTGGTCGTGTCCAGCGAGACGAAGAAGGCGACGGCGGCGAGTGTGCAGCCGATGGCGGCGGGCTTGCCCAGCGGGACCAGGTTCCTCACCGCGGCGTGCTCGCAGCCACTCGACCCTGGCGGCCTGGATCACGAAAGCGATTGCGCATCACGGACTCCGAGTGAATTGGTTTTGCCCCCTCCCCCAGCGGGGGAGGGTTGGGGTGGGGGTTTCCGGCGAAGAAAGGACAGTCGCGGCGCGTTGCCCCCTTCCCCCAGCCCCTTCCCCCGCTGGGGGAAGGGGAGCCATGCAGGGCGGTTCGGTGTGTCAGCCCGCGTTGAGCTGCTGTTCCAGGTCGTGCAGCACCTGGTAGCAGGCCAGCACGCCCTCGACGCTCGAATTCGGCTGCCGCCCTTCGCGGATCGCGGCGAAGAACTCGCGGTCCTGCAGCTCGATGCCGTTCATCGACACCGCCACCTGCGACACGTCGATCTTCTCCTCCTTGCCCGAGAACAGGTCGTCGTAGCGGGCGAGGTAGGTCGCGCTGTCGCCGATGTAGCGGAAGAAGGTGCCGAGCGGGCCGTTGTTGTTGAAGGACAGGCTCAGCGTGCAGATCGCACCGTTGGCCGCCTTCAACTGGATGCTCATGTCCATCGCGATGCCGAGCGTCGGGTGGATCGGGCCTTGAATCGCGTTGGCCTTCACGATCGGCGAGCCGCACTGGTAGGCGAACAGGTCCACCGTGTGCGCGGCGTGGTGCCACAGCAGGTGGTCGGTCCACGAGCGCGCCTGGCCCAGCGCGTTCATGTTGGTGCGGCGGAAGAAATACGTCTGCACGTCCATCTGCTGGAGGTTGAACGCACCAGCGGTGATCTGGTTGTGGACGTGCTGGTGGCTCGGGTTGAAGCGCCGGGTGTGGCCGCACATCGCCACGAGGCCCGATGCCTTGGCCACGCGGACCACCTCTTCGCCCTCGGCCAGCACGTCGCACAGCGGAATCTCCACCTGCACATGCTTGCCCGCCTTCAGGCACGCCAGCGTCTGCGAGGCGTGCATCTGCGTCGGGGTGCAGAGGATGACGGCATCGACTTCGGGCAGCGCCAGCGATTCGTTGAGGTCGGTCGTGACGTGCTGGATGCCGTACAGCGCAGCCGTTTCGCGGGTCTTGTCCAGGTCGCGGCTGATCAGCGAGACGACTTCCACGCCGTGGATGTGCTTGATGCCGTCGAGGTGCTTGATGCCGAAGGCGCCAGCGCCCGCCAGCGCGACGCGGATGGGGCCTTGATGCGGAGTGCTCATGTCGAAAATCCTTGCTTGGGCTTAAACGTTGTTTTCAAGAATGGCGTGGCCCACCGCCGTGTTCGACGCGGGCACATGGTAGAAGCGGTGTTTCAAGGTCGGCGCCGGGCCACCGTTCACGTCGGCCATCGCGCCACGGGCGATCAGCCACATGACCAGCTCGATGCCTTCGGAGCCGGCTTCGCGCACGTAGTCGATGTGCGGCGTGGCGGCGGCGGCGTCCGGGTCGGCGATCAGCTTGTCGAGCCAGGCGTTGTCCCACTCGCGGTTGATCAGCCCGGCACGCGGCCCCTGCAACTGGTGCGTCATGCCGCCCGTGCCCCAGATCTGCACGTTCAGCGGCTGGTCGTAGCTCTCCACGGCCTTGCGGATCGCCTTGCCCAGGTTGTAGCAGCGGCGACCCGACGGCACCGGGTACTGCACCACGTTGACCGCGAACGGGATCACCGGGCACGGCCACGCTTGCGGCTGCCCGCACATCAGCGACAGCGGCACCGTCAGGCCGTGGTCCACGTCCATCTTGTTGACGATGGTCAGGTCGAAATCGTCCTGGATCACCGACTGCGCGATGTGCGCGGCGAGTTCCGGGTGGCCGATGACCTTGGGCACCGGGCGCGGCCCCCAGCCTTCATCGGCCGGCGTGAACTCGGCCGCGCAGCCGATCGCGAAGGTCGGGATCATGTCCAGGCTGAACGCGGTCGCGTGGTCGTTATAGACCAGGAAAATCACGTCGGGCGTGTTGTCCTTCATCCACTGCTTGGACGGCTCGTAGCCCTTGAACAGCGGCTGCCAGTACGGTTCCTGGGTCTTGCCGAGGTCGATGGCGGCGCCGATGGCCGGGACGTGCGAGGTGTAGACGGAGGCGGTGATGCGGGCCATCTCAGGCACCTGCTTTCTGTTGCGGGATCTTCTGGTGGGCGGCGCCTTGCGGCTGGTTCTGGGGCTGGGCGTCGCCGTTCTCGCCGAGGTAGCGGTTGCCTTCGACCGAACGGCCTCCGCCGAGCATCATCGCCATGTACTCCTCCTGCGTCATGCCCGTCATGCTGGCGGCCATGTACTGGAAGCTCTTGCCGTCCGTCGCGCCAATCTTGGCGAGGAAGTAGATGTTGCCGCCCGCGGCGATGCAGCGGTTCAGGTCGCGGGTCAGCACGCCCTGCTTCTGCTCCTCCGTCATCGGCCACTCGTCGAGGTAGGCACGCTCGTCCGCCTTGAACCGCTCGCGGTTGGCCGCCTTCATCAGCGACATGCAGAACTGGTTGAGGTGGTAGCCCTTGCGGGACTGCTCCGCGTCGAAGATGGTCGTGCCGGGCACGTCCAGATAAGGCTTGTCGAGTGCCATGGAAAGCTCCTTCGGTTTCGGTGCTTCAGGTCAGGGGGTGACGCAGCGGAAGCTGGCCGCCGATTCGAGGTCACCGCCCTGGTAGCGCGCCACCTGCGGCCACGCGCACAGCGGGCGGGTGCGGGTCTTGGACCAGTCGGCGGGGACTTCCTTGTTGGCGGGGCTGAGGCTGGCGGTCAGGGCTTGCGGGGCCTGGCCCTTTTCCACCCAGTCCACCAGCGCGCCGAGGGCGTCGAACTGGTCGGTGGCCGGGCCGCCGCTGCAGTGCGCCATGCCGGGCACGCTGTACAGACGCGAGAACGCGGCGCCGTCCGCCCCGGCGTTGGCCTGCAGCTTGCCGAACCAGCGTTGCGTGTCGTTGATGGAGAACACCGCGTCGCTGTTGCCGTGGTAGACGATCAGCTTGCCGCCGCGCTGGCGGAAGGCGGCCAGCTTCGGGTCATCGACATCGGGCGGCGTCATGAACTGCATCGCCGATTCGGTGTGCAGGTCGTTGCGGGCGAAGATGCGCGGCGCGTCGGCGTCGAAGTTGAACTTGGTCAGGTAGCTCAGCAGCGCGGCCGGCGTGCCATTCACGAAGGTCGGCGGCGTCGTGAAGACATAGGCCAGCGAACCCGCGCCCATCGTCGCGATCAGCGGCAGCTTGTCCCACGGCGGGATCTGGCTCTCCATTTTCCAGAAGCGCCAGTTGCCCGAGCCCATGCCGGCGTCGAACGACCAGTCGCTGTAAAGCGCCTGCCCCTTGCTGTTGCGCGGGCCGGCGAAGGCACGGTTGAGCGCCGTGACCTGCGTGGCGCTCAGGCACTGCGGCGTCTTGTCGCCAGCGCACTGCAGGTCCGCCAGCTTGAACACCGACTGGCAGCGCCCGAGGTCGTTCACCAGCCCGTCGGCGGCGCCGTCCAGCGCGTCGCACTTTTCCAGCACCTTGGCCGCGACCAGCTTCATGTCGTCCGGGCTGAACGCCTTGCGGATGTCCGGGTCGGCCGGGTTGACCATCTGCCAGCTCTGCACGTCCCAGGCGTGCTGCACCGCCGCCTTGGGCAGGTTCAGGCCCGG